>PMZT01000176.1 GCA_003170085.1 Planctomycetia bacterium | reverse complement strand
GGACGCCGGCTGGTATCCCTGCGATGGCCACTGGCCCAAGACGGGCACGTGGGAACCCGACCCCAAGCGGTTCCCCCACGGCCTGCGGGCGATCAGCGATCACGGCCGGGAGCGCGGCATCAAGACGCTCGTCTGGTTCGAGCCGGAGCGTGTGGCCGGCGGCACGTGGCTGGCCACCAATCATCCGGAGTGGCTCCTCGGCGGCACGCTGCTGAACCTGGGCAACCCCGACGCCCGCACCTGGCTGACCGACCACGTGGACCGGACCCTTCGCGAGCAGGGCATCGACCTGTACCGCCAGGACTTCAACATGGACCCGCTGGGCTACTGGCGGGCCGCTGACGCCCCCGACCGCCAGGGCGCGACGGAGAACCTGCACGTCCAGGGCTACCTGGCTTACTGGGACGCCCTGCGCGAGCGGCACCCGAAGCTGGTCATCGACAGTTGCGCCTCCGGCGGGCGCCGCAATGACCTGGAGACCCTGCGCCGCGCCATTCCGCTGCACCCCACGGACTTCGACTATGGGAACCTGCCCGTCAAGCAGGCGTTCCACTACAGTCTGTTCCAGTGGATTCCTTGCTACGGGTCGAACACGGTCCCCGTCGGCCGCGTGGACGCCTACGCCTTCCGCAGCGGTCATGCCGCCAACATCGTCCTGGGCTACGACGTGCGGCATAAAGACCTGGACTACGCGTTGCTGCGGCGTCTGGCGGCCGAGTGGCGGCGGATCGTCCCGTGCTACCGCGGCGACTTCTACCCGCTGACGCCGTACACCCGCGACGAGACCGCGTGGATCGCGTGGCAGTTCCACCGGGCGGACACCGGCGAAGGCGTTGTCGAGGCCTTCCGCCGCGCCGCGTGCGAGGACGGCGCGAAGACCTTCCGCCTGGGCGGCCTGGACCCGGCCGCGCGGTATGAGGTCACTGATCCCGACACGGGGACGACCGCCGCCATTGCCGGCAAGGCCCTGATGGACGAGGGCCTGAGCGTCGAGGTCCGGACCAAGCCCGGCGCCGCAACGGTCGTCTACAAGCGTCTGGACGCCGCGGCCCGTTAGCCGTGACGAACTGTGGCACAGTCCCGAGCAATCGTCACCTTGGGCATCTGCCTGGCCTGCCGAAGTGTTTCTTCCTGGGTCGGCCGATCTTCTACCGCGTCTGAACTACTCCTTGCGAGAAGACCGGCCTTTCCCCTGGATATCGTGGTTCAATCGGGTGGCTGCGGCGGCCGTTGGAACGCTGAGCCGGCCAGACCTCGCGGAAGCCCCCGGCACCGCCGGGGGATAGTAACGCTGGGGCCATCCCCCGGAGGCAACATGCGACACAGACCCGTGCGAACAGGCGGTCTTGGGATCGTATGGACATGGCCGGCGTTTCTTGCCGCCGTCTTGTGTGCCTCCGCGGGCCTGGCCGCGGACAAAGCCAAGCCCAACGATACGAAGGCGGCCGGCGTTGTCACGATCGGGGCCATTCTAACAACGAATGGGAATGTAAACGCCCTCATGGCCCTGACCGACGGCGAGGAGGCGCCTGCCAAGTACGTTTTTGCCGACAGTTTCGACAAGAAGTCGCTGAACGGCGTCTTCAGCGACAGCCGCGTGCTATTGGCGTACGTCAAGGACGGCGACAACCGCAAGCTGCTGGGCCTCAAGAAAGAGCCGCCCTTGCTCCGGGGAATGGTGACCGGCGCGGTCGTGTTCATCGGGGACGATGCTTTCTGGATCGCGGTGAAGCCCGCGAACGGCCCGCCCGACGGGTACGCGCTGGGCACTTGGCCGCCCGGAGAGATGGGCGTGAAGCTGAAGGCGTTGAACAAGGGCGACGTCGTTGCGATTAGGTTCCACACCGATGGCGAACGGCATCGGATCGATACCCTGGACGTCGTGTCGCTGGCGCCCGCCTTCACGGTGGACAAGGACATCGAATACGGCAAGGTCGACGGAACCTCCCTGAAACTGGATTTCTACCGGCCCAACAACCGCCCCAAAGGCCCGATGCCGCTGATCCTTTGGTTCCACGGCGGCGGCTGGAGCGACGGTGGCAAACAGGCGCTGGCGATGTCGAAGCCCGAACAGTTCGTCCAGCGCGGGTACTGCTTTGCCAGCATCGACTATCGTCTCAGCGTCGTGGCGAAGTTTCCGGCCGCCTTGGAGGACTGCAAGTGCGCGGTGCGATGGGCCCGCAAGAACGCTCAGACGTACGGCCTCGATCCTGACCGGATTGGCGTGATGGGCTATTCCGCCGGCGGGCACCTGGCGCTCATGGTCGGATGCACCCCGAACAAACCGGAGTGGGAGGGCAAGGGCGGCAACGAAGGCGTCTCCAGCGGCGTTCAGGCCGTCTGTTCCTTTTCCGGGCCGACCGACCTCCGGGAATTCAAGAAGGGCGGCCAGGGCGAGACCGCCGTCAAGACCTTGTGCGGCGGAACCGCGGCGGAAAAGCCCGACGTCTACGAGCAGGCCAGCCCGGTCACCCATGCCGCCAAGGACAATCCTCCGATCCTGATGATCCATGGCGAAGTCGACCAACTCGTGCCGATTGCGCAGGCGGAAAGCATGGCCGCGAAACTCAAGGACGCCGGCGCCAAGGTGGATTTCATTCGCATCCGGAATTACTCGCACGACAAGGCCGTGGGCAAGCAGGACCCGAGCCCCCAGGACGTCCAGAAGTCCATCCTCGACTTCTTCGACGCCGCGCTCAAGGCCCCCAGGCAACCCCAGTAGGCCGGCGGCAGAGCCGAAATAACTTTGGAGATCATCTTGGCTACCTGTGCCCGAAACGCTCTGCGTTGGTTCATCTGCCTGCTGTTTGCCGGGGCCGTCTCCTCACCGCTAGGGGCCGATGAGGCGGCGAATACGACCGCGGTCAAGGCCAACGAGTTTCTCAATTCCATCGGTGTATGTACGCATATCTCTCAAGGCGAGGATCATCCCGCCAAGGTCGCCGAGTGCCTGACCTACGCCGGCATCCGCGCCCTCCGCGATGATGGGCCGAAAAATCCGAAAACCCTGCAATCCTTCATCGACCTTTACAAGGCATCCGGGGCCAAGGTGGTTCTGTTGCCGAAGAATGGGGACATTGCGGCCAGCCTTGACCAGTATGAAACGTTGGCGGCTGCGGGCGCTCTCCTGGCCGCCGAGGGACCAAACGAGCCGAACAATTTCCGCGTCACCTATAAGGGGGCCGCCTCATCGAAAGAGACCTCGATGCCGGTTGCCCTCTTCCAGAAGGACCTGTACGCCGCCGTGAAAGCCGATCCCAAGCTGGCGGGGATCCCCGTTTTTCACTCGAGTGAAGCCGGCGGATCGCAGCCGGACAACTGCGGACTGCAATTCCTGACCCTTCCGGACGGCGCCGGCACGTTGATGCCGGACGGCACGCAATACGCCGATTACGCGAATACCCACAATTATGTCTGCGCCCACCTTAAGAGCATGAGCGAGGACAACATCGCCTGGAACGCCGAAGACCCGACGCTGAAAGGCAAGTGGGACGGAATGTACGTTGAGTACGGCCACACGTGGCGGGGAAAAGGTTTCGATGGCTACACCCCGGCCCAACTCGAGACGCTGCCCAGGGTCACCACGGAAACCGGCTGGAGCACCCGTGTCGGCAAGGGCGGCCATCCCGACGCGATTTCCGAGGAGCAGCAGGGCAGGCTGTTCCTGAACCTCTACCTGGCCGCGTTCAAACGGGGCTGGAGTTACACTTTCATCTACATGCTGCGTGACTCTGCCGGCCAGGGTTATTGGGGGTTGGTCCATACCGATTACACGCCCAAGCTCTCGGCCGACTACCTTCACAATCTGACGACGATCCTGGCCGACAAATCCTCCTCCTTCACCCCGGAGAAGGTCAACTACGCGATCCCCAACAAACCCGCGATCGTCCACGACCTGCTCATGCAGAAGAGTAATGGCACGTTCGAGTTGGCGGTCTGGGGCGAGCAGGTGAAGGGCGCGAGCGACATCATCGTGAACCTGGGCGGCACGTTCGCGTCGGTGAAGGTGTACGATCCGACGATCGGCACGGCGCCGACCCAGACGCTCAGTAACGTCAGTTCCGTCCCGTTGACGTTGAGCGATCATGTCGTGATCCTCGAGCTTGTGAAATAGGCGCCGGCCGAGCGCCCCGCTGATCGGCGAAGGCGCCGGGAGGGCGGGCCGGGTTGGGCTTCGGTAGAGGTCGGGCCGCAGCCCAATATCCATCACTTCCACAACGCGACCTTGAAAGGCGATCAAACGCTATGAGAATCGATCCCCAAGAGACCATGCTTAAGACAACGATCCAGGCCGGCCGTTTCGCGGCAACGAGCAGCAGCAGAAGTATCAGGGCCACGGTTCCAAACGGGATGCGAGTTGTACTGTCCGCCATGATTCTGTTTTTCGGGGTGGCCGGGTTGGCGTGTGGTGCCCCGCCGGCGCCTGCTACGCCTACCCCCACGTCGGGGCCAATCACCAGCGGCCAGCGCGTCTTTTCAACCGGGCACAGTTTTCACGCCGGTTTTGCCCCGATCCTGGATGAGATTTCAAAGTCGGCCGGTTTCACGGACAGCACTATCGTCGGCGTATCCAACATCGGCGGATCGAAGGTGATCCAGCATTGGGATGGAAAAGGCGTGCAGGCGGCGCTGGCGTCCGGGGCAGTGGATGTGCTGATGACGACCCCCATCTATCTGCCGGATCCGGGAGTCGAGAAACTGGCGCAACTCGGCCTCGAGCACAATCCGAACTTCCGCCTCACTATGATGGAGTTCTGGCTGCCGTTCGACCAGTACGAGCCGCGCAACTACGTTGGCGGTGCCGAGCGTTTGCCTCCGCCCGCGAAGGTGGATCACAATGCCGCCACCGGAGACAGCCTGCGCAAAATTCACGAACGCTATTTCCGCGAGATGGACGACCTTGTCACGGCCATCAACACGAAGCTCGGCAAGCCGGTGGTCTTCGTCGTGCCGGTCGGGCAGGCCGTGACGGCGCTGCGCGAGAAGATCATCGCCGGGCAGGCTCCCGGGTTGAAATCGCAGGAGGACCTCTTTACCGACGGTCTTGGCCATCCGAAAGCGCCGCTGACCGTCATGATGGGCTATTGCCACTACGCGGTGATTTACCGGAAAAGCCCGGTCGGCCTGCCGGCGCCCAAGGCATTAAAGATTCAGGGTGATGTCAATGCGCTGAACCGGCTGTTGCAGGAACTCGCGTGGGACGCCGTCACGCACCATCCCCTGAGCGGCGTTGGCGCTCCGCAGCCGGGAAATACTCGGTAGGATATCGCAGAGCGAGGAGGCCGGACATGACGCACACGCGGATGGTGGCGGGAGCCTTGGCGCTGCTGGCGGTCGGACTGGTCCTGGCTGCGCCGGCCTTGGCCGCGCCGGCACCGGCCGTGGCGGAGGAGGGCCGCTGGGCGTTTCAGCCGGCCAAGGACACGTTCAGCCCGGAGTCGCTGCTGGACCTGCGCAGCCTGAATGAGAAGGTCGCGGGCGAGGGCGGTTTCGTCGCGCGGTCGAAGGACGGCAACGATTTCGTCCTCGGCGGCGGCAAGCCCGCCCGTTTCTGGGCCCTCAACGACGGCGCGTTCGACAAGGATCTGGCGCGGCACGCGCGGTTCCTGGCGAAGCGCGGCATCAACATGGTCCGTTTCCACTCCAACATCACGCCCACGGGCGCCGACCTGATGAGCATCGACACGAAGGACCGCGACCATCTCTGGAAGGGCGTGGCCGCGATGAAGCAGGAAGGCATCTATGTCACTTACTCGCCCTATTGGGCCGGGCCGGCCCGCGTGAAGCCGTCGATGGGCATCCTCGACTCGGGCGGCAACGGCAACTGGGGGCTGCTCTTCTTCGATAAGAAACTCCAGGAGGCCTACAAGAGCTGGATGAAGCAGGTCCTTACCGAGACGAACCCGTACACGGGCGTGCCGCTGGCCCACGACCCGGCGCTGGCGATCATCCAGATTCAGAACGAGGACTCGCTCCTCTTCTACACCAGCCAGGGCATCAAGGGGACGGCCCGGACGGAGCTGCGCAGGCAGTTCGCCCAGTGGGCCGCGCAAAAGTACGGCTCCCTCGAAAAGGCCAGGCAGGCGTGGGGCGGCGCGGCCCCGTCGGGCGACCAGGACGCCCCCGACGACGTCGCCAGGGGCGAGCTGGGGCTCATCAGCGCCTGGGAACTGTCGCAGCACCGCTTCGGCGAGAATCTCCAGAAACGCTGCGCCGACACGATGGCGTTTTTCTCGGAGACGATGTATGCCTTCAACAAGATGATCGGCGATTACCTGCGGAAGGACCTGGGGTGCAAGCAACTCGTGAACGCGGGCAACTGGCGGACGGCCGACAACGTCGTCATGCTCGACGCCGAGCGCTGGAGCTACGGGGCCAACGAGGTCATGGCCGTCAACCGCTACTACGGCGGCGCCCACGAGGGGAAGTTCAAAGGATGGGCGATCGTCGCCGGCGACCGGTTCACCGACCCGAGCGTCCTCCTCCAGCCGCGCGAACTGCCCGTCTCGCTCAAGCAGGTCGAGGGGTTCCCGATGATGGTGACCGAGTCGTCGTGGGTCCCGCCGCAGGGCTACCAGTCGGAAGGGCCGATGCTGGTGGCGGCGTATCAGTCATTGACCGGCGTCGATGCGTACTACTGGTTCGCCACGGGCGAGGAGGGCTGGCGGCAGCCGGGCTCGGCCAACGGGTTCCTGCCGTCGGAAGGGAAGTGGGTGTGCGCGACGCCGATGCTGATGGGCCAGTGGCCGGCGGCGGCGCTCCTCTATCGCCTCGGCTACGTGAAGAAGGGCCCGCCGGCCGTCCACGAGGAACGGACACTGGACGAACTGTGGCAGCGCCGCATGCCCATTATCGCCGAGGACGCCGGGTACGATCCCAACCGCGACAAGGACGGCCTCTCGAAGCAGTCGAACGTGAAGAACGGCGTGAACCCGCTGGCGTACCTGGTCGGCCCCGTGACGGTGAAATACGGCGGCGACCCGGCCCGGAGCATGGCGATCGACCTCTCCAAGTATATTGATGAGGCCAATAAGACGGTCCGCTCCGACACGGGCGAGATCGAGATGGACTACGGTCGGGGCCTGTGCACGCTGAACGCGCCCAAGGCTCAGGGCGCGACCGGGTTCCTCAAGAAGGCCGGCGCGGTGAAACTCGCCGACGTCACGATCGCCTCCGGCAACGACTATGCGACCGTGCTCGTCGTGAGCATGGACGGAAAGCCCCTGAAGGCGTCCGGCCGGATCCTCGTCCAGGTCGGGACGACCGAGCGCCCGACCGGCTGGAAGACCCGCCCGGCCAAGGTCGGCGCAAAGGACGGCGAGGAGATCGTCGATTTCGGAAAGGCCCCGTGGCAGATCGTCGAGGGCGACGTGACCGTGACGGTCCGCGGCGCCCTCGTGAAGTCGGCCACTGTCCTCGATCCGAACGGGATGCCCGGCCGGAAGCTGCCCCTCGAGGCGGCGGCCGGCGGCAAGACATTCAAGTTCCCGCCGGATGCGTTGTACGTCGTGCTGGAATAGAGCAGTTCGCGCTCGGCTGTAGCGCAGGTTTGCGCGGCGGGTCTCCGCACCCGCCGCGCAAACAGCCACAAGCAAGCGTGAACTGCTCTGGCCCCCCGCCCATACGCAAGGTATATGTAGAGAGGATCGGGTTCGGGCAGAGAGTGATCGGGAGGGATGACAGACCTGCTTGACTGGGGGCGCCTCATCCGATGACGTGGGCAACCGCTGCGGCCGCAAGAGATCAGGCTTTGGGCGGAGAGGTGTCTGAGCGGCCGNNGGCCGAAAGAGCCGGTCTTGAAATTCTTCCTCGCGATCGAGCGCAAGTTGTTGTGGTGCCTGTAATTACGTTTGCCGCAAGGACTTATCGTCACCCAAGCGAATGCCGCTGGAACCGCTGGAATCCGCCCCAACCGCCGGTCCGGTTGTCGCGACAACTGCTCCGACGGCAAGAGCAGGGGTTCAAAACCCCCCGCTCTAACAGGATTCGGCTACCCTAGGCGCACGACCATTGAATCATGCACGCCTGATGATATCACAGACTTTCGCAGTGCGACCTCAGAGCCGGCGGCGAAGGCAATGATCCTCGGAATCCGTAAGGCGAGGCGCAAAGAGGGGCGGCACGGTCGAGTGGTCCCGCGCAACCATGCCGCCCCGCGGAGCAGTTTTGCCCGCGTCACCGGCCTACTTTGACTCCGGCGGCGCCAGGAGGATTCTCAGGTTCTTGACGGGCTTGTCGTCCTTATCGGTGAACCGGCCGCAGAAACCGAAGTCGTTGTTGCCGTTGGTCACAATCACCCGGAGGACGTTCAGGCCTTTCTTGAGCGCGAGGCCTTCCTTCGTGTCCTGGTCCTTCTCGCAGGCCCGCCCGGCGAAGACGCGGATGACTTCCTTGTCGTTGAGGCGCCAGCAGGAACTGTCGTCGGAGCCGATCTTGAGTTTCACGTCACTCATGTCGGCGTCGGCCATGATGTAGCAGACGCCCAGGACGACTGTGTTATCGGTGGGCTTGCCCGCGCGCTCGGCCCATGCCCTGAGGTTGATGGTCGCCTCCTGTGTGCCGTTGGCGACGGCCCTCCAGGCCATTTCCTTGTCGCCCACCTTGACCTTCGTGCCGGCTTCCGGTGTGGCGCCGGCCTGGCCCGGGAAGTACTCTTTGTCGAAGAACTCCTTCTGCGAGTCTTCCTCGTGCGTGCCGGCCTTGTCGCCCAGTTCGATGGGGTCGAGGATCAGCCAGTTGCCGATGAACCCTTCGGGGTCCACGGGGCACACGTCCTTTGGGGCCGCGCCAGGCGCCAGGGCCACCTTCAGGTTCGCCAGGGGCTTATCGTTCCTGTCGGTGAAGCGGGCGCACGCGCCGTACTCGCCGTCGCCGTTGATCACCTCGAACCTGAGGACGTTACAGCCTTTCTTGAGCATGAGGCCGTCGCGGGTGTCCTGGTCCTTCTCGCAGGCNNCGTCACTCATGTCGGCGTCGGCCCAGACGTAGCAGACGCCCAGGGTGATCGCTTTCTCGAAGGGCTTGCCGGCATCCTCGGCGATCTTCTTCAGGTTGAGGGCGAAGTCGCCGGTGCTCTTCCACGCCATTTCGTTCGAGCCCACCCTGACCTTGTCGCCCAGCCTGGGCATGGCCTTGTTCTGGTCGACGAAGAACTCCTTGTCAAAAAACCCTTTCTCCGAATCTTCTTCGTGCGTGGCGGCCTTCTCGCCCACCTCGATCGGGTCCAGCAGGAGCCAGTTGCAGATGAACCCGTCATTGTCGGGACTGTAGCCGCCGGGCTGCTCCGCCGCAATGCCCGCCGAGGCACACAGGCCGAGTGCTGCCACCATCAAACAGATGCTCCTCATGGCAATCTCCTTTTCTGGAAGCGCAGTACCCTTGGGACGGTCCGGGGACGAGTAACCTGCTGACGCCATACGCCTGTTCCTCCCCCACATTTCGTCCGCCTCATTCTACAAACACTTACGTCTCTTGTCTGCCCC
>PMZT01000275.1 GCA_003170085.1 Planctomycetia bacterium | reverse complement strand
GCCGATGACGAACCGGTCCGGGACCTCGAAGCCCACCCAGTCGGGCAGGCGCAGCGGCGTGAGCGACGGCGACGCCGGCCTCGCGCGCCGCTTACGCAGAAGAACCAGCGTCTTCACCTCGGCGGGCATGAAGGTTTCGAGCGCGCCGCACACCGCCGTCAGCGTGCGCCCGGTATCGTAGATGTCATCGACGACGACCACGGGCCGGCCGGCGACACGCGGGCCGAGTTCCGGCGGCAGGGCCAGCCGCAGGTTGCCCGGCTGCGTACCGCTGTACGACTCGGCCGAGACGAACTCCAGCCCCAGCGGGCCGTCCCACGCGCGGATGAGGTCGGCCAGGAAGAGCACGCACCCCTTCATGATGGCAACGACGACGGGCTCTCGCCCCGCATAGGCGCGGGCCAGGTCGGCCCCAAGCTCGTGGACGCGGGCGGCGATCTGGGCCTTGCCGAGAAGGATGTCGCCGACCTGCGGGGGCATGGTTAGTCCCTCAATTCGACAGCGCGGCTTTTCAGGTTTNNCTGCCGCTAAGCTTCGCGAACATACGGCATCTGTGCGCGGTGGGTCGGGAGACCCGCCGCGCAAAGTAGCGTTGCAGTATCAGTCCGGAATCGGATGCGACCGGCAGAAGGCCAGCACGTCCTGGCGGAGCGACCGTGCGGTCTTCGGCGGATCGTCGGCCGAGATGATCTGGTCCATCCACCGCGCCATCAGCCGCGCGTCGTCCTCGCCCGCGCCGCGGGTGGTGAGCGAGGGCGATCCGATGCGGATGCCCGACGGGTCGATCGGCGACCGCCGGTCGAACGGAATGACGTTCTTGTTGGCGATGAGGCCCGCCTCGCCCAGCCACGCCTGCGCCTGGCCGCCGGAGATGTTACGCGGCGAAAGGTCCACCAGGAACAGGTGCGTGTCGGTCCCGCCGCTGACGAGCCGGTAGCCGCGCGACGCCATTTCCTGGGCCATCACCTTGGCGTTGGCCGCCACGCGGGTCTGGTACTCGCGGAATTCCGGGGTCATCGCGAGCTCGAACGCGACCGCTTTGCCGGCGATGACGTGCATGAGCGGTCCGCCCTGGATGCCGGGGAAGACCGTGTGGTCGATCGCCTTGCCATACTCGGATTTGCATATAACGAGGCCACCGCGCGGCCCGCGCAGCGTCTTGTGGGTCGTGGCGGTGACGAAATCGGAGACCGGCACGGGGTCCGGGTGGAGGCCGGCGACCACGAGTCCCGCGAAATGGGCCATGTCGACCATGAGCTTGGCGCCGGCGCCGCGGGCGATTTCGGCCATGCGCTCGCAGTCGATCGCCCGCGGATACGAGCTTGCGCCGGCGATGAGGAGGGCGGGGCGGACCTCCTTGGCCTGCGCCGCCAGGGCGTCGTAGTCGATCTGCTCGGTCTCGGGGCTGACGCCGTAATGCACGATCGTGAAGAGCCGCCCGCTGAAGTTCTGCTTCTTGCCGTGCGTCAGGTGCCCGCCGTGCGCGAGGTCCATCGAGAGGACCGTGGCGCCGGGTTCGAGCAGGGCGAAGTAAACGGCCATGTTGGCCTGGCTGCCGGAGTGCGGCTGCACGTTCACGTGCTCGCCGCCGAAGAGGCGCTTGGCGCGATCGATCGCGAGTTGCTCGACCGCGTCGACGACGTCGCAGCCGCCGTACCATCGATGGGCGGGGTAGCCCTCGGCGTATTTGTCGGTCAGGGTGCTGCCGACGGCCTCGCGCACGCTGCGCGGGCACAGGTTCTCGCTCGCGATGAGGTCGATCGTTTCGTCTTGGCGCGTCCGCTCGGAGGCCAGCAGTTCGGCCATGACCGGGTCATCGCGCTTCAAGGCATCAAAATTCATCGGTTCCTCAATTCACAGTTGCCCGGCGTTCTCAGAGTTACAGTCCCGCCCGAAACGAGCGGAAACACGCGTCAAAGTTTTTCTCTTCGGCGTCGAAGGTCTCCGGCGACGCCGTCGCCGTGACCACGTAGGCCCGTCCGCCGCCCACCACGACCATCTGCCGCTGCGCGAGGGGCGTACCCGTTGCCGCTTGGCGGAACGCAATCACGATCGCCCGCAGGCCGTCGGCCAGCGTGATCGACTGCTGGGGCGCGAGGAGTTCGAACCCCCGCAGCGCCGCCATCTGCGCCTTGCACCGCTCTGCCGCCTCCTCGAGCGTGAGGCCCGCGTAACGGTCTTCGACGATCACGTTGAGGTTCGGACGCACGGCCTCGCCCGCGCCCGGTGCGGTCATGAGCACGGCCGCCGTGCCGCCGCTCTCGCGGATCGTCCAGCCCGGCGGCGCCTGCATCTCAAACCGATTCGCAAGGCTGAGGTAGTGCCCCGTTTCGGCGGCGGGCGACGACGGGCCCGAACAGCCGGCCAAGGCCAGCAGCGATAAGACGCTCGCAAGCAACGTCGCGGATCGCACCATGTTCTCGCCGATAAAGTTCCCCCGCCGCTGCCCCGGCGGGCCAGGGTTACCAAACGATAAACGAATCGAAACACTTCTTCAGCGCCGGCTCATACGTGGCCATGTCCGATTCCGGCACTGTGGCCAGCAGGGCAAAGGCTCGCGTGTCGGTGACGGTCACGAGCATGTGCTGGAGGATCGGATGCAGGCCGCGCGGGCTCTTCAGGACCACGAGCAGGGCCTCGCGCCCGTCGGCCAGTTTCGTGGGCTCGCGGCTGAGGACCTCAAGGTCGGCCTGCGCCTCGCGCGTATCCTTGACGGCCTGGTCGGCCCATGCGTCGAGCGCCACGCCCTGGCGATCTATCACCACGACGTGCACGACCGGCTGCGTCCGTTCGGCGGCGCGCTCGTGCGCGATCGCCTCGGGCGACTTGCCCTCGCCGGCCGGCGAGGCCGGTTTCTCGGCAGGCTTGGCGCGCGGCGTCACTTCGAGAACCACGTCGCCGAAGAGATCGCGGACGCCCCAGTCCTGCGGCACGTTGATGGCAAAGTGCAGCCGCGGCCGCACGATGTCGCAGCCCTCGGCCTGCTTGGGCATGGGGGCCTCGCAGCCGGCCGCCAGACACGCCAGGCAGAAGGCCAGGCAGGCAATCAGGCGGCAAGCAGCCCGGTTCACTTGGCCGCCTCCTGTATTTTCCGCTCCAGGCAAAGATACAGCGGGAACATCGGATAGGTATACTCGTACACCCCCAGTCGTTTGCGCCGCATTACCTCGAGAGAGACCATGCGCGTAAAGAAGTTGTCGAGGGTCTTTGCATCTTCACCTGGAAGCGATTCCTGGAGTTCACTTCGTTTGATCTCGCCCGGAAAGGCGGTCTCCGCGACCGTATGGAAGAGGATGCGGCGGTAACTGTCGCTCTGCACCTCCCGGTAGACTTGGGTGGAAAAGTATTTTTCGCCAACCCGTTGAGCAGCCGCGACCACGCCAATCAAGGCGTCGTTCTTGTCAACGGTATCGTCCGTATTCTCCCAGAATGTGGCGTCACCTAATTCGTGCATCATCACCGGGTAACCGCCGCTCAGATTGGCAAGAAATTCCTCGGCTTCGCTGGTGGCGCAAAGGTTCACCCGGTCGAAAGCTTTTCGGAAGAAGCTCTTAACGTCGTCCTTCGACAACGGCTGCAAGAGGATACGATCGAAGATGCGGCCGACAGACTCATTAGCCTCTATAAGGTCAGTCAGCCTTTGTTCAAGCCCCACCAACATGAGCAAGACGGGCACGTGGCGCGCTCCGAGGTCTTCCCAAACACTCTTAATGAAATTGGCGAAGTCCGGCTGGGACGTTATCCCGTTGACTTCGTCCAGGACAATCATGATGCCCTTCTTCTTCTCCTGCATAATCTTCCACAAGTCGCTGATGATGTCGGGCAGGTTCAGCCGCAGGTCCGCGAGTTCCTCGGGACTTCGCTTGAGCTTTACGTTGAGACGAAATCCGGGCAAGGGCACGGTGATGTCTTCGATGTAGCGAGCCAGCAGCTTTCTGGCTTTTTCCAGGCGGCTTTCCTCGGATATTTCGGCAGTCAGGTTCTGAACAACGATCTTGCAGATGTCGGTCACATTCTTGCACGCGCCACACGTGTTGTAGGCGGACATGAACTTCACGTCCGTGGGGATCATCGGATTGTCTTGGAGGACCAGGAATTCGCCGAATCGAGCCAGCGAACTTTTGCCCAGCCCTCTCTCGCCGCAAAGGAAAACGGCTTGCGGCTTGCCGCCGGCCGTCTGGAGGATGCAGCGGCGAAGCCTCTTAATCTCCTCGGTGCGACCCGTGAAGACTTCGGGCGGGGCCGGTTGCCCCGGGGTAAAAGGGCTGTTCTCTTTGGGTTGCGAAGGGTTGGCTCGACTCATGGCTTGCCTCCCGTGGTTCCACTTGGGCGACTACTTCGCCTCCGTGCGTGCCGCCGCGCGGCGATGAAGCTCGGCCTCGATCATCTGGTCGAGCATCTCGCCGTCGAGAACGTCCTGAACCTTGCCCGTCTCGAACCCCGTCCGATGGTCCTTGCACAGCGTGTACGGCTGGAGCACGTACGAGCGGATCTGGTTGCCCCACGCGATCTCGCCCTTCTGGCCGTACAGCTTCGCGATTTCCTTGTCGTGCTCGGCTTCCCGGAGGCGTTTCAGCCGCGCCCGCAGCATCTCCGTCGCCACCTCAAGGTTCTGGTGCTGCGACCGCTCATTCTGGCACTGGACCACGATGCCCGTGGGAAGGTGCGTCATGCGGACCGCGCTCGAGGTCTTGTTGACGTGCTGGCCGCCCGCGCCGCCGGCCCGGAAGAAGTCGACCTTCAGCTCTTCCTCGTCGATCACGATCTCGCCCGCGTCCTCGATCTCCGGCAGGCAATCGACGCTGGCAAAAGACGTGTGCCGCCGCGCCGCCGAGTCGAACGGGCTGATCCGCACCAGCCGGTGCACGCCTACCTCGGCCGAGAGATACCCGAACGCGTACGGGCCGACCACGCGCAGCGTCACGCTACGGACGCCGGCCTCTTCGCCCTCGACGCTGTCGACGATCGCGGCCTGCCAGCCGATGCGCTCGATGTACCGGGTGTACATCCTCAGGAGCATGGCGGCCCAGTCGCACGACTCGGTGCCGCCGGCCCCGGCGTGGATCGAGAAATAGCAATTCTTGGGGTCATCGGGCTGCGCGAGGAGCGCAAGGAACTGGAGGCGGTCCAGCCGCTTCTCGGCCTCCGCCAGTTCGGTGCGAAGCTGCCCGACGGCCGCGGCATCGCCTTCTTCGGAGGCCAGCTCGGCCATGACCTGGGCGTCCTCGAGCATGCGGCTGATGGCGTCGAAAGGATCGAGGACCGCCTTCAGCCCCTTGAGGGCACGGACGGTCTTCTGGGCGCCTTCCTGGTCGCTCCAGAAACCGGGCGCCGCCATCTTCTTTTCGATCTCGGCGAGGTCTCGTCGCTTGCCGGCGACGTCAAAGAGAGTCCCGTAGCGCCGTAAGGCGCCCGTTCAGGGCCTCCAACTTCTCGCGAATCTCAGTATCCATGGGGAACCTCGCCTCAGCCGGCTCATGCCGGTTTTCGACGATTATAGGGATTTGGGGAGGGGAGTCAACCATGCGGCCGGCGACAAAGCGAAGTTGAACCGCAAAGGATGCGAAGAGCGCAAAGAAAGATGATTCCGAGGGAAGACACAGAAAGATGCGCGGCGGGTCGGGAGACCCGCCGCGCAATTTCATATGACGCTTTTTCTTGGACCTTGGGCTTTCCGTTCCGGACCTTAGACTTTGGACCTTGGACTTTAGACTTTGGACTTTCCGTTCCGGACCTTGGACTTCTTCTCAGTTACTTGTCCTTCCGCAGCCGCCAATGATCGGCCCCGGTCTTCGTCTCGCGGACGAGGCGGAAGGTGCCTTTCGCCTTCTCGCCATCGAGGCGGACGACGATTTCATTCAGCAGGTCGCAGGCGGTCTCGCCCACCTGGGCCTTCGGGCAGGAACTGCCCGGCGGGTCGATCCACTCGAACATACCGCGGTCGAAGATCTTGCACCAGCCGAGGCCGCGCGAGATCTCGCCCTCGTGCTCCAGGTACGCGAGCCGATGGTTCGCCAACTGCCGCGCGAGGCACGGCAGCCGCTCGGTCTCGCTCGGCGGCACGGGCAGGGAAAACGTGACGAGGGCATCGTCGCATTCGAGCATGAGGTCGAAGTGCCAGTCGTCCTGCTCGCGCCAGTGTTGTTGCACGACGAATCTTGCCATGACGATCCTATTCAGTGCCGTAGATGTTCAGGGGTGCGCCGCCTCGACTCCAGGGCACCCACACGGGGGTGCCCCTACGAAGAACGCGCCGTAGGGGCGGCCCCNNTGGCCGCCCGCCGTGTCCGGCCACAACGCTGAACACGTACAGGCCCGCGCCTCACTCATTGCAATCGGAGCGCTGGCCCGGCGGACGTCTAAAGCGAAACGCCGACTTCCTTCGCCACCGACCGGATCGACTCCGCCGCCTGCTTGTACTCTTCGTCGCTCTTCAGGTGCTCGAGCATGATCGACGTGTCGGGATCAAGCCCCGAGATCTCCTTCAGGAACGTCTTATAGTCCAGCCCGCCCAGGCCCGGGCGGATCTCCGACAGGTGCACCGTCAGCTCATTCGAAAGCGTGATGTCCTTGCAGTGGCAACTGCGGATGCGCGGCCCCAGCTTGGCCACGAACTCGCGGAGGATGTCGCCCGTGTGGTAGTACCGTTCGGGGCTCCATATCATGTTGACGGGGTCGAAGTGCACGCCGAACTGCTTGCGGTCCACCGCCTTCAGGAGTTCCACGTACTCGTCGGCCGTGTGCGGCGGCGTCCATTGCATGCACTCGAGCGTGTAGAACGCGCGGGTGGGCTTGACGGCGTCGAGGATGCCGCGCACGGTCTGCACGATGAGGTCGAACGTCTCCTTCGTCAGGTCCTCGGCCGACGGGCCGTGCCACGACTTGGGGTTCCTCGACCCGGCGATGTTGACGCAGCAGCGGGCGCCGATCCGGTCGGCCAGCGCCAGGCCGCTCACGTTCTTCTCGAACGCCGCCTTGGCCTTGGCCGGGTCGGGATCGATCGGGTTCGACCACGCGCCCACCTCGGCAATGACGATGTCGGCGGCCTTCGCGGCATCGGCGTAGGCCTTGACCATCGCGTCATCGGCCTGCGGGGGCAGGGGGCAGTACGCGGCGCGGTAGCCAAGGCGCTTGACGGCCGCCGTCCATGCCGCGGGGTCCGGGCACTTTTCCGAAATGGGTCCGCCGAGCCTCATGGTGCTCTCCTTTTAATGCGACGGTGCAAGTTCTGAGGTTTTGCGCGGCGGGTCTCCCGACCCGCCGCGCAAAGTCGCAGGGTACGCTATCGTATTACGTAAAGGGCGCCTGCCATCCCTTGCGGGAACGGTTATAGTATAAACGCGACCCCCGCGGGGCGTCAAAGAGATAGCCGGGCGGGGGCGTGTCGCGCAGGGCCTTGCCGGGGTGTGGCCGCAAATCGTGGCAGCCCCGGAAGGGGCGTAAGATAATAGCCCACGGCGTAAGCCGTGGGTTGTAGATGTGTGAGAAGATGTGTTTCTGTTTTTGTTGGAGCCCCGGTAGGGGCGCCAGAAAATCTTCTTGCGCCCCTTTCGGGGCTCAATGACAAAAACAAACACCCGTTACGCCACAGTCCACCCACGGCTTACGCCGTGGGCTATTATCTGTCGTGCCTTCGGCACTCAAAGCCCGGCATTGCACCTGTCACGAAAAACGGCGCAGGCCCTTGCCGTGCGGCCGCGACGGCGGTAGGCTTCTGGCGCCTCTTCCGGACAGCACAAGGGGAACGCCGTGCCCGAAGACATTCGCTCGCTTCTCAGTCGCGTGTGCGATCTGGTTCGCGCGCGGATCGACGCCCGGCGCCTCGCCGATGCCAAGCGGCGCCAGGCCGATATGTTCGCCCTGCGGCCGAGCGATTACCTCCCCATCCTTTTCGCGCGGCCGGTGGCTGAGGCGACGGACCTGCCGAATTTCGATTGGGCCGAACGCTTCCACGATCCCGACAAGAGCCTGTACATGCAGCTCAAGGACGACGTGCTGCCGCGCGTGGCCGGCGGCGGCGACTTTGTGCCCGCCGTGCGGGCCGACACCGGCGTCATCAACTGCATGACGATCTTCGGCGCGGGTTACGATGTGCCCGCGCACACGCGGCCGATCATCACGCGGTACGTGCCGAAGGAGGCATTGGCCGCGTTCGAGGTGCCCGCCGACATCTCCGGCCTCGGCACCCTGCCGCGCGTGGTGGAGCACAGCGGGCATCACTGTGCCACGCTCCGCCAGGGCGGCCTGTGGGACGCCGTGCGCCTGAACCATTGCGACCAGCAGGGGCCGTGGGACATTGCGGCCCAGTCGCGCGGCCACGACATCTTCATGGACCTCTACGATGACCCCGCGTTTGTTCACATGCTTATGAAGAAATGCGTGAAGCTTTATGTGGCGGTCTCGCGATTGTGCAAAACGTTCGACCCGTCGCCGATCGCGGTCGGGTACTGGATGTCGAACGGCCAGGTGCGCATGTGCGGCGACAGCGACATCCTGATCTCCGCCGAGCAGCACCGCGAGTTCGCGGCGCCGTATGCCCAGGAGGCGCTGCGGGCGATGGGCGGCGGGTGGTTCCACTATTGCGGCGGCATGCCGGGCTTCAAGCGCCGCGAGGGCCTGCACCTGCACGAGATCTACGCGGGGATCGACGGCCTGCGTGGCCTGAACTGGACGACCGCGGGCGACTGGGTCGGCGAGATGCGGCGCCTGCGCGGCCTGGGCCTCTGTAACGCCGGCACGCTGCCGCGCGGGCAGGGCGAACCGTTGACCGACTACTTCCGTCGCGCGCTCAGTCCGTACACCGAGCGTACCGGCTTCATCTTCGATAACCCCGAACTACGGCCCGACGAGTTCGACGCGGCCATCGACACCTGGCGCCGCGTGCAGGATGAGGTGTATCGTTGAGCGCCGGCGATACGCCCGTGCCGTGTCCGCATCCTCAGAATTTCCGCGTCCCGTGGCCCATTTCGTGGTTTAATCAGGCCATGAGGGGTATGAACGCAATTGCAAGACTCGCCGCCGCCGTCGCCATTGCGCTGGCGCTGGCCGGCCTTGCGCAGGCTGCGGCCAAGGCGGCGCCTGCGCCCGCCGCCGAGAAAACGGCCCCGCTTCCTCCGGGGGCGATCTTCATGATCGGCACCCCCGACGGTCTCTCCGACGAGTTCGGCGACGCCGATGAGTTGTGGCCCCAGTACCTCAAGGTCTTCCCGAACCCGGTGGTCTACACCGTCGGCAAGAGCAAGC
>PMZT01000211.1:8695-8821 GCA_003170085.1 Planctomycetia bacterium | reverse complement strand
CCTCGAGGCCGAGGCGTGCGGCGCGATCCTCACCGAGTTCTTCCGGGCGAAGCGCCTCCGGCGGCCGAAACCGGGCGGCGAAGAGGTTGCGGCGGAGGAGTAGGAAACTATCTCAGAACTGTGGCA
>PMZT01000211.1:0-8638 GCA_003170085.1 Planctomycetia bacterium | reverse complement strand
GCCGCGCGTGAAATGCTCTAAACACGTACGCGGCGACCGCGCACAAGCCCAAGTAGCGTTGCCGTGCTACTCGGCAATCCCCGTGGCCTGTTTCAATTCCTTGATGAGTTCGGTGTCGACCGGGTGGCCGAGCTTGCGGCACTGCCGCACATCTTCCCACGCCTTGTCATACTGGCGCAGCTTGAAGTACGAGATAGCGCGGCACTGATAGGCCGAGGCCACGCCGGGCTTCAGCGAGATCGCCTTGTTGTAGTTGCTGACGGCGGCCTCGTAGTCGCCGGTCAGGTGGTAGGCGTTGCCCAGGTTGTTGTAGGCGGTGGCGAAGTCGGGGCTGAGGTCGATGGCGCGGCAGAAGTTCCAGATGGCCAGTTCCGGCATGCCGAGGCGCAGGCGGGCGAGGCCGCGGTTGTTGTACGCCATGATGAAGTCGGGCCTGATCTCGATCGCCCGGGTGTAGTCGGCAATGGCCGTCCTGTAATCGCCCCGGGCCTGGTGGGCGTTGCCTCGATTATTGTAGGCATTGGAATACGCAGGGTTGATCTCGATCGCGCGCGTGAAGTCGGCGATGGCCAGGTCCAGTTGGCCCCGGCGCTGGTAGATCGCGCCGCGGTTCTGGTGCGCCTCATCGAGGTTCGGGTCCAACTCGAGGGCCCGGGTGAACTCCTCCAGCGCCCGCTGCAACTGGCCGGCGCGGTAAAGGGTCACGCCCAGGTTGCTGTGGGCCCGCGCGTTGCCCGGGCGTTTGGCGGCCGTGTCGCCCCAGAGCGCGAGCGACGATTCGTAGAGCATGTTGCGCTCCACCGTCAGATACCCCAGGGGCAGGGCCACGCAGGCGACCGCCACGGCCGCCGCGCCGCCGAGGACCAGGCGCCGCCGCGACGCCGTGCGGACCAGCCGCGCCACGAGCACCCGCGCCAGCGCGTAGCCGCCCCCCATCAGGAGGCACACGATGAAAATGAGCGGCATGTACATCCGCTGCTCGAAGGCCAGGTCCTCGATCGGCACGAAACTGGATGTCGGAGAAAGCACGATGAAAAACGCGCAGCCGGCGAATCCCGCGGCGCGCACGGCCTCGCCGGCCGCCGACCGGGGACGGCGCAGCAAGGCCCACGTCGCCAGGCCCGCCAGTGCTACGATGAAGAGGGCCGGCGGCAGGATTTCCGACACGGTTCTCGCCACCGGCCAGGCATAGTCTAGGCAAAGCGGCGTCGGGGCTATCGCCAGCCACAAGTAATGCGTGACCACCCCGAACTCAGACCGGAAGTACTCCCACGCCGTCGGGATCGGGTTCTCCGGCGGAAGGGTGCTGCGCTCCCAGAAGTAGGGGATCAGCATGGCCCACGTGGCCACGAGGCCCAGGTACAGGCGCCACCGCCGCCGCCAGGCCTCGCGGAAGGAACCCGCCAGAAACGTGCGGTCCAGGAGGAGCGCCACGGCCGGGGCGGTGACCATCGCCTGCTTGGTTCCCAGGCCGAGCGCGCAGGCCAGGACCGCCGCCGTGTACCACGGGGTGGGGCGCCGGGAGGTCGTGCCGCGCAGGATCGCGTAAATCATGAGGAGGTAAAACATCACCATGAGTGACGTGCAGCGCTGGATGATGTACGTGACCGATTGCGTGTTGAGCGGGTGGACCACCCACACGAGCGCCACGGCCAGCGCGAGCGCGTCGGCCGCATGGCCGAAACGAGGCCGCAGGCGCCCGGTCCGGAGCGTCCGCCGCACGACGCCGAAAAGCGCGAGCGCCGCGATCAGGTGAATCGCCAGGTTGACGCCGTGGTAGCCGCGCACGTTCAGGCCGTCGGCGTGGTAGTTCAGGGCCAGCGTCAGGCCGGCGATCGGCCGCGCGGCAAAGCTCGGCGACACTAGGATGCGCCACGGAGGCCACGCCTTGTGCAGATCGGGGTTATGCCTGATCGAGCCGTTATCGTCGAAGAAGAACTGGCCGCTGAAACTGTTCAGGTAAACGGTCGTCCCGGCGATGACAAGGATGGCGCTTGCGACCAGCGTCAGCCACCGCCCGGATAATCCGGGACGGGGGGCGCGTGCTGCGCGGGGCAGACCGTCCCCCGCGGCTTCCGTCTTCATCTCGCCTGCCGGCGCTCCAGACATGATTCCGAACCCTCGGACGCCCGCCCACGGCGCGTGAACTGCCCCCCCAACGCTCAGACCCGAGTTACTGCTTTTGCCGAAATGACCCTGCACCAAGGGCGCGCGATTGCCCGGCCCCAGACTTGGCTACCGGTTCCACAGACATGCCCCCACATCAAGACGCCCGCTACGGCGAAGATTCGCCAAGGCGGAGCAGACAGGCCGCGCCCCTGCGGCCTCAGGTGCAACCACTGGTACGGCAGATATGCCCTCGATTCGCATCTATACTATACCCCGTTTTCGGCGTCCAGCAAATTCCGCCGCCGGGACGGGCGGTGAAATCGAACGGCGGAAAGCCGTCAGACCGAGAAGTCCTCGGTGAAAAGCTTGAGGTCGCGCGGCAGGAGGAAGACGCGGCTGCCCTCGCTGAGGCCCAGGGCCTGGAACCTCAGGTGGTCGATGTGGGCGAAGACCTGCTCGCCCGTCTCGGCCTCCAGCTCCAGCCGCACGACCGGCCCGGCCGAGTGAATCCGCGTGACCTTCGCCGGGAAACTGCCGCGGCCCGCTGGCGTCAGACTCAGGTCCAGCTCGTGCGGGCGGACGAACACGCGGGCCGACAGAAGCGGCGCGCCGTCCTCGACGCTCCCCTCCGGCACGTCGGCCGACACGCCGGCGAACTGCACCTTGCCGCCGCCCACGCGCCCGTGAAACAGGTTGACGTTGCCCAGGAACTTCATGACGAACTCGGTGGCCGGGCGGTGGAAGACCTCGTCGGGCGTGCCCACCTGCTCGATCGTCCCCTCGTTCATCACGACGATGCGGTCGGCCACTTCGAGGGCCTCTTCCTGGTCGTGCGTCACGAAAACGCTCGTCACGCCGATGTCGTCGTGCAGCCGCCGCAGCCACCGCCGCAGTTCCTGCCGCACCTTGGCGTCGAGCGCCCCGAACGGCTCGTCCAGGAGGAGCACCTTCGGCTCCACCGCCAGGCTCCGCGCCAGCGCCACCCGTTGCCGCTGACCGCCCGAAAGCTGCGAGGGATAGCGGTCGAACAGGCTGTCGAGGTGCACGAGGCGCAGCAGCGCGTGGACCTTCTCGGCCACCTCGGCGTCGGTGGGCCGGGTCTTCCGCGGCCGCACGCGCAGGCCGAACGCCACGTTCTCAAAGACCGTCATATGTCTGAACAGCGCATAGTGCTGGAACACGAACCCGACCTGCCGCTCGCCCACCGCGCGATGGCCCATCTCCTCGCCGTCGAACAGGATTGGGCCGCTGCCCTCGTCGGGCTGCTCGAGGCCGGCGATGATCCGGAGGAGCGTGGTCTTGCCCGAGCCCGACGGGCCGAGCAGGGCCACCAGTTCGCCCGCCTCGATCTTCAGGCTCACGCCGCGCAGCGCCCGAAACGTGTGGAAGGTTTTCGCGATATTCACGACTTCAATGCTCATACGCGCACCTCTTCGGCCGTCGCGATGTCCGGCCGGGCGTGGGCCCGCGCCGATTTCCACTCCAGCACCGTCTTCAGCACGAGCGTCACCAGCGCCAGCACCGCCAGCAGCGACGCCACGGCGAACGCCGCCGCCGTGTTGTACTCGTTGTACAGAATCTCGACGTGCAGCGGCATCGTGTTGGTCTCGCCGCGGATGTGGCCCGAGACCACCGACACGGCCCCGAACTCGCCCATCGCGCGGGCGTTGCACAGCACGATCCCATATAGGACGCCCCATTTGATGTTCGGCAGCGTCACGCGCAGGAACGTCTGCCAGCCGGTGGCCCCCAGGCCGCGAGCCGCCTCCTCGTCGTCCGTCCCCTGCGCCTGCATGAGCGGAATGAGCTCGCGCGCCACGAACGGGAACGTGATGAACATCGTGGCCAGCACGATCCCCGGCGCCGCAAACAGAATCTTGATGTCGTGCGCCGCCAGCCACGGACCAAGGTAGCCGCTTCTTCCGAACAGTAGTACATAGATCAGCCCCGAAATCACCGGCGACACGGCCAGCGGCAGGTCGATCAGCGTCACGAGCAGGTTCTTGCCAAAAAAGTTGAACTTGGCGATGGCCCACGCCGCGGCAATGCCGAAAATCGTGTTCAGCGGCACCGCGATGCCGGCCACGAGCAGCGTCAGGCACACCGCCGAGAGGGCGTCGGGATCCACCAGGGCGGCAAGGAACGCCCCCAGGCCCGCCGAGAACGCCTCGGCGAACACCGCCACCAGCGGCGCCAAGAGGAAGAGCAGCAGGAACCCCACGGCCACGGCCACGAGGAGCCAGCGCACGGCGGCGGACTCCGTCGTCGCCACCGATCGCCCCTGCGGCGGGGTGACCGACCTCATCCATGCGCTTGCACTGGCCATGACAAGACTCCGCGTCAGGCGTGTTGCCGCCGGCTCCACCGCTGGAGCAGGTTGATTCCGAAAAGCAGGCCGAACGAGGCCACCAGCATCACCAGCGCCACCGCCGTGGCGCCGGCGTAGTCGTATTGCTCCAGTTTTGTGACGATCACCAGCGGCGCGATCTCCGTTTTCGTCGTGCCGGCGATGAAGATGACCGAGCCATACTCGCCCACCGCCCGCGAAAACGCCAGCGCGAAACCCGTCAGAAGCGACGGCAACAGCGCGGGCAGCAGCACCCGCACGAACGCCTGGAACCGGCCGGCGCCCAGGCTTGCCGCCGCCTCCTCGATCTCCACGTCAAGGTCCTCGAGGGCCGGCTGCAGCGTCCGCACCACGAACGGAAGGCCCACGAACGTCATCGCGATCACCACGCCCAGCGGCGTGTACGCGGCCTGGATGCCCAGCGCTGCCAGCGGCCGGCCGAGCCAGCCGGTCGGGGCGTACACGGCCGTCAGCGCGATCCCCGACACGGCGGTCGGCAGCGCGAACGGCAGGTCGATGAGCGCATCCACCAGCCGACGACCGGGAAACCGATATCGCACCAGCACCCACGCCACGACGAATCCGAAGACCGCGTTGACCGTGGCCGCAATGAGCGCGCCGCCGAAGCTGAGGCGCAGCGACGCCAGCACGCGGTCCTCGGTTATCGTGCTCCAGAACGCGGGCCACGTCATTGTGGCCGACTTCAGGACCAGCCCCGACAGCGGAATAAGCACGATCAGGCTCAGGTACATCAGCGTAAAGCCCATCGTCAGGCCGAAGCCCGGCAGGACCGAACGCCGCTGGAGTCTGCTTTTCATCCGTTGCCCTTACGAACTGTGGCACAGCCGCCCTCGGCTGTGCAAATGACCCACAATGCACAGCCGGGGGCGGCTGTGCCACATACAAAGGCCGTTCTGAGATAGTTTCTTACGGCCGGCTGATCGCGTCGAACGACGCGCCGTCGGCGAAGTGCGCCGCCTGCGCCTTGGCCCAGCCGCCGAAGCCGTCGTCGATCGTAAAGAGTTCGAGATTCGGAAATTGCTTCATCAGTTCCTCCGGCACGCCCGCCGCGCGCCGCGGACGATAGCCGTGCTGCGCCGCCAGCCGCTGCCCCTCGGGCGTGTACAGGTACTCCAGGTACGCCTGGGCCACGGCCCGCGTGCCGCGCTTGTCCACGACCTTGTCGATCACCGCGACCGGCGGCTCGGCCAGGATGCTGATTGACGGGGCGACGAGTTCGAGTTTGTCCGGCCCGAGTTCGCGCATCGCCAGCAGCGCCTCATTCTCCCACGCCACGAGGACGTCGCCCATGCCGCGCTGCACGAACGTGCTGGTCGCGCCGCGGGCGCCCGAGTCCATCACGGGCACGTTCTTGTAGATCGCCGCCACGAACGCGCGGGCCTTCGCCTGGGCCGCCGCCACCGGGCCGGCCGCCGCGGGGTCGTTGAGCCGGGAGAAATCGCCCAGTTCCTTTTTCAGCGCGTAGCCCCACGCGGCAAGGTAGTTCCACCGTGCGCCGCCGGAGGTCTTGGGATTCGGCGTGATGACCGAGATGCCGGGCCGGGCCAGGTCGTCCCAGTCCTTCACGCCGCGGGGGTTGCCCTTCCGGACGAGGAAGACGATGGTGGAGGTGTAAGGGGCGCTACGCTCGGGCAGGCGCGACTGCCAGTCCTTTGGAAGCAGGCCGCCCTTGTCGGCGAGTTCGTCGATATCGTACGCCAGGGCCAGCGTGACCACGTCGGCCTCCAGGCCGTCGATCACGCTGCGCGCCTGTTTGCCCGAGCCGCCGTGCGACTGCCGCACGCGCACCGCCTGGCCATTCTTTGCCTTCCAGCCGGCGATAAACGCCTCGTTGAACTCCTTATAAAACTCCCGCGTGGGATCGTAGGAGACGTTGAGCAGCGTGACATCGGCCCGCGCCGCCGCGCCGCCGGCCGCCTCATCATTCCGGCTGCACCCCGTAGCCAGGGCCATCCCGACCACCAGCCCCGCCGCTAAGATTCGTACCCCGTTGCCGCCCACGGGTGCTCCTTATCAATGCTGCTTCGGGTGGCACCCGCCGCGGCGGGCGCCTTTGCGTGGCCGTGCTTCCTTCAATGGGTGCCATGCTTTCGCGCCGTTGCGAAAGCATGGTCGTCGTTTTGCGCGGCGGGTCTCCCGACCCGCCGCGATGCCTTTAATCTCAGTTACGGTGACGAATATCAACCACGGGTGGCACGGCCTCGCGTTTCTGCGTGGCCGTGCATCCTCCTCCGGCGCACACTCCCACCCCGGCTGCGCCCAGAGATAATATCGCACTCCAATTGGAGTGTCAAACAGGAAATCCCGCCCCTCCGTCCAGCCTGAAAGGCTGAAACGTTCCAGCCGTGGGCAACGCCCAGAATTTCAGGGCCGCCATTGTGTTCCGTTTTCCTCCGTTCAGCCTGAAAGGCTGAGACGTACCAGCCGTGGGCAACGCCCACGGTTTCAGGGCCGCAAACCCCATTTCTTTTTTTATCCTTGTAAGCCCCGCAGGGGCGCTTGGATCAACTCGTCAAACGCCACAACCGTTGCGCCCCTTCAGGGCTCAAAAAACGAATAACATACAATAATTAATCCGTGCACGCCGACCTCGGGCGTTGCCCGAGGCTCTTACGTTCCGGCCCTTCAGGCCGAACAACGCCGCGGCGGGCCTGCCCGCCATTGGCGGCGGCGGCCGCCGTTGCGTGGCCGCGATTACGCCAACGCTCGGTGGGCGGTATCGGAATGTGATGGCAAAGGTCGAACCCGTCGGGTATGTTTCCAAGTGAACCGGCTCCGCATTAGCGGACGCCTGACACGGCAATATAAACGTGGTTTGGGGTGTTAGCCGGATCGGAACGAGGACTGTTTGAAGACAGAAGGAGAAAGAGTGATGACAAGAATTATCGTTTTCCTGTGTGTTGTGCTGTTGTCTGTCGGTGTGGCTTGCGCCCTGAACAACACCGTTGTCTTTGACAACCAATCTGGGGAACCGGCATTGGTGAAACTCATCGGCCCCACGGCCACAGAAGTCGAGGTCGGGGCAGGGGCAAAGGGGACCGTGACGGCGGCCGCAGGCCGCTACGCCATCAAGGTGCGATATGGCCCTCCGGCCAACTATCGCTACACCCAAGGAGACGAATTCATTGTGACCGAATCGTCCACGACACGGTCGGAAACCATGATCACGCTACACAAAGTCGTCGATGGGAACTACAACTCGCGTCCGATTACGCAAGATGAGTTCAATGCACCGCTTCGGCCCGAGTCCCAGGCACAAGCTTTGCTCTTGTTGAAACGCGAGTTGACAACCAAGGAAGGGGCGCACCTTCCGGCAACAATACTGAACTACCACGAAGGTACGCTCACCTTCCGAAATGAGAGCTCCGGCGCAAGGAGCAGCATGAGGTTGGCTCAGTTCAGCGAAGCTGACCAGAAGTACATATCACAGATGTCGGAACAAGGGAAGTTCGGTCCACCATTGGTGCCAAAGAGACAACAGGAACTGTGGGACTGGGTTCTTGCAACAAGCAAAGTGGCGAATGTCTATGAACAAACGGGAGACACGGTTAATGCCCACGGCTACAAGTACATTATCCTCTTGCAGAACCCAATACCGACCACTGAAGTGGTCAAGCGTTACGGGCAGCCAGAATCAATTGAAGCCCATGCCCGACGAATGCGGAACAATTCTGCCCCGCTTGCACTGCAATTTGATGAGTCGTTTGTCTATGGGAACGTCATGCTGTTGAAGGATCCCAAGATTGAAGCTTTCGACGAGATCAGAGGAAGCTTTCCAGCCCCGGCAGGAGTCGCCACAGAAGATATCAAGCCGAGCCAGGGCCGGACCTTGGAAAAGGAAGCCGAGGGTAACGAAAAGACCGCTGTTGCTGCGGAATATCCATGCGCGCTGACACTGGTGGAAATCAAGATCGTCGACGGCACGGCGTTGGCTTCGCTTGATATCCAGTGGGCCAAGGAAGTCCCAGACTTGAAGCAAAAAGACATGACGGTTGTCATTCTCTTTCAACCCAAGTTGATCTTCCCACTTAGGGCTGAATTACTGGCGGTGGGGCGAGACGTCCTTATAAACGTGCTCCAAGATGGCCTCATGAAAATGACGTCTGGCCTTGTAATCAAGGATGATAAGGGCAATTCCAGGTAAAGCAACTTCCTTTCTGT
>PMZT01000181.1 GCA_003170085.1 Planctomycetia bacterium | reverse complement strand
GTCGTTGTACGTCTGATCGCCCGTCTTCACGCCCAACTTCTTCGTGTTGACCGACCCGCCCTTCAGCACCGTCGTCCCGTCGGCGTTCGTCGTCAGGCTTCCCAACTCGAACGTGCCGCCCACCGCCCCGTTGAACCGCGTCTCGCCGCCACCCGCGGTATTGATCGTCAGGTCCCGCGGCGTCCCCGCGGCATCCGAGTCCAAAATCCCGTCAAACCTCACGAGGGTGCCCGCCAATACGACATCCGCCGTCAGCCGCACCGGGCTGTGGTACTCCTGGTAGCCGGCGCCGGAAGTGATCCCCGCCCCCAACTGAATGGTGCCAATACCGGTAGACGTCATGTCGATGTTGCCGCCATTGGAATTGATCGCGGCAGTGACCTGCACGTTTCCGTTACCGGCTGCGTTCGTCTGAAAAGTGATGCTACCGCCGTTGGAATTGATCACGTCATTGATCTGTACATTTCCGGTACCGTTCTGGCCCGCCTGGAAAATCAGGCTCAGGCTCTTGGTCGATGTCCCCGGAGCGAATCCCGTAGCCGCCTGGATCACGATATCGCTGCCTGCCTGCAACGTCAGCGCGGCGTTGCGGGTGAGCAAGCTATAGTCCCCGGGGGTCTTCAGCGTGATCGAACCCGCGTCGGTACCGGCCAGCGAGGACGTGATAACCGTGACCTCTCCCAGATTCAACTGAGCCACCAAGGCGGACCATTGTATCTGCGAGGGACTGAGTACGGTCGGGGTCCACGTGTATGGCGGCCCCGCGCCGAACGCGCCGTTCTGGCTGACGGTGGCCACGATCTCGACGTTGGTATCATT
Organism: Planctomycetia bacterium; assembly: GCA_003170085.1. GTDB lineage: Bacteria > Planctomycetota > Phycisphaerae > FEN-1346 > FEN-1346 > FEN-1346. The sequence goes on along the minus strand of PMZT01000181.1, from coordinate 21,386 downwards.
CGGGTCGAGGTAGAGGGATCCGAAGGAGCCGGCGGAAGCGCTCAGGTCGGCGAGGCCCTGGAAGACGAGGTACGCGTAACCCGACACTTCGACCTGGCCCCCGGGGCCGCCCAGTCGCCCGCCGCGCGCGTTGATCGTGCCGAAGTAGTAGGTGGCCTCGTCGGCCCAGACGACGACCTTGCCGCCGCTGCCGAGGGTATTGGCGTTGGCATCGATGACGGTGTCGGAACTGACATAGACGTTGGTGGCGTGGGGTACGGTGCCTGCGCCGCGGAAATCGCCGCCCACAAGGACGGTGCCGCCGCCGGAGTCACCGGACGCATCCACATGGGCGCCTTCCAGGGCGATCTGGCCGCCCAGGATCTTGACGGTGCCGCCCGCGGCGCCGGGCCGCGTGTCGGAGGCATCCAGGACGCCCGACACTCTCACGGTGCCCGTCTTGCCGCCATCGAGGGTGATCTCCTTGGCCTGGACCGTGCCCGTATTGGAAACCGCCAGGGAAAACATGTCTCCCGCGGCGATCATGACGCGGCCGCCCGGGGCGGCGATCGTACCCGCGTTCTCGACGGCGGCCTTGGCCGGATCGACCTGGCCGGTCGCGCCCGGAGTGGTCCCGATTTTGACCATCACGTGCCCGCCGCGCTCGCCAAGCATGATGTCATTGCCCGCGGTCAGGGTGACGAGGCCCTTTTCGGAAAGGATCTGGCCGTAGTTGCCGACCTGCTGGCCAACGAGGTGCACGCCCTGGCCCTGGAGGGTGCCGTAGTTGATGACCTGGCCGCGCGCGTTCGTGAAGATATTCGCGCCACGAAGGAAATCGGCGTTGGAGATCTGGGCCGCGGAGGCATAGATGGTGCCCACGTTGACCAGCGCGCCGTGGCCGAAGTAGATGCCCGCCTGGTTGACGATGTAGACCTGGCCGTTCGACAGGAGCGTGCCATCGATGTGGCTGGGGTCGACGGACAGGACGCGGTTGAGGACGCGTGCCCACGCCCCCGGCTGGATGAACTGGACGGTCTCGTTCGGCGCGATGTTGAAGCTGGTATAGTTGATGATGCTTCTATTGCCGGCGGTGATCACGGTGGTGGCGCCGTTCTGGGCGATGGTGGCGCTGCCCTGGGCCACGGTGGCGCCCTGGGGCGCGGCCCGGGAGTGTCCCGACATCATGGCGAGCAGGAGCGCCAGTGCCACCGCGGCCCTCATGGCGGCCAGGACCCTCGGGCCACTCTTCCGCACGGTCTTCGATGCCGTTATCATATCGCGTCTCCTTTGGCCGTTAGCGCCGGCGCGAGAGAGAAGCCGCCGACCGCCTTGACCGCCGCCACTCGATGATTCTCCGAAAGCTGAACCCGCCATGCCGCACGCCTCGCCTTTCAACCCACCACAGCCATGCTTACCTCTTGCTACAACTCAATACATAAGCGTTACGACGACGTGCAGGCGGCGATCGCCGGCCTCCACGTCCTGGGCCGGGAGACCCATGAGGGCCTGGGCGTAATCGACCCGGACCGAGAGGTTTCGCTTCAACTGAAGCTCCACGCCGCAGCCTGCCCCCATCAGCGTAGCATCCTGTTCGATGGAGAGCCGATTGCTGTTGACGGCCCTGCCGACGTCGTAGAAGACGCGGAAGATCAGGTCCCAGTCGGCGCTGCCGTAGACGCCCTGGGGCGCGTATCGGAAGGGGGAGCCGAACAGCTTGGTCGGCTCCTGGCGGACCCCGAGAGTCCGGGGGAAGTGGTACATATATTCCACCGTTCCAACGACCATGGAGTCGCCCGCGACGACGCTTTCCGGGTAGCCCCGGACCGAGTACAACCCGCCCACGACCTCTTCAAACTGGGGGATAAGCCGGTGGTCCAGCGCGCTCCGGCCGCGGACATTCAGCAACAGCTCGTGGGCGAGGGTCGCCCAGCGATTCTTCGGATCGGCGCTTTCCCACTCCTTGCGGTTCAGCAGGGGCTCCAGGTAGAAGGACTGGGTGAAGCTGCCGACGAGGGTGGTCCAGGACTCGTCGGGCTGGAGGCGGCCGAGCTTTTCCAACTCGGCCAGGGAATTGTGGTTGAAGCCGGAGGGGAGCCATTCGACGCCGGCATAGGCCCGCGTGGAGGCCGTGTCCGTGACCCGCTCCACCCGCAGGCCCGCGTTCGGGATGAAGAAGTTGGCGCGACCTTCCATTTGGGCAACCTGGTTGAGGACCGAGACGTTCTCCCAGCGGGCGCCGAGCAGGAAGTCGACAAACAGTTCCCTGGCCTGGAAGAAGTTGACGATCAGCTCGCCCCCGGCCTCCTGGCTGGTGCCGCTGAACTTCCCGTTCGCCGCGCCGACGTCGGAAGCCACGAACCGGCTCCAGGCGCCGTGGACGGACCACCGCACGCGTTCCAAGCCCAGAATCGGGGCCTCGTAGCTCAACACGCCGGCATGCGACTGATCGAAACCGGCGGTGGTGTAATCCAGGGCCAGGATGTCGTCGTTGTTGGAGAACTGGTAATCGATGAACCCAAAGCGATAGCGCCACTCGCTGGTCTGCTTGGTCCCCGTGTTGCTCGTTTGCTGGTAAGCGACCCAGGGCTTATTCTCGGAGATCAGGTAGTCCAGGGCGACCTCGCCCGGCTTGGCGTCGGCCGAGGCGCTTGCCGAAGACAGGGACACATCGGCCCGGCGGCCCGGATGGCGGTTGAGGAAGAGGACATAGCGATCCAGTGCATCTTTGTCGATGAGGTCGGTGACGGGGCCTTCCTGGCCCGTCACGGGCTTGATGGGCGAATTCTTGAGGAGGCGCGCGTAAACGGGGTTGTTGATCCGGTCCTCCTCCTTGACTCGCTCGCCGAACGCGATGGACCGTATCTTGGTCACCCGTCCCACGAAGATCACCAGGTGCAGAACGGTGTTGCCCGGCGCCCGCTTGTCCTCCAGCTTAATGGACTTGATCGCGCCTTTCTCGTCTTTCTCGGCGGTTTGGGTGATGTCCTGGTCGCCGGGGGTCACGAACACGCCGTAGATGTTCTTGCGGTTGAAGTAGGCCACAATCTGTTCGTTGATGCGTAGCAAAGCGCCCGCGGAGAAGAGAGGGGCGGTCTTGTCTTCCGACCCGTGCCCCAGATCTCCGAGCCGGGCTCTCACAGCCCGCTCGGCCTGGGAGAGTACGCCATACCCCGCGGCCGACTGGCCGAGTTCCACCTTGAGTTCCTTGAGTTCCGCCAGGGAAGGAAGGCCTCGGGCCTCGTTGCCGTACGCCAGGACGAATTCACTCACGGGGAAGTTGCCGGCGGAAATCTGCACCGGCTTCGGCTCTTCGGGCCGCCGTGCCGCAGCCTCCGGTTGTCCCTGCGCGGTCGCGGCGACTTGCGTCACGGGGGCCGCCGTGGTCGATTGCGGCGGGTCGGTCCGAGCCAAAGGCGGCGTCTCCTTCGCAGCCGGCGCCTTCGGGGGTGGCGGGGTATCCTTCGGGGTCTCCGGCGGTGCGGGCGACTGGGTGTCCTTGGCATTCTGGGCCGGTGCGGGCGCCGCGGTATCCTTCGCGCTCTCGGTCGAGGGCGGGTTCTCAATCTTGGGCGCCTCGGCCGGGGGCGCCGGCTGGGGCGATTCCGCCGCCAGCGGAGTCTGTGCCGGGGCAGGCTCCTTCACATATACCCATTTGTCCTGACGCCACTCCCACGCCGCATCCGCCGTGGCGGTCAGGGCAAACAGCGTCCCGACAAGCGCGATCAGTAAGGCCGTGTTCCTCAAGTGATGGGCCCTCCTCAGAATAGAGAACGCGATATGGGGATCCGCTGAGAATGCGCAGGGTACCCGATGGGCATAGAGCGCTCTCGCTGCGATGCGCACGGTCCAACTCGTTGCTGGTTCGGCCACCAGTCCCCCCCCCCCNNCTAATGTCCCGAAACAGAACTCCCCAACGGTTATCGGCAAAACAGACGCTCTTGAGATAGATTCTTAATCCGGATACGGAGAAAAACCTTACACTTCATGGTACGAATACGACCGCCCCCGACAGCGGCTTCATGGTAGCCCTGGGGGGGGAGAGGTGTCAAGGCATTTCCCTTCACAAGTCCGTACCCAAACAGAACCAGAGATACTATACACTACGCTAGTATGCAAAACGGCTTATTCTGGGCCTTTTCCCGGTGATGGAACATCGCCCTAAGCGCACAAATCATGCACCTGATCATCGGGCTGCGCGCCGAACCTGGCTTGGGTTCAGCCCCATTCGCCGAGGGCCGCCGCCTCTTGCCCGTCCGCCGACCGGGCCGATTCCAGTACAGCTTCTCCGCCGGTGCAAGCGGCCTCCAGGGCCTGTCGATTTAATCGCGGCTGGCGCGAAAGATAAGGACTTACATCAGTTCCGCGAACGTAAGTCCTTATCTTTCGTTTTTCGGCCGATTAAATCGACAGGCCCTCCATCGCGCTCTCGCCGCCGGCGAGTTTAACGGAGGCGTCCTCCCTCGCTCTTCAGCAACTCCACCACCCGGGACCGGAGGCGCGGCTGCGACGCCGTGAACGCCAGACGGAACCCGACATCGCTGAAAGCGTCGCGCGCCTTCAGGAGCTTGCACGGGTAGGGATCATCCCACTTGACCTCCGGCGGCGACAGCGCCGAACCCCCGATGACGGCCAGGCCGGCCCCCTTCGTGTTCTCAAGAAATGCCTGGACCTCGCCGGCCCGCAGCTTGGTGCCAACGACCAGGGCCTCCTGCCCCCTGGCAGGATCCTCCAGGACATACTCCGCCACATTGCCGACCAGGTGGTGAAACACGTGGTCCTTGTCCGAGTCGACCTCGGCAAACCAAAGGGTGCCATCGTCGGATGCGTCCGCTCGCACTACCGCGTCCGGCCCTTTCGCGACCTCGCTTTTATCGGGGACAAAGATATGTTCATCCGGTAGTATTGTTGTTGGCCGCTTGGCGGCGTAGTCTCTCTGACTTGCCCAGCCGGCGTCGCGGAGGTTCCACCGCGCCTCTGCCTTGACGGCCTGGTACGCCGCCTTCCATTCAGCCGCCGTGGGCAGGCGGCAGCCCAGCAGCCGGGCAAGGTAAATCGCCGCGTCCGGCGACAGGTCATTCATGGGGTGCCCCGCCGTCGGGCCCGGGACCTTATCCTTCAACTGCGGTGGATAGGCGATGTCGGGCGGGACCGTTTCTCTGAGCCATCGTTCGCTCACCTGAAGGCCGGAACCGTCGGGCCTGATGCGCCAGGGTCGCGGTCCCTGCCACGTGCCCCAACTTTTGGCGCCGATGATCCGATGGAACGGCTCCAGTTGGCCGATCTGCGACCACGCTTCGGGCGCGTTGACGACTGCCTGCATCAGACCCACCGAGACCTCGGTCGTGCACAGGTAACAGCCGGTGCCGCCGGGGGGCGTCACCCGCACAAACGTCAGCGTCAACTCGGGCGCTTCGGGTCGCCTGAGCGTGTACGCGACCGTCCCCGTTGCCGGGTTCTCCAGTTGCAGCCGCCACCCCACGGCCCCCGGCCCGGAGTTCGCCGGGTCGCCTCCGGCTTCTTCCTTCCGGGTCAGGGTGGCCAGCGCGGCGAGGAAGCCCCTCACGGGTTCCCGGTCACAGACCTCCGCCGCGGAATCCCTGGCCAGCTTCACGAAGTTGTTCTTGATCGTCCCCAGGGCGGCGTCGTCGATCTTCTCCAGGTCGACCTTGGTCCAAGCCCATCGCAGCAGGCGATACCGGGCCAAGGGGTTGCTGAGCCTGAGCAGTTCCGGCGCCGCGGTTGTGGCCAGGTTGATCTTGGCGGGGTCGAGTTCCTTGAGGTCCTTGTCCTCGATCGCCGCTGCAATCGCCTTCTCTCCCTGTAACCTTATGAAGTACCTCTCCCAGCGAAGACAGCCTTGCGCAATCACCGTGTCGGCGGGCGCCCCCGCGCGGGTCAGGCGATCGCGGATAGCGCGCTCCTCGGCCAGTTGCTGCGGGGTCCCGGGCCAATCGGTGGACGCGCCGAGCTTCCGCCAGGCCGCCCACGCCGCCTCCCACGCATTCACGCGGGCTTGCCGCGTATACTCCACCAGCGTTGAAACGGCGACGGTTTTATCAATCGCCTCCAATGTTCCGATCCGGTCCGTGACCGGCGCAAACACCCCCTGCAACTCGAGGTAGGCCGGGCCGCGCGCGGCTTGGGCCCACTTCGCCACGGCCTTGCCCTCGATGTCTCCCTTCTCCATCTCGTCCAGGATGGCGACAAACTGGCTGTCCAGGCGGGTCGCGCTGTCACAGAAGGACTTCCAGTCGGCCTGCGGCTGGGCGGAAACGCCCTTCAGATACGCGTCCAGGCGCTGGTCGGCCGCCGCGTCGCCGCGATCGGGAAGCGAGGCGTAGTCCGGCGGCAACGGCAACCCCTTGACCGTCTGGGCGAGCAACGCTTCGCGTTTCCGGCCAAGCGCCTGGGCAAGCGGTTGGGCCCAAGGGGCCGTGCTCTTCTTCTCCAGGTCGGTTGAGAACCGGCGGTTCGCCAGATGGACGAGGAGCTGCTCCAGCCGGCCCGCGTGGCTCTTCAACTGGCTGCCACGGGCGGCGGCCTCGGCGGCATCCGGACGCAGGCCTTCGACCGCGGCCTTCGCCAGCCGGTCGCGCTCGCTCTTCCAGAATGCCGCGATGGCCTCGGAAGCGGGCGCCGGCGACGCGGCGCCGAGCACCTCCGCCATGTCCTTGGCCAAACTCTCCGCCGCCCGAACCCAGCCGGAACACGCCGCCGCCCGCGGCTCCACGGCACCCAGCTCCACATTGATTTGTTTACATTCAGCCAGCACCTCGGCCTTGCGCGGAACGTCGTTCCACCGGACCTCGCGCCGCGGCAGGCCGGCGATGCGGCCTTCGATGCCACGGCAGCCCGTGTCGATGGCCGCACGCTCTTCCTCCAGCCGCTTCCGTAGCGGCTCGGGCAGCCCCGCCAGGCGCGCGGCCGCCAGGCCGCCGGCGTCTTTCCGCAGTTGGGCCAGGCGCCGCGGCCATTCCTCCCACCGGCGCGGCTCCCACTTGTCCCTTTCCTTCTGCACGGCCTCCTGGCATCGTGCCAGTTCCGCCTCGATTTCGGCCTTCTCGCGGCGGATCTGGGCCAGTTGCGCCGCGTTCCCAGGCTCATAGGCCGAGCGCCCGAACTGCACGATTCGCTCGTCCAGGCGGGCCGTCTGACGCCGAAGACCCGCGGCAGCTCCTTCGGCCGGAACGGCGTCCGCAATCCCCTTTTCCAGTTCCGCGATCAGGCCCTTCCACGGGTTGACCCACGTCGCCCTCGGGTCGCGCCGCGCCACGCCCTGCAACTCGACGAACCGGCTCCTGACCCCCTCGAGGCCGCTGAGGACCTCGCGCGTGGACGCCTCGTTTCCGGGGGCGGCGGCCAGCCGTTCCAGCGTCTGCTCCAGGCTGTTGCAGTCCTTCCGCACCTCCGCCCGCTTCCGGACCGCCTCCACCCGGTCCTCGTCGGGCAGCGCCGCAATCAGGGTCTCGATCTCCTGCCGGGTCGCTTCCTTGACGGCCTTGACCTTCTCCTGCCACACGCGGACGCACGAACCCGATGCCGCTCGCGACGCCTCGGCCAGGTCGTTCGACAGGCGGGCCACCTGGGGCTTGCCCAACGGCTCCCAGCACTTGTTGCACCAGCGGGCGCCCGCCAATTCACCGAGGCGGTCCGCCTGCGTCTTCAGTCCGGCCCTGTCCTTGGCCGCCTCGTCCGCGAGCCGCTTCACGACCGTAGCGCCGATCGGCGCCGGCCAGTCGGTCCCGGCCCGGCCGATCTCCTGGTCGGCCGCGGCCAAGGCGCGCTGGGCGTCCTCGAGCCGCTGCCTGAGCGCGCTCAACTCGGCCGGCGGCTTCTCGAACGCCCAGTACGGGGCGTCCGGACTCCTGACCTTCTGCAGCCAGTTCCAGTAGTGCGCGCTCGTGTTGCCCGGGAACTCCCCCGGCGGATAACGCTGCACGCAGGCACGATGCAGGCGCGGCCAGTCCTTCGTGACGAAATCGGCCATGGCCCGCACCACAGGCTGAGGCCCCTCCGTCCATTCGCAGAGCCGGCTGTCCAAGGCCCTGAAATCGGCGTCGGGCTGCTTCGTGGGATCGGGGTCCGTTTCATCGCGCACGAATTCCGAGAACTCCGCCAGGGGCGTGTTCCGGATGTCCGGCGACTTCGCGACGGCTTCGACGGCCGCCGCCACTTCCGGCCACCGGCGGGCCACATCCGCGGCGACGCGGATCTGCTCTAGCGTCTGGGCCAGATTTCCGTTTCGGCCGACGCTGGAAACCCATTCCTTCACGCAGCGCGACCGCCCCGGCCAGCGCGGCCACTGCTGGCCGGCTTCGACAACCCCTTTCAACTCGGGCCACGAGGTCAGCCGGTCGCCCACGCGGCGCTGCACGATGTCGAGTGCCGCGGTGACGCGCCCCCGTAGCTCTTCCTCGGCCCGGATGCGGGCCTGCTCATCCGGGTAAAGAGACTCCCACCGGGGACAACTATCATAGTATGGAGGCCTGTTCCCTGCCAGCGCCGGCGGTTCGAGCTTCTGCTTGTTGAACTCGGCCACCGACGCCGCAAGCTCTTTCAGAAAGGCATCACCCTCCCAGGCCTGCCGCCGGCGGCGGACCGAGCCGACGTCTTCCTCGGAAGCGCTCGGGTTGACGCGCTTGAGAAAATCGGGGTCCACGTTCTTCGCAAAGCTCTCGAACCAGTCGTTGTACTGGCCGCACAGTTCGTTCCACTTGCCGGCGAGGACGGCCGACGGATCCTGCCGAGACAACAGCCGCGCCGTCACTGCCACACCCAGCGCCAGGAGACCGCTCAACCCGATAAGAATGAGAGCGCCGATAAGGAGGGACTTGCGGGCCTTCAGGCGCGCCCAGACTCCCGGCCGGGGGCCGCGCGGCGGGGCGCGACGACGCCGCGACGCCGTCACGGGAGACGCTTGGTACGTGCCGGCGATCCGCGCTTCGGACCGCTTGACGAAGTCCTCGTCCCACTGAAAGGGAATCTCGGTGGTCAGCGGCAGCGCCTTCGCGGCGGCCCGAATGCACTCCAACTGAGACGGCCGCGGGACGCCCACCAGCACGTCCAGCCAAGGCTCGCGAAGCGGAACGACCAGCAGCACCGGCGTCCCGCGGTCCAGCAAGCAGCGCACGAACCGCAGCCACAACAAGGCACTGGCCGCGGGCGACTCGTTGCATTGCGGCACCCGGATTTGCTGGGGCTCGGGCAGCGTTCCACTTTCGGAGGCCCGGGGCGCACCCGGAAAAAAGCCCTGCATGCTCTGCTCGACCTGGTACAAGACGCGAAGCAACCCGCGGTGGTCCGGTCCCATTTCCGGACGGGCCGCCAGCGTCTGGAAGACCGTAGCCGCACCTTCCGGCTCCGGACCGTCGGCCACGCACTGGGCCGCTCGTTGACGGAGCAACTGGCGTGCCTCATCCACTGCGGCAATGACCTCGGAGGCCGAGTGCGTAGCCACGCAGCGGTGCTCGAGTTCCTCCAGCAGGAGCGGCACGTTCTCGAACGCCCACGTCGGGGGCAACCCGGAACAATGGGCGCACACCACCATCGGGTACAGGGCGCGCCCCTTGGCGTCCTGCGACGACCACATCCGGCCGATCACGATGTCGGCGGCAGCCGCCCAAACGAACAGGTGTGCGAACTTTTCGAGCCGATGCGCCGGCTCCGCCTTCTCCCAGGCGCCCGAGGCAATGGCACCGCCGAGGCCCTCGACGTAGAGAATCCGCTTGATATCAACGAGGAAGGACGTCTCCAGGCCGAGCGCCTCAAGGTGGTCCTCCCAGCCGGGGTGTTTGCCGAAGGCGGCCACGAAAACGCCGCCGGCGTCGTGGTCTTTGCCAGCGCCGGTGAACCAGTTCACGATTCGGCGTAACGCGCTGGCCATCCTCACCCCACCCCCGCCCGGGACCGGTTCCACCAGACCGCGCCGCGAACCGCCGCCGTGACATCCGACACGATCGACCGTGGCCGGGTATCCGTTTCGGCCTTCTCCTCCGCCTCACGCGCGGGCGCGGTCGCCGCGGCGACCCAAGACAACCCTACGGGCGATGGTAGCCGGGCCAATCCCGCTTGACAGGCAGAGCGCCAGCAAACTTGATCCGGACGGTAAAGACAAGCCCAGGGGTCTGGTTGGTGACGAACGTACTCGTCCACGTTTTTCCGTCCTCCGATTCCCCGAGCAGCGCCATCTTGAGAATCGCCCAAGGAGCCTCAAAGAACACTTGCATCCCTTCCCCTTCGGTGGAAGCCTTGAGCGGCCGGAAGACGAAGGCCCGGGGGCCGGGGTCGCCCACAGACTGGACTTTCTCCAGCAGCACTTTTTCGGTGTCCGCTTCCGTGGAGATTTCCTGTTCACCCACCCTGACGAAACGGTAGTAGGAGCCTACGAAGTCCTTCCCCACCTTCTGGGCATTCGACACCTGATCCCGGAGGCCGGGCCAGCAGACGTCGCAAGTGGCCGCCTGCCCCTCCTGCGGAAGGGCCTCGAGCACCCGCTGCATCTTCCGCAGTTGTTCCAGGCTCTTCTCCTGCTCCTTGCTGGCGACGGGGAAACGGCGGAGCAACTCCAGAAGCGCATCCACCTTGGGCCGGTCCGTCTTGGCGCCGCCGCCAAGGGTCTCCTTGGACCATTCCTGCTGCCCAAACGCGAGGATCGTCTTGCGCGCCTCTTCCACCTGCGCGGGGGTGAGCCACGGCCCCTGGTCCACGGGCAGCGCCAGAGGGAACCGCCCGTACTGTTTCAGAAACGTTTCGATCTGCTGATCGAACCCGACCTTCCAGTCGCGCCCCACCAGCCGAAGTGACTCCATCGCCAGGTGCAGCCAGTACCCATCCACGAATTCCACGAATGGCAGGGCCGGCGCGTCACCCGATTCGACGGCGGCGTCGATGGGAACGGGCACATAGCCCTTGACGAAAGCCCGCGGCTGCGCCTCCAGGATCTTCAGCCGCGCCTTCGCGGCGTCCGGCCCCAGGGCCCTCCAGTTGGAGATCGCCTCATCGCGGTCGTTGAGATAGACGCGGTTGCCCAGGTGGCGCCGTTGCTCCTCCAGGGCGCGGCGGGCGCCCTCCCACTCACCCTTCATTTCCTTCGGCACGACGGGCAGCATTTTGTCGAGCGCGTCGGCCATCGCGCGGCACAGGTCCTCCTGCTTCACGAACACCGCGGCCGACACAGGGGGCAGTTTCTCGCGCCAGGTCGCCCAGTCCGCGCCGACCGTTCCGCAGTACGGCTCCGGCACGGTGCAGGCCCAGTAATGGAGGTATTCCTTAATATACTTCAAGTGCGCGTCGCGTGCCGCGGCGTGTCGCGCGAGCAATTCGCCGCGGTCGGGATACTCCTGCTGCTCTTTTTCGAGGCACTCGCCCAGGGTCTGCCATTTCACGAAGTAGGCGGCGGCGCCGGCGGGAGAATACTCGGGCCGAGGTTGGGGTTCCGGCAGGACGACGAGGGGAATCTCGGGGAAGTTCCGCACCGGGTCGCCTGCCGCCAGCGCCTTGATCCGCTCGTTCAGTTCCTTCAGGTCTTTGGGCAGGACCTGCTTCAAGCCGGCGTCGAACGCCGCGAACAAGCGCCCGCCCGCCAGCAACCGGACCTCCTCCTGGGAGACCTTGCAGGCTTCCGGCACGCGCCATCGCTCGCCGGCGGCGCGATCCAGGGCCCTGATGGCCGTCAGGCCGTTGTTCGCGAATTCCGCCACGGCCCGGGCTTGCGCGCCGACCTCGGCCTGATCGGGAAGCTGCTGGAACGCCCCCGACGCAATCCGGTACATCTTGCACCTATGATAATACAAGCGTGAAGATGGATCGCCGACCAGAATCCGGTCGAGGAACCGGCTGTCGAACTCCCGCAGGCGGGCCTCCTGGGGACCCTGGGACTTGAAACAATCCGCCAGGCTCTCCCAGGCCATCTTGAGATCCTGCTTGGCACTGGCGCAGGCCTTCTTGGGATCCTCCTTGGCGCTGGCGATCGTCTCCGCGGTGCCGGGCTTGGCGGCCGGGGCCGGCGCGGCTCGTGCCGCCCGGGCCGGCGCCTCCGCCGCCTTGGACGGCTCCGCCGCCCGGCCGGCCGGATTCGGCTTCGGCCCGGGGTCGCCCGGGAAATCAGGGCCGAGCAGGCGGCGGTAAGCCTCCCGCGCGGGATTCAGGGAATCCTCGTAGGCCTTGCCGTACGCCACCAGCAGCGCATCGGCGCCCAGGATTCCGACGCCCTTGTCAACCGCCTCGCGCTTCGCCAGGAGCTCCTTGTGGGCCTCGTTCCAGGCGGCCAGCGCCTTGGCGTGCACGGCGCCCTGCTTCAGAGCGTCGCGCGGGAACGGCTCGAAGACCTTCAGGAGCCGCTCTTCGGCCGTATCAAACTGGCCCAGCGCCACGGCGAGCGCCGACAGGTCCGCCATGCGGCCGCTCCCCTGGAGCCGCTCAGGAGACCAGTACTTGATGAACCCCGTCGCGCCCTGGCGGATGGCTCCGGCGGCCGGGTCGGTGGCGAGGCCCTTCGCAAGCCACGGCTTGTCCCGATAGTTATCGGGCGGATATATCCACAGGAACGCCTCGGCGATGGCCTTGCGGTCGCTCTGACCCGCGTCATCTTCCTTTATGTAATCGGGATACCCCTGCTTGACCTGTTCGCCCCCCTCGCCCGCGGTCTTCCCCTCGCCGGAGGCGCCATCGAGGACGTATTCGCACAAGTGGTCCAGCGCCTCGGGCGCCGGCAGTTCGCCCGGATGTTCCTCGAGGCGCATCAACTGGATCAGCGTCTCGGTGGCGAGGTTGGCCTTGTCGGGAGTGGGCGTCCCCTGGGGGAGCGGCGGATCGGGTTTCCGGTCGGACCGGGCCTCGCGCCAGGGCGGTCTCTTGGGGTTCGCCATGCGTTTGCGGGCGGCGTCCACCAGGGGATACAGCACGCCTCGCTCAAAAAGGATGCGCTCGGCTTCACGGCATCTATCGTTGAGATCGTCGCTCAGGGTGGCCGACAGGAAGAAAATCCAGGGCGGGTCGACCTTCTCGCTGTTGATGTCCACCAGTTTACGATGGAACCTCGCCGGGCGTAACTTGGCGCCCTCCACCAAGACCGGCGACGGGTTCAGCCCTTCCTCCAGGCGGACCACTGGATGCCAATACCCCTCGTACCAGTGCCGGTCATTGGCAGCGGCATGGTAATAGCTGTGCCGCTCGCCCAGGCTCTTATCGAACTGGGCGAAGAAATAGAGGGTGAGCGCGGCCAGGAGGGCGACGGCGGCAAGCCCCGCGCCTACCACGGCGGCCTTGCGGCGGCGATACTGCCCCCCGGCTCGCGCGGCCCGGGTCACAAGGCCCTTTTCCTTGAAGACCTTGTTGACGAACAAGTCCCGCAGGAAGTAGGAGCGCTCGCGCTCCCAGACGCGGCCGTCGTGCAGCGACTCCACCGGCACGCCGAGCACCTCGGCCAATTCGTCGTCCAGGGCACTGCCCTCGCGCATGGCCGACGTGAAGTAGACGCCCCGCAGGAAGAGCGGCTTGGCGGCGAACGGCCCGCCGAAGAAGAGCTTCTCCAGGTACAGTTGCAGCCGCGGGGCCAGACGCATCAGGCTCTCGGGGAAGGAGTACAGGGCGTCCACCTGGTCGGTGCGGCGGGCCGACGGGTTCTCGGTGTTGACCGGGTCGAGAAGGAGGCCGAGCCGGCGGCGCCGCAGCCGGGCCGCCAGGGTCTCCAGGTGCCGGCCGATGTCCTGCGAGTTGAACGCCTCGTCGAGCGAGGCGGGGTTCGACCACCCCAGGATCTGCCGCTGCCCTTCGGGGTCGGCGATGTTGTCGAAGAACTCACGGTAGCCGTTGATCAGGTCGCTCTTGGTGATAACCACGTACAGCGGGAACCGGACGCCCAGCAGCTTCTGGATCATGGCGAGGCGTTCGGCGATGCGGGCGGCCTTGACGTTCACCTGGTCGGTGGTGTCGCGGATGAGACTGTCGGCCGGGATCACCAGCAGCGCCCCGTTAATCGGGCAGTTCGGCCGATTCGACCGCAGCAGGCGCAGAAACTCCTGCCACTCGCTGACCATGCCTGGCGGCAACTCCTCGAACATGAGGCGTCCGGCCGTGTCGAGGATCACGGCCTCGTTCGTGAACCACCAATCCATGTTGATGGTTCCGCCGGCGCCCTGGAACTCGTCCTGCATCCCGGGGGGGCACGGAAGCCCGGAATGCCGGGGCCGGACCGCCTCGGATTTTCCGGACCCGGGCTCGCCCACCAGGAGGTACCAGGGAAGCTCGTACAGGTCCTTGCCGGTGGCCTCGCGGAGTTTCCGGACGCCGTCGAGGAATCGCTTGCGCAGGTCGTCGAGGCGGGCCCGCTGGGTGGTGTCGGAGATGCGGGTGGGGGCCTTGCCGACCTGGTTGCCGACGCCTTCCTCAAACCCGCGGGCCTTGCGCTTCTCGCCCCGCTTCAGGATCCAGGCGTACCCCGCGACAGCGAAGCCGACCGCCAGGGAGCCGACCAGCACGATCCAGAAGGCGTCGGTCCCCCAGAAGCGATAGAACAGGTAGGTCAAGGTGCCGCCGCCGCCCCCCATGGCAAGCCACCAGGGACTCGGCTGATTGCGGATCCCGCCTGGATCCATAGACTACCTCCGCTCGTCTGCCGCCGGCGAGGCCGGAGCCGCCGCCGTGTCATGTTCGAGTATCTTGCTCAGATCCGCGGCCAATTTGCCCACCGTCTGCCGGTAGAGGCAGAAATTGGCCACCAGCAGGACGACGATCAGCCCCACGAGCGCAATGGAGATGCCCAACAGCCACTTGCCGGGCGGCTGGGTCATATTGATGGTGTTGACCACGTAGGCGTCCGGGCACAGGCGGGCGACGGCTTCGACGTCCATGATGTCGCGAAGGCGGGCGGCGCATTCGGCCATTTTCTTCCGCAGGTACTCCGGCTCCGCGGGGATCCCCCCGGGGGCGCCCGTGAAACCGAGGCCCATGCAGGTGTAGAAGACGGCAAGGCGTTCGGCGGCCGCCTTGCTGGGGTCCTTCAGGGTCTCGTTCAGGAGGACATGGAACTTCTCGTCGCCGGCCAACTCGCCCTGCTCAAGGGCCAGGTCCTTCCAGTCGAGGGCAAACGGCAGGCTGCTGGCGCGGATCATGAAGTCGACGAAGAAGACCAGGGCAAGCTCGATCTTCTCGAATGACCCGGCCACGTTCACGTCCTGTTCAGCCCGGCTCCGGATCTCGGCCAGTTGGGCCTTCACCTCGCTGCGCACCACGGCCATCTGGTGCGCGCTGCCCTTGCGGGCCGACCGGCTGAGCCGCATGACATAGTGGAAAAGGGGCTCGCACAATTCCGGCAAGGTCATGGCTTGCGATTCTCCTCTTCGGGGAGAGCCCTATACAGGGATACACTAAAATCAGACGTCTCCATCCCCGGCCAGCGGATGGACAGACGCGACTCCACCAGCCCGTACGGATAGGAGCGCAGCAGCCGCCGCTCGGAACCGAACTGGTCCGTCAACTGCTTCTGCATCCCCTGGAGGTGATGGGGCTGCAGGAACAGGCCCTCATGCCAGTGTATGAGTCCGGTTACCGCCATTGCCTTTTCCCTGCTCCATGCCCCGACTCAGAGGTTCGAGCAGTTCCAGCGCGCAGTCGGCGATCGCGCTGACCACTTTATTCTTGGCAACCTCCTCGTCGAAGTTTCTGACCAGTTCCACGTACCGGAGCCAACACTTCCGCTCCGCGCTGATGGGGATGAACCTGAACGAACCCTGCCCCGCCACGGCCTCCCGGATCGCTTCCGGCGAAAACTCCTCCCGCAGGCAGAACGGATGCTGGCCCTGGCCGAGGACCGGCGCGCTCACCATGGCCGCGATCACGGCGCGGAGTTTCTTCAAGTCCTCGGTCACCTGACCCTCGGCCTGTTTCGCGTCGCCGCGCAGGAACCGGTCCACCGTGACCTTCAGCGCCGCCACGGGCCGGGTCACGGGAGACTTGTGCTTGCCCTTGGACACGAGCACCCTCCACTTTTCCCACATGAACGGGTCAAGGGTGCAGGCGAACTCGATCAACTGCGCCGCCAACCGGGCCAGCCGCACGGGGTCGATCGCCTCGTTGCCGTCGGGCAGGTAGCGGCCGAGTGCCTCGCGGGCGAGCGACTCGGGCCATCCCTTCGTCTCGACCAGCGCAAAGCCCGCCTCCCGGAGCCGGCGGGCGACGGCTTCCCGCTGGGCCGCGGACAGCTTCGGCCCGAGCGCCGACAGCCGCTCCGCCAGGAGGTCCGGGTCCGCCAGCGCACGGTCGTCGGCCGGCGGCGCCACGGGGGGCGCCTGCAACGCCGCGGGAGGCGGCGGAGCCCAGGCGGAGTCCCAAGCGGGGAACCGATTCAGCAATTCCTCTAGAAATGCTTTTCGCTCTCGGGGATCGACCGTTCCCAGGGTGCGCTTGACCTCCCCCGCCAGGAAAACGCCGCGCTCGGACGGGGGTTCGTCGGCCAGTTGCTCCTGAAGCACCCGGAGCCTGTTAGCCAATGCGGCCACAGAGCTTAAGTTCTCAGCCATGGCCCCCCCCTTTCCACACCGCTACCCAGTGTCCGCCGCCGCGCCCGGCGAATGTGGCTCAGCCGCCCTCGGCTGAGAACCCTACCATCAATGCACAGCCGGGGGCGGCTGTGCCACAAACTGTAGGCCCTGCAACCGGAAAGCACGACAAGATGATATCGAACCCTACTCGCGTATGACCGCGATTGCAACCCTTTTCCCACGGCCTGTCGTAGTGAGGTGTGACCGCGGTTCCTGCACGTAGTATCCGCCTGGAGAGGCATGGCGCAATTCACGCGTACCCGTAGCCCCATGCGCGGCGGGTCTCCCGACCCGCCGCGTTCCCGGCGGCCGCGTCGCGCGACTGAAACGCGGTCGCCGCGGCGACCGCGCAGCGTCAACTACAGCCGCACGTGAAATGCTCCAGCGCGGCCGGCTACGCTCCGTCCGCGCCCCGGGAGAGTGTCGACATCAGGTCGCGGATCTCGGCTTCGACTTCCGTCTCGGAATCCACAAAGGGGCGGACGCGTTGATGAAGTACGGCGCGGAACCGCCGCTTGACGGTGATGATCATGTTGGAGGCCGTGGATTCATCGGCGATGCCATGCCGGGCGCACAGCTCGGACAGCGGGGGCGGCGGCGTCCCGTCGAGGATCGGCCCCACGACCCGGGCCGCGAAGACTTCCCAATAAACCGTCTTGCCCGCGGTGTCATATCCTTTCCGCACCTCGTCCAGCACCTGGTCCAGGAGCGCCGAGGCCCAGGCATAGTTGAAGGCGTCTTCGGGGGTGCACCCGTTGGCCGGCCCGGGCAGACAGGCGGTCTCGAACTCGTCCAGGCGGACCAGCCCCTGGCGGGGCATCTTCTTTTCGGCCGTGGCGGCGCGGTGGGCGCTGGTCGCATACCGACTGAGCGCGGTCAACAGGTAGGTCCGGAACCGCCCCTTCGCGCGATCGGCCTTGTCGACGAGGTTGCGGCCCAGGAGAATCTCGTGAACGAAGCCCTGCGTCAGGTCTTTCGCCTCCTCGTTGTCATAGCCCCTGCGGCGGAGGTAGCAGTACACAGGTTTCCAGTACTTCGATATGATTCGGTTGAGGACCTCGCGCCGCAGGCCCTCGTTGTCGGTGCGCAGGCCGATGATCTCGGTCCACTGCGTGGTCTGGAAGACCTCGTTCGGCCCGCCGATATTCGTCCTGTCGCCGGGAACCATGCTCGGCCGCATTCCTGAAAGAGGCCCCGCATCGCACTCGTTCATTCGCTCTTGTACCGCGCCCCGGCGCCACGTCAAGAGGAAGAGGCCAGAGGAAGAAGCAACATTCTTCAATGTCCCGAGCTCTTGTCAGGCCGGGGCGGCCGGCGGGCAGGCCTTGCGGGCCTGGCCCAGAAGCGCCTTCAGCCGCGGCTCCAGCCAGGGCTTCGCCTCCAGCATTCCAAAGGCGTTTTCGAGCTCCGGGCCCGAATGGTGCGTCAGGGCGCGGTGCTGCCACACGAGGGCTGCGGCAATGGCCCCGTAGTAGATTGCGGTGGCGGCCGCCTGCTGCGTCGGCACGGTGGCGGCGCGAGCCAGTTGCTTCCCGTACTCCTTGACGATCCGCAAGGTGGACAGTTCCGTCGAGGGGCTAAACAGGAGGTCGCCGATCGGCGGCCCCAGGCAGGCGGAGGTCTCCCGCGCCGACCGGGTCGTGGAGTCTTCCGAAGCGACGGAAGGCACCGAAACCGGAAGCCGCCCGGCCAGCATTTCCACCAGCAATTGGGCCGTGTGACTGGTCCGGCGGTCGTGTTCCGTCGAGGCCGGGGGGATTCCGACGCCTAAGAGGTTCGCCAGTCTCTCCGGATCTGATTCGCGCGACGAAGATGCGTCGTGCACCATGGCTCCTTCTCCTCCAGACGCCCCCCATCGCTCATCGCCCATACCAAGGGTCCTGCCCCTCGGCACTCGCGCCTTCAGGGCTTCAAGGCGTGCCCCCGCCGGATTTCCGCGGTCCGGAATCCCAGAGCCGGATCGTCTTGTCACGGCTGCCCGAGATCAGGAGCCTGCCATCGCGGCTGAAGGCCACACACGTCACGCCGTCACGATGACCGCGCAGCGTCAGCAGTTCCGTGCCCATGGCCGCATCCCAGACTTTAATCGTCTTGTCGTTCCCGCCGGAGACGAGACGGCGGCCATCGATGCTGAATGCCACGGCGATGACGGGGCCGCTGTGGCCTGCCAGCACCGCCAGCAGCGCCCCGGTCTCGGCATTCCAGAGCCTGACGGCCCCGCTGTCGTGGCCGGAGAGGATGTGCCGGCCGTCCTCGCTGAAGGCCAGCGCAAGGATTCTATCGTCCAGTTCGGCCGTCCGGCAGACCTCGCGGCCGGACTTGGTGCTCCAGATCAGGATCGTTCCGTTGCATGCGGCCGCAATCCGCCGGTCGTCGGGGCTGAAGGCCAGGCAGGAGACATCCTGGGTCCCGGGGCCGATGCAAAGGCACTCGTCTCCTGTCTCCGTGAATCGGACACTGATGGATCTATCGCCGCCGCTGAATGCGGCAAATCTCGAATCGGGGCTAAGGGCCGCCGCAAGAAGCGTGCCCCGGCCGCCGCCCACCGGGGGGAGCCATGGTCCCCCGGCGCCGTCGCACTGGAACACGGCCCCGTTTGCTGCAACGCCTCGCAACGACTTCCCGTCCGAGTTGAACGCCAGGGACTTGAAGTCAATCGGAAGGCCGCCTAAGGGGGTGCGATGACCCGTGTCGAGATCCCAGAGGACGAGCGTTCGATCGTCGGAGGCGGAAACCATGTGCCGGCCGTCGGGGTGCACGGCCACGCAGGTGACGGCCAGGTCATGGCCCTTCAGACAATCGGCCGATCTCGAGAGGTCCCAGAGCCTGAGCGTCTTGCCCTCGCCGGCCGAAAGGACGTGCCGGCCGTCATCCAGGAACGCCACGGTGCGAACCGCGCCCGTGTGGCCGCGAAGTAAGCCACACAGCTCGCTCTTGGCGACATCCCAGGCCTGGAGCGAGCCGTCGGCCCCGCCCGAGACAATCGTCTGCCCGTCCGGGCTGAAGGCGGCGGCATAGATCGCCTCGCTGTAACCTCGGAACTCGGCCGCGCGCTCGCCCGTGTCGGCGTTCCACATTCGCGGGGCGCCGTCGCGGCCTGCCGACAGAATCCACTTGCCGTCGGGGCTGAACGCGACGACGTAGACTTCGTCGGGGTGGCCCGTGAGCTTCCACGTGACCGTCCCGG
Source organism: Planctomycetia bacterium (assembly GCA_003170085.1). Classification (GTDB taxonomy): domain Bacteria; phylum Planctomycetota; class Phycisphaerae; order FEN-1346; family FEN-1346; genus FEN-1346. The sequence goes on along the minus strand of PMZT01000181.1, from coordinate 1,679 downwards.
CAAGGGCATCCCAGACTCGCACCGTGCCGTCCCAACTGCCGGAGGCAATCTGCCGGCCGCTGGGACAGAAGGCCACCGACCCAATCTCGCCCTCGTGGCCTTCCAGGACCTTGACCGGCGCAAGGTCGGCGGCGTTCCATATCTTGACGAGTCGGTCCATGCCGCCGGAGGCCACATACCGGCCGTCGGGACTGAAGGCCACGGCGTGGATGAGCCCGGAGTGGCCCTGGACGGCCTTCAATTCCTTGCCCGTGCCAACGTCCCAGAGGCGCAGCACTTGATCTGCGCCGCCGGAGACGACCCGCCGTCCGTCGGGGCTGAAGGCGAGCGCGGCGATCGGGCCTGCGCGTCCGGCGCAGCGCAGGCGGACCTCGCCCGTTCGCGCATCGCGGAACGTCAGGTTCGACTCGTAACCGGCGGTCGCCAGGCAGGGACCGGTGGGGCTGACGGCCATGGCCAGCGGCACCTCGTCGCAACTGAAGGTAGCGCAGCTCTGATCGTGCATGTGGCGCAGGTGATACCATTCCCACCCGCGGCGCTCCTCGGGACAAACATCCAGGAGTTCCCGGACCCGCGTCACGTTGCCCGCGCGGAGTTCGGCCTCGGCCAGGGCGATGCGCGTGTTGTAGAGCCCGGCCTCCGCCATCCTCCAGTAACGATCGACCTGGACATGATACACGACGGCCACAACGCTCAGGACCGCCAGCAGCCCGAACGCCAGCGCCGCGGTTACCCGGTGTTTCCAAAAGCGGACCATCAGGTGCCACGTCACGGAATGTTGCCGAGCCGTGACGGGGTTCCCCAGGAGATAGCTGCCGAGGTCGCCGGCCAGGTCGCCGGCGGACGAGTAGCGATGCTCGGGATCGCGGGCGAGGGCCTTCAGCAGCACGGCATCGAGGTCGCGGTCGATGCCTGGGCAGACCGACCGGGGCGTGGCCGCCTCCTCGTGGGCGATGCAGTGGAGCACCTCCTGCCGGCTGCCCGCAAGGTCGCGCGGCCACCGGTGCGTCACGAAGTGGAACAACATCACGCCCAGGCTGTAAACGTCTGTGCGCGTGTCGATCACGTCTTGGCGGCCGGNNGCGTGCCGGCGATCTCGCCCTCGAGGGCGGCCTCCGCGTGCTCGTCGTCGGGGACGAAGGTCTTGGCCAGGCCGAAGTCGAGAATATGCGGCTGGCCATCCTGCGAAACCAGAATGTTCGACGGCTTCAGGTCCTGGTGGATGATGCCGCGCTGGTGGGCGTACTGGACGGCGCGGCAGATGGTGCGCATCAACTCCAGAACCTGCCGCCGGCCGAGGTTGTGCTGCTCGATATACGTGTGCAGGGGAACGCCGTCCACGAGTTCCAAGGCGTAGTATCGGGCGTCCCTGCTGAAGCCGCTTTCGTAGACGCGGGCGATGTTCGGGTGTTCCATGCGGGCCGCCAGCTCCACTTCTCTCTCGAAAAAGGCGCGGGCCCTTTCCGACCGGAGCCTGCGGCTGGCCAAGACCTTGACCGCCACCTGCCGTTTGATGCTCAACTGCCGGGCACGCCAGACCGCGCCCATCCCCCCCCGGCCCAGGAAACCGATGATTTCGTAACCTTCGATCTGCGGAGGAACCTCCGGCACCAGCCCCGCGGCCCCGTCGTCGGCATCGCTTATCGTCGGCAGGCTGTCGTCAGCGGCGTTCACGGCCT
>PMZT01000051.1 GCA_003170085.1 Planctomycetia bacterium | reverse complement strand
CGGCCCCACGTGGCCGCCCGCCGTGTCCGGCCATAACGCTAAACAAGTACGTCGCCGCGGCGACCACCCTACATTTTCCCTTGCGGCAGCGCCAAACGCGGGTCCGACAAGTCCAGCCGATACATGACCTGATTGTAATCGTAGCGCGGCGTGGCGTCGCCTTCGCGCGAGAAGGTCGTCGCATACGTCCCATCGAAATAGATGAGTCGGCCGCCTTCCTGGTCGAAGAACGGGTGGTGCTTGGGGTTGTAGAACGAGTAGCGATCGTGCGTCACGATCTGACGGGCGTACCGCCACGGCCCCTCGGGCGTATCGGCCTCGGTGTACCAGACCTCGCCCAGGAACGACGCCTTGCCGAACGACTGCACCGCCACCATGATCCAGCGTTTGCGGAAGGCGTTGAACGTCATCGACCCGCCGTGCAGCATGACCGGCTTGTGCGTCTCGACATCCTCGATGCGGAACCACGCCTCGACGTCCTTCATCTTGCCCGACTTGATGAGCTCGCGCTGCCGCTCCTCGTTGACGAAGCCCGTCGCCTTTTTCCAGCCCCAAACGAGTTTGCCGGCGGCGTCGCGGTCGACCCGCGAGTTACCCTTCTCGTACGGGCTGCCGGCGGCAAGGCACGTGAATGCCTCGTACGTCGAGAGGTCCTTCACGCTGGCCATGTCGGCCCGCACGCGGACCGTGGCGTACGGCGTCGGGAAGTAATAGTACTCGGTTCCGCCGGCCGTATACCGGAACGGGTGGCCGGCCGGCACGAGCGGCGCATCGTCCGGAATCTTCATGAACGGCTCGAAGGCCTCCGCCTTGTCATCGAAGATGATGAGCCCGCGCTCGGTCACTTCGCCCAGGCTTTTGTGAATTTCGTAGTGTGAGAGGAGCCGCTCCTGGCCGTGCTCGTCCTTGAGGAGCATCATCGCATCGATCCACTTCATCCCTTTGCCGGGCACGTCGCACATCGGCCGGCTGAAGCCGCTCTTATCGACAAAGTATGTGAGGTTGATGCCAACGCTCGGGTCGAGGCCGCCCTTGCCGGGCAGATCCGACACGGCCCCCGACGTGCCGAAATGGCCGAGCGGATATGACGGCCGATTCGTATCGCCCCAGAACCAGTAGATCTTGTCGCGGTAGATGACGCTCTGGACCGTATCCTGGCCGAAGACCTGGCCGTCCAGCAGCGGCTCGGCAATGGGCGCCGCGCGGCCGGCCAGGATCGTGTCGCGGTAAATCCCGCCGCCGGTGACGCGGTAGAGGCGCTCGGCGATGTTCAGGCGCTTGATCTTGAGCGTGGCCTCGCCGCCCTCCTTCAGCTCGAAGGCCTTGCCGCGCATGCCGAACCCGTCGGCCGGAAACTCGTAGCCCTGGCTCTTGACCTTGAAGAAGACCTTGAGGCCCATCAGCCCGGGCTCGTAAATGGCCGCCAGGCCGCCGCTATCGGTCCAGTAGCGGATGTTGTTGACCGTCTCGAGTTCCACCAGCGGCACGCCGCGGCCGGTCTGCTCGTCAACGACCTTGATGACGAAGTAGTGCGACGGCTCGGCGGCCCCGCTGCGCGCCACCGGCGCCATCAGGGCCACGGCCGCCAGGATGACCGCCAGGCAGACCCCGCGGCTTGAAACAAGAATTGCTTTCATCACAATAACACCTTTCTTCGGGTTACACCCCGTCAAGCGAGAAATCCCAGCCGCGCACCTCGTCAAGGCGGCCGTGATCGGTCAGGTCGAATTTCAGCGGCGTCACGGTCACGTACCCGTCGGCCAGCGCCGCCACGTCGGAGGTGATGCCCGCGTCCTCGGTCTCCACGTCGCCGATGAGCCAGTAGTACGACCGGCCGCGCGGGTCGTCGCGACGCTCCCACGCCTCGCGCCAGCCCTTCAGGCTCTGCGGCACCACTCGGACGCCGCGCGGCAGGCCCCGCGAAAGGTCGGGCACGTTGATGTTGAGAAGCGTGGCCTGCTCGCCCCGCTTGGCCAGAAACTGCCGGACAAGACCCCGCACGAGGCGGGCCGCGCCGTCGAAGTCCACGGCGTCGGCGTCCGCCACACTGGCCGCCACCGCGGGGATACCGTAAAACGCCGCCTCGACCGCCGCGGCCACGGTGCCGGAGTAGAGCACGTTGATGCCCACGTTGGCGCCAAGGTTCACGCCGCTCACGACGAGTTCCGGGCGCTCGGGCATGAGTTCGAGAACGGCCAGCTTGACGCAATCGGCCGGGCGGCCCTCCACGCCGTAGCCCACGGCCCCGTCGCCCAGGGTCACGCGGTGGATGCGGATGGGCACGGTCAGCGTAATGGCGTGGCCGATGGCCGACTGCGGCGTCGTGGGCGCCACCACCGTAACGTCGCCCATCTCGGCCAGCGCCCGGCGCATCGCCAGGATGCCCGGCGCCATGATGCCGTCGTCGTTCGTCAGAAGGATACGCATCGAAACCCCTTGTTGCTCACGAGCACCGGCCAACACCCGAACGTAACCCGGCCTTCCGGGCCGGGCTCGGGCGCGAACGCCGCGCCGCCCTTTCGCCTATGCTAAGCGTACCAGGCGGCCGTGTCAAACATCCTCGGATTTTGCCCGCCCCCCAGATGTATTCGCGGGCCGGTGCAAGCTCCTGACACGCCACTCGCAAATTTGTCGAGCGGGCGACACGCTTGACATAGGCTCGCCAGCGGGTAAAAACAGGGCATGCGACCGGCGACCAAACACTGGCTGTTCCTCATCCTGCTGGTGGTAAGCTTCGTAATCCTCGTAGCCCTTGTGCTGTGGCAGATCGACAAGGCCCGGCACGAGGGACCCCGGCTACGCACCGAGAGCAGCCACGCCGCCCACCGCGCAGCCCTTGCACATCGGCCCTTTTTCGCGTAAAGTACTCGCTTCCGGACCCCTGCTACGGAGCGATTGCCGATGCCGAAGTCGAATGCAAAGCCGGTGAAATCCCACGCGGGCCGCGCGCGCCGCCCCGCGGAAGTCCTTTTCACATCGGCCAACGTTGAACGCCTGGAAGCCAAGGCATCCCTCGGGGCCAAGTTCCTCAGGCTGCTCGACAAGCTGCCGATGAGGCGGGTGTGCGAAGGTGGCACCGTGGCCCTGAAGGTCCACGTGGGCGTGGGGCTCAGCTTCACGACGATCCCGCCCCTTTTCGTGCGGCTCCTGGTCGAGAAGATCAAGGCGGCCGGCGCCAAGCGCGTCTTCGTGACCGACGGCTCGCTCACGGTGAACGAGGCCACGGCGCGCGGCTACACGGCCGAGGTCCTCGGAGCGCCGGTGCTGGGCGCCGCGGGCGTCAAGGACAAGTTCTTTTACCGCCACAAGATCGGCTACAAGACGCTCAAGGACATCGAAATCGCCGGCAACATCGAGGACGCCGACGCCCTGATCAACCTCAGCCACTTCAAGGGCCACGGCGACTGCGGCTACGGCGCCGCCTGCAAGAACCTGGCCATGGGCTGCATCACGCAAAAGTCGCGCGGCGACCTGCACCAGCTCGAGGGCGGCCTCACGTGGAACCCCAAGCTGTGCATCAAGTGCAAGAAGTGCGTGGAGGCCTGCACCCGCGATGCCGCGCGGTGGAACAAGGAGCAGGACCGCCTTGAGATATTCTATCATCATTGCGTCTACTGCCGGCACTGCGTGCTGGCGTGCCCGAAAGATGCCTTCCGCATCTCCGGCGGCGGGTTCGTTCCGTTCCAGCACGGCATGGCGCTGACGGCCCGCGAGGTCCTGCGCACGTTCGAGCCCGGGCGCACGCTGCACATCAACTTCCTGACGCAGATCACCGTCTACTGCGACTGCTGGGGCTTCTCGACGCCGGCGCTCATCCCCGACGTCGGCATCGTTGCCGCCGAGGACATCGTCGCGGTCGAAAAGGCCAGCCTCGACCTCACGCGCGACGGCGTGCCCCTGCCCGGCAGCCTGCCGCCGGGCCGCAAACTGGTCGATGGCAAGCACCTCTTCCAGCGCATCCACGGCAAGGATCCGTACGTGCAGATCGATCAACTGGAAGCGGTGGGCCTCGGCACGCCGAATTACCAGATCAAGGAAATCAGGTAGCGCACCCATCTAAGGAGCCTCGCATGATCAAGTCATCGCGTGCCACCAGCCGTCTTGTCGCCCTGCTGATCGCCGCCGGCTTTATGCTGGCCGGAGTCGGTGGCCTTTCGGCCGCCGAGAAGCCCCTCCTCAAGAAGGGCGACCGGCTGGTCGTCATCGGCGACTCGATCACCGAGCAAAAGGTCTACTCGAAGTTCATCGAGGACTACGTGACGATGTGCACGCCCGAGCTCGACATCTGGACCTTCCAACTCGGCTGGGGCGGCGAGACCGCGCCGGGGTTCCTCGGCCGCATGAACCAGGACCTTATCCCCCTCAAGGCCAACGTCGTCACCACCTGCTACGGGATGAACGACGGCGGATACCGCGCGTACGAGGAAGGCATCGGCAAACGCTACGCAGACGCGATGAAGCTGCTCGTCGACGGGGCGAAGAAGGCCGGCGCCACGGTCGTCATCGGATCGCCTGGCGCGGTCGACACGACCGCCTGGAAGGGCGGCGCGGGGGCGGCGGTGTACAACGACAACCTGAACCATCTGAAGGAACTCGACAAGCAACTGGCCGCCGCCGAGGGGATGCCCTTCGCCGACATCCATGACCTCATCGTCGACGTGATGAAGAAGGCCAAGGCCGCGTATGGCGACGGCTACCACGTGTGCGGCGGCGACGGCGTCCATCCGGACCAGAACGGCCAGCTCGTCATGGCATACGGGTTTCTGAAGGCGCTGGGCGTGAGCGGCGATATCGGCACGTTCACGGTCGATATGGCCGGCGACGCCACCGCCTCCGACGGCCACAAGGTTCTCTCCGCAAAGAACGGCACCGTGGAGATCGAGAGCCGGCGATACCCGTTCTGCTTCTACGGCGACGGCAAGTCGACGAGCTCGACGCGCAGCATCCTGCCGTTCTTCGCGTTCAACGAGGACCTGAACCGCCTGGTGCTCGTCGTGAAGAACCTGAAGGGCGCGAAGGCCACGGTCACGTGGGGCAAGGAGTCGAAGACGTTCACACGCGAGCAACTTGCGAAGGGCGTGAACCTTGCCGCCGAGTTCCTCGATAACCCGTTCTCCGAGGCGTTCGCGAAGGTCGATGGCGAGATCGCCAAAAAGCAGGGCTACGAGACGTTCCTCATCAAGGATTGCAACCGGGCGCTCGGCGGCCTTGAGAAGCAGATGGGCGACGACGCCGACGCCGCCGCGGCGATCAAGACGCTGCGCGGCAAGCTCCTGACGAAGCACGACGCGCTGGCCGCTGCTGCACGGGCCGCTTTCGTGCCCGTCAAGCACACGCTCGTGATCGCGGAGGAGAAATAGCGGCAGGGCGATGGGCGAGACAACCACGAAGGGCGGCCGAGATCGTTCGCCGTCGGCCGCCCTTTCCTTTTGCCGGCGGATTTCGGCTGATTTCGGGGGATGGAATTCGGCGAGAATAACGGTATACTCGCTCGTCCTTTCGGGGCGAAGCGAGCTACCACAGAGAGGAATGGAAGGAATGTAGTCATGCGCAGAAACATCGTGCACCCCGGGGCAGGGTCGCTGGCCTACGCCATCCGGGAAATCGTCCAGGTGGGCTATCGGTTCCGCGACCTGGGCATGGATATCACGTGGGAGAACATCGGCGATCCGATCCACAAGGGCGAGAAGATCGCCCCCTGGATTCGCCAGATCATGCACGAGGTCGTCGATGACGACGCGTCGTGGGCGTACTGCGACACGGCCGGCGTCCCGGCCACACGGCAGTTCCTGGCGGCCCACGTGAACAAGCGCGGCGGCGCCGAGGTCACGCCCGACGACATCATTTTCTTCAACGGCATCGGCGATGCCGTGGCCAAGGTCTACGGGTTTCTGCGGCGCGAGGCCCGCGTCATCGGCCCCACGCCGGCCTACAGCACGCACTCCTCGGCCGAGGCGGCGCATAGCGGCTACGAGCACCTGACGTACGAGCTCGACCCGTACAACAAGTGGATGCCCGACCTCAACGACCTCCGGATGAAGGTCAGGTACAACCCGTCGATCACTGCCATCCTGCTCATCAACCCCGACAACCCGACCGGGGCGGTCTACCCGCGCGAGGTTCTCGAGGAAATGGTGGCCATTGCGCGCGAGTTCAAGCTGTTCCTCATCGCCGACGAGATCTACACCCACATCGTTTACAACGGCCACAAGACGCTGCACCTGTCGCAGGTCATCGGCGACGTGTGCGGCCTTGTGATGCGCGGCATCTCGAAGGAAGTGCCGTGGCCGGGGTCACGGTGCGGCTGGATCGAGGTCCTGAACCGCGAGCGCGACGAGATGTTCAACACCTATGTCAACACGCTGCTGGCGTCGAAACGGCTGGAAGTGTGCTCGACGACCGCGCCGCAGATGTGCGTGCCGCGCATCCTGGGCGACGCGCGCTATCCCGATCACCTGCGGCAACGGGCCGCCATTTATGAGGCCCGCGCCAAGGAAGCCCACGCGATGCTCCAGGGCATCCCGGGCGTCCAGGTGAATTGCCCGTCGGGCGCGTTCTACATGACGATCCTGTTCGAGGAGGGCGTGCTCAATAACCGGCAGACGCTGGCGATCCGGAACGACAAGGTCCGCCAGATGGTCGAGGGGCTCGTCCAGGGCGTGACGAACGATTATCGATTCGTCTATTACCTGCTCGGGGCCAAGGGCGTCTGCGTCGTTCCGCTCACCGGCTTCTGCTGCCGGCGCGACGGTTTCCGCGTGACGCTGCTCGAGTGCAACGACGCGAAGCGCCGCCAGACGTTCCAGACGCTCGCCGCGGCACTGCGGGAATACCTGGGCGTTTAGTATCACAACGCGACTTAAGACATTGCGCGGCGGGTCTCCCGACGGGTGTGGCTGCAAATCGCGGCAGCCCCGACAGGGGCGTAAGATAATAGCCCACGGCGTAAGCCGTGGGTTAGCAGATATTTCGCGGAGTTGTTTTTCTCTTTCCGTTAGAGCCCCTTTAGGGGCGATAGAAGGATTTCTGTCGCCCCTAAAGGGGCTCTAACGGACAAAGAAGAATAAGACTCTTGGCCTCTCGTTCACCCACAGCTTACGCTGTGGGCTATTTTCTATCGTGCCTTCGGCACTCAAGGCCCGGCTCCCTCCAGCGCAAGCCGCCCTCACCTCTCCAGGATCGCCGGCCGCGCGATGGCAAAGCCTTTCCATTCCGCCCGGATCATCGGCCAGTCGGTCGGCGCCGCCAGGAGTTCCGGCCCTGAGGCGCTGCAGAGGAGGGTGTCCTCGGACTTCGTCCCCGAGATCGACGGGTTCCACGCGAACGCCTGGTTCTCGAGCGCGAGGGTCGTCTCGCCCGGCACCGCCTTGACCTCGCGCGAGAGGTATCCGGTTGACCCGCCCTGATGATGATATCGCCACTCGTCGGCGTGGCCGACCGCGGCGTAAGCGGCCTGGGCCTCGGCGAAGATGGCGCCGAGCGTCGTCCCCGGCCGCGTGGCCGAGATCAGGGCCGCGTCCACGGTGCAGACGGCCCGGTGTCTGGCGGCCATTTCTTCGGGGAGCTTGCCAAACCACGCCAGCCGCGAGCACGACGCGATGAGACCGCCCCGCTCCGCCCCGACGACCAGCATGAAGTACTTCTCGACGCGCTTGCCGTACGGCAGCGGATGGCGGTGCCGCTCGACGCGGGCATCGGCCGCCACGAGAATCACGGGCGCGAGGCACCCGCGGCGCCGCAGCTCGTACGCGATCTGCCCCGCCAGTTCGTCCTCGGTCCGGCCGGGCTCGGCCCGCCGCGCCACGCCTTCGATGGCCGCCACGGCGTCGCTGCACAGGGCGCGATACCGCGCGATCTCGCTTTCCGTGAGGACCCAGCGGAGGGGGTTGAACTCGCCGGGCAGCCGCACGGAATTGACGCCCGCCACCGGCACGTCGGCGGCCACGAGGCGGCGGCCGATCGCCTCGGCCAGCGTGCGGGTGCGGTCGGCGGGGTCGGCGTACGAGTAGCGGACGACCTCGATGCCGGTGCCGGCGAGGTCCTCGTCCTTCAGACGCGTGGCCTCGATGTTGGTGGCCAGGCAGACGGCCCGCTCGCGGGTGACGAGGAGCGTGGAGTTTCCGACGTCGTCGGCCGTGCCCACGTAATTCCGCGCCCCGGCCGTGTACCAACTGAAATTGCACCGGCGTGACAGAAGCACGCCGTCGAGTTCATGGCTGTCGAGAAAGGCGGCCACCTGCCGGCGTTTGAGTTCGCGTTCCGCTTTGAGGTCCATGGCGTTTCGTTCTCCACGAGATGACATGACGCTCGGCCGATACTACAGCGCCACTTGGCGCGGCGGGCAAAGGCCAAGTGGCGATGTGGAACCAGGCGGCTATTCTCGCGGCGAGCGCAGCAGTTTTCAACGTAGAAAAACGAATTCCTCGGGGCGTAATACCGTCAGGTTGGGTGGCACGGCCTCGCGCCTTTGCGTGGCCGTGCTTGTGTGGAAGGGGCGCACGGCCACCCAGCTTGAACTGATGCCTTACCCGAAACGGCGCGAATCGTCTTGCAAAACGGCGTCGGCCGACCTATAAAGCAACGTCGCTCGGGGCGTAGCGCAGCCTGGCTAGCGCGTGTGGTTTGGGACCACAAGGTCGTGGGTTCGAATCCCACCGCCCCGACCAGCCTTCGCTGTAGTTGTGTAATGGGGGAATGCCGTTCAATCAACTCAGAGGTGGCCGAGGAAGACACGCATGGCATGGGCTGTAAAGTACGTCTGCGGGGGCTGTCATCGGGCTATCGTGGCGTGGGACGAGGGTAACCCGTACTACATCGACGATGCTGGTGACAAGCATTATGCCTACCACCCGGACCACAAGGGGCTTGCCCGGTGCGTCGGGAACGATTCACCGCATCTTTGCTTGGCCTGCGGGCATGAGTTCATGGTCGATTCGCGGGCACCGGTCGCGAAATGTCCAAAATGCGGAGCAAGCGAGATTGCCGATATCTATCACTTGTGTGGACGGCACTGCCCATACTGCAAGGCGGGCGTGTTCGCCGCCGACCCAAGCTTTGAGTGCATCTCGTGAGGCGGTCATGCCAAACCAAGTAATGCAGGTGTCTGAGGAGCATCACATCTTTTCCGGGGTTTGCAGCTTCCCGATTACCCTCGTAGTAGGTGAATTGGTTCGTCACGCGACAGAGGAGGTGCCGGATGGCAACACGCATCGCACTGGTTTCCTGCGTAAAGCAAAAGCGAGGATCACCCTCACCTGCCAGTGACCTCTACCTGTCTACACTATTTCGCGGTTTGCGACGATACGCGGAAACCCACAGCGACGATTGGTACATCCTGTCCGCGGAGTACGGCCTCCTGCGCCCAGACCAAGTCGTTGCGCCCTACGAGCGCACTCTGAACAAGATGAGCAGGAGCGAGCGGCTCGCCTGGGCGGATTGCGTACAGCGGCAGTTGCTCGAAGTCATCCCGCCGGGTGCCGAGGTGATCCTGCTGGCAGGCTTGCGCTACCGGAAAGACATCCAGCCCTTCCTGCAAGAGCGTGGCTTCTCGGTCGCGGTTCCGTTGGAGGGTATGAAAATCGGGGAACAGCTTCATTGGTTGAAGGAGCAGGTCCCCTGATGGCGCAGATCGACAACGATTTGGAAAGGTTCTACTCGCTGCTTGCACGGCTGGAGGCGGTGCCGCCGCAGGGGCGGCGGCTGGGCGAGCAATCCGGCCGCTCGCATTGGCCCGACCGCGGTGTCTATTTCTTCCGAGAGCCGGGCGAGACCCGCACGGTGCCGCCATATGTACCGAGAGTGGTACGTGTCGGGACGCACGCGGTTAGTGCGGGCTCCAAGTCCAGCCTGTGGGGGCGTCTCCGGACGCATCGTGGTGGGCGGACTGGCAACGGGAACCATCGCAGTTCCGTCTTCCGTCTCCATGTCGGTGCCGCGATGCTGGCACGTGACGGGGAGTTACTACCGACTTGGGGGCGAGGTTCGTCCGCCTGCCAGTCCGTGCGTGACAGTGAGGCCCCCCTTGAGAGACGTGTGTCGGGATACATCGGGGCCATGTCGGTGTTGTGGATGGATGTGCCCGGCGAGCCGGAAGCCGACTGTCGGAGGTCATTCATCGAGCGGAATGCGATCGCTCTTCTCTCGAACCACCTCAGCCCCGCCGATCGACCGAGTCACGGCTGGTTGGGGCACTTCAGCCCTCGGGAGGAGATCCGCAGGAGCGCTCTGTGGAACTTGAACTATGTTGACGAGGAGTGCGACCCCTCGTTTTTTGATGTGCTGGAAGAGTGCGTGATACGGACATGCGCCCAAGATTGCTCGCAGTAGGCGATAGCCAGTCCTCAATGGCATTAGGTACGAGATTTCGGGCACGGCTTATTGGAGGTTCCCCCATGCAACTCATTCTCGGTCTGGTGCTGATGGCGGTCGTGGTCCTGGTTCCCTGCCTTGTGGCTGCGGCGGCGGAGGCGCAGGCGGCGCCGGAGTTTCCGGAGGTCACGGCGGCGATGAAGGTGTGCGTTGCCGAGAAGACGGTCGCCGGGGCGGTTACGCTGGTGGCTACACGCGACAAGGTCGTTCACGTGAGCGCCGTGGGCCAGGCTGACATCGCCGGCGGCGTGCCGATGCGGCCCGATGCGATCTGCTGGATCGCCTCGATGACCAAGCCCATCACCGCCAGCGCCGTGCTCATGCTCCAGGACGAGGGGAAGCTGTCGGTCGACGATCCCGTGGCCAAGTACCTGCCAGAATTGGCCGACCTGAAGACCGCCGACGGCAAGCCCGGTAAACTTACGCTTCGACATCTGTTGACGCACACCTCGGGCATGTCCGAGGCCACGGCCGCCGAGAGCAAGGAGTGCCGCACGCTGGCCGAACTCATTCCGCACTTCGCGGGCAAGTCCCTTAAGTTCGAGCCTGGCACGAAGTGGCAGTACTGCCAGTCGGGCATCAACTCGCTCGGACGGATCGTCGAGGTCGTCTCGGGGCAGTCGTTCCCCGAGTTCCTCCAGAAGCGGTTCTTCGAGCCGCTGGGCATGAAAGACACCGGCTTCTATCCGACCGACGAGCAGGTGGCCCGCATCGCCAAGTCGTATAAGCGGGCTGGCGGGAACCTCGAGGAAACCGCCGTCAAGGACGATTACGACTTCAAACGCCGCAACCGTTATCCCGCGGCCAACGGCGGCCTGTACTCCACGGCCCCCGATTATGCCCGCTTCTGCCAGATGATTCTGAACCAGGGCTCGCTCGGCGGCAAGCAGTACCTGAAGCCCGAATCGGTCAAGCTGATGACCAGCATCCAGACCGGCGACTTGAAGGCCGGGTTCCTCGAGGGCAGCGGCTGGGGCCTGGGGTGGGGCGTTGTCCGCCAGCCCGTAGGAGTCACGTCGATGCTCTCGCCCGGCACGTGCGGCCACGGCGGCGCGTTCGGCACGCAGGCCTGGATCGACCCCGTGAAAGGGGCGGTGTACGTGCTGATGGTCCAGCGAGCGGACTTCGGCAATTCCGACGGGTCCGACGTGCGGCAGGCGTTCCAGGCCGCCGCGGCGGCTGCGCTGGGGCGGTAGGCACCATCGGGATCGGCGGGAGCGTGTAAGGTCGTCGAAAGAAGAAAGCCCCGTTTTCGCGAACGGGGCTCTCTTAATGCGCAGGATTAGTATGCCAGCGCCACTCTTATGGATTTGCGTGGCGGGTACGGAGACCCGCCGCGCTCAATTGGAATCTAGCACTGTCATCGGCCGGCGCGGCGTTACGGAGGGGTGATCCGGCCGTCCAGGTCCCACAGGTCTTCCCAGGTCTGGCCGTCCTTCCAGAGGAAGACCTGGCCCTTGATGAGTCGGCAATTGCGGTCGATGCCCGCGATCGCCTTCATCTCCTCGGCCGCCAGCGGCGCGCTGGCGGTGCACTGGAGGTTCGAAAGGTACTCGTTGCGGAAGACCGAGAAGGGTATCGGAATCTGGCCGCGCTGGACCGCCCACTTCACGCACACCACGGCCGGGTGAACGTTCAGGCGCTTGGCGATCGTCACGATCACCGGGTCCTGGATGTCAACCGTGTCGGTCTGGGTCTTGTCGCGGTCGGGCCGCGTGGGCGAGCCGATGGGGCAGAAGCCGATCGGCTGAATGCCGCTGGCCATGGCGAACTTGAACAGCTCCGGCTGCTGAAAGTGCGGGTGCTGCTCCATCTCGTTGCAGGCCGGCCTGATGCGGGCATCGCGCAGCAGGAGCTTCAGCTTGGGCACGGTCATGTTCGACGTGCCGATGTGCCGGACGAGGCCCCTCTCCACGAGCTTCTCCATCTGCCGCCATGTCTTCATAAAGTTCTCGTGGATATACGGCTTGGCGTCGGGGCTGCGGCTGGAGACGTCGCAGCCGGGGGAGTGGAAGTTCGGGAACGGCCAGTGGACGAGGTACAGGTTCAGGTATTCCAGCCGCAGGTCCTTGAGCGATTTCTCGCACGACGGGCCGACGTCCTTCTCGCCGTGCTTGTCGTTCCACAGCTTCGAGGTGACCCACAGGTCGTCGCGCCTGACGCCGCCGCGCATGATCTCGGTGAAGGCGGGGCCGATCAGGTGCTCGTTGCCGTAGACCGACGCACAGTCGAAGTGCCGGTATCCGACCGATGCGGCGCCGACGACCGCCTTGGCGATGTCCTCGCCCGAGAAACGGTCGGAACCGAACGTGCCCAGGCCGATGGCCGGGATCTTCGCGCCGGTGTACAGCGTTTTCTTCGGGACCTTGTTCGGGTCGACGCCGTCGGCGGCGACACTAAACGTGCCCACGTTCTGCGTAGCCATGACGATCCTCTTCTTTCGCGGTGCTTCGGATGAACACAGGCCCACGACGCTCGCGGGCTGTATCGAGGCTATTCTAGCCGACCCGCGCGCTCGTGCAAGACGGAATCCAGGGGCGCGGCGAATGGGGTATGACAATGCGCGGTGGGTCTCCCGACCCACCGCGCTTCATGCTGCATTGGCGCCTCGAAGAAACGGCATGCGCGGCAGGTCGGGAGACCCGCCGCGCATTGTTGTTGAAATGCTACTTGCCGCTCACATCGAGGCAGGTGCCTTCCTTCGTGCTGCGCACGTACAGCCGCCCGTCGCTGAGCGCCGGCGTGGACCAGCACTTGCCCGTGATGGCCTTGAAGCGGGCGAGTTCCTTGTAGGCGTCGGGCTTGGCCTCGACGATCACGACCTCACCGGTGTCGGAGAGGGCCACGATCTTGTCGCCCACGAGGATCGCGTTGCCGGCGCCGAAGTTCGGCTGTTCCCACTTGATCGCGCCGGTAGCCACTTCCACGCACTTCATCGGGCCGGTCCCGAACTTCTTGAAGCTGAACATGCCGTACAGATACCCGTCCTTGGCGCACGGCGTGCTCCAGTGGTTGGCGATGAGCTTGTCGCCGGGAATCTTGTAGAGTTGCGTGGCGGTGAAGTGGTCGCCGTCTTTCGCAATCTTGCACGCCGCGCTGCCGACGCCGTAACCCGCGGAACAATAGACGATGTCGCCCGAGACGACCGGCGACGCCGCCGTCGAGACTTTGAAGTCGAAGGGGAGCTTCCAGAGCAGCTTGCCGTCCTTGGCGGCCAGCGACACGAGGCCGCTCTTCATGAAGAAGACCACCTGCCGCTCGCCCAGGATCGTGGCCACGACGGGCGTTGCGTGCGTGATGGTCTCGTCCTGGCTCTTCCAAGCGAGGTCGCCGGTCTTCTTCTTCAGCGCCAGCATCGACTGGCCGGGTCCGCCGCCGGCCACGAACACGAGGTCGCCGTCGATGACCGGCGAGGCCGCGCTCTTCCAGCCGATGTTGCGCCCGGCAAACTCCTTCACCAGGTCCTTGGTCCAGACCGGCTTGCCCGTCTGGGCGTCGAGGCAGTGCAGGACGAGGTCCTGCGTGGACACGTACACCAGTCCGTCGCTGATCGTGGGCGTGGACCGCGGGCCGTCGCCGCCTTTGTTGTCGGGTGCGCCGGTGTCGCCGCCCGAATCGTACTTGCCGGCGCCGACGTCGGCGAACCAGAGTTCCTTGCCTGTGGCGGCATCAAGCGCCACGCAGATCTCTCGCGCCTCGCCGCCGATCTCGCGATTGACCTGGATGTACGCCTTGCCGCCGGCGACCGCGAACGAGCTGAAGCCGTTCTGCGTCGGCACCTTCCAGAGGACCTTGGGCCCGGCGGCCGGCCATGCCAGGTTTACGGTCTCGTTGGAGATGCCGGTCTGGTCCGCCCCGCGGTACTGGGGCCAATCCGCGGCATAGGCCGCCGCAAGGGGCAGGACGGCCAGCACTGCCAGGACCAGGGTGACACGCCTCATCGGTTGTAGAATCGAAAGCACTGTGCAAACCTCCTTATCGTTGGAGCCTCATGGAACTCGTTGGATCGCAGAAGGGCACCGGCCGCAAGGGTCAGTCCTTCCTCAGGTCTTGAGCGGCAGCAGCGGCAGCGCGGCGGGCATTTTCATCCTGCGCTTCGCCGGCGAACTTTTCGAGCTGTGCCCGTGCTTCGCCTCCGCCAATGTGGGTGAGCGCCTTGATGACCGCCGGGCGGACCTCGGGATCCTTCAACAGGGCGGCCAGTCCGTCGACGGCCCGGCGATCCTTGAGCGTGCCGAGCGCCTCCGCCGCGGTCACGCGGACGGTGACGTCCTTGTCGGCGAGCGCGGTGAGCAGGGCGTCGCACGCCTTGGTACACGCGATCTGACCGCGCGTGCCCGTCGCCAGCACGTCGCACATGGACGTCAGGGCGCGGGCCGAGGCCAGGCGCACGCGGACGTCGCGATCGGCGAGGGCGTCGATGAGCGGCTCGATGGCCGCCCGCGACCCGACTTGCCCCAGCGACTTGGCCGCCGCGATGCGGATCTCGATCACGGGCTCTTTGGCGAGCATTTTTCCGAGCACGATCGCGGCCATCGTCTGGTGCAGCCGGCCGAGTCCGTTGACCGCGGCCATCCGCACGTCGGAATCAGTGTCCGTGGCCGCCGCGCACAGCGGATCGAGGCACAGCCGGTCGCCCATGGCGGCAAGGGCCTCGGCGACCTCGCGCCGCACGTCTTTCGACGGATGCCTGAGGAGCGTTGCCATGGGGCCTGCCGCCGCCGGCCCGATGAGCGTAAGAAGCTTGAGGGTGGCCGTCCGCTGCGCGGGGGGCTGGTCGCCCTTCGCCATCTGGACGAGCGGCGTGATGGCGCTCTCGCCGAGCTCGGTCAGGCGGTGCTCGGCCGTCTCCTTGCGCGAGGTGTCGCCGCTGGCCATGTCCTCCACGAGGCCCTTGGCGACCGCGGAATCGGCGGGCTTCACCGGTTCGCGGGAGCTGCGCAGGGCCTGCGCGATAATGGCGCGGGCCTCCGCGGTATTCCTGGCATAGATCGACGACAGCGCCCCCGCGCCGCCCTTGGACGGCGGGTGTGTGGGATTCAGCTTCAGGGCCTTGACGCTTGACGCGTCGGCGGCGAAGTTGACCGACGAGCCGCCGAAGTCTGACGTGCCGGAGTCGAGGCCGGTGATGGTCGAGCCGCTTTCCTGCGCGAGGCAGACGCGCGGCGAGGCGACAAGGGCGCTCGCGGCGACACACGCGACCGCCAGCACGAGAATCGGAATTCTGTTATCGTTGCGGCCGGCCATCGCCAGACAAGCCCTCCATCTTAACCGCGGTAATACGCCCGGCAACCCCAAGGCGAAACGCTCTCGCCCTATTGAACCACGAAACACGGTGCATGGACACGGGATTTTTCGCACTTTCTGGTCAATCCTCAAGGGGGCTGCCGCAGACGTAGGAGCGGGCCGCGGCCGATTTGGGCTAAAGATGCAGGTGGCCGGTTTCGATAATCGGGGGGGAGAGGCGATAGCATTGTGGCACAGCCCCGATTGCTCGGGGCCGTGCACGGCTTTGCCCACCCGAGGGCGGGTGGGCCACATGCGAGGGCTGTCCTGTTGCCGGGTCACGAGACCGGGGCGAGTCTAGAGCGGTCTCCCGAAAACTTTTGCGGAAAAATATGCTTGCTTTGGCCGTAACTCGTTGGCCTAATAAGCCGCCGTACGAGTCTTAATCGAAGCCTCAATAAAGGGATACGGCTATGTTGGGCATCGATGATCCGTATGTCTGGGTGGCCTACGTGCTCTGCATCGCAAGCACCATCATCTGCGCGGTGTACGGCCTCATCACATGGAATCGCGGTGACGAGCCGGTGGTGGTGGAAGATGTCCGCTGGGCCGCCGAGGAGAAGGAAATCGAGAAAGAGCTGTAACCGATGCCGGTCCAGACCGGCGGTGCCGTAGACACGACAACGGTGGGGGATAGCTCATGTTGGCACAGACCGTCGGGCTGTGGGACATTCTGGTTGTTCTGCTTTACCTCTTTCTCACGGCCTTCCTCGGATGGGTCGGATACCGAGGAACCAAGACCGCCTCCGATTACCTGGTTGCCGGCCGCAAGACCCACCCGTTTATCATGGCGCTCAGCTATGGCGCCACGTTCATCTCGACCAGCGCGATCGTCGGCTTCGGCGGCGTGGCCGGCAAGTTCGGCATGAGCCTGCTGTGGCTGACGTTCCTCAACATCTTTGTCGGCATCTTCATCGCCTTCATTTTCCTGGGCGGCCGGACGCGGCAGATGGGCCACCATCTCGACGCCCACACCTTTCCCGAACTCCTGGGGCGGCGGTACCAGAGCCGGTTCATCCAGGTCTTTGCCGGGCTCGTCATTTTCATCTTCATGCCCCTGTACGCGGCGGCCGTGCTGATTGCCGGCTCGGAATTCATCTCCACCGCATTCGGCATCTCCTATGGCGCGGCCCTGCTCATTTTCGCCCTGGTCACGGCGGCGTACGTGGTGGCCGGCGGGCTGAAGGGCGTCATGTACACCGATACGCTCCAGGGCGTGATCATGTTTGTGGGCATGGGCCTGCTGCTCGTTTTCACGTATGTCGAGATCGGCGGGGTCACCCAGGGCCACCAGACGCTGACGGACCTGGCCGATCTCGTGCCGGCGCCGCTGGCCGCCATGGGCCACCAGGGCTGGACGGCGTACCCGCAATTCGGCTTCGGCGATAAGAAGTACGACCTCTGGTGGATCATCACATCGACGATCGTGATGGGCGTGGGCATCGGCGTTCTGGCGCAGCCGCAGCTCGTTGTCCGGTTTATGACCGTCAAGAGCCGCCGCGAGTTGAACCGTGCGGCGTTGATCGGCGGCATCTTCATCCTCATGATGACGGGTGTGGCGTTCACGGTGGGCAGCCTCTCGAATGCCTACTTCGTGAAGCAGGGCGCCCTCCTGACGGGCAAGGTCGTCAAGGTTGTGAGCGAGGAAAAGGGCCACGCCATTCTCGGCCTGATGAAGCAGAACGACGTTGGCCAGTGGGTCGAGGTCGTCGACGAGAAGACCAAGGAAGGTAAGAAGGCCCCGGTGGTTCTCGACAAGGACAAGCCGTTCCTGGACGAGGGCGCCGGCGGCACGGTCGGCCGGATGGCGCAGGGCCGGAGCCTGGCCATCGTCTACGCCGGGGGCAATTCGGATCAGATCATTCCGGCGTTCATCACGTCGGCGATGCCACGGTGGTTCGGATTGATTTTCATGCTGACCTTGATGGCGGCCGCCATGAGCACCCTTTCCAGTCAGTTCCACACGCTCGGCACCGGCATCGGCCGCGACGTGTTCGAGCAGGTCACCGGCGGCACGCAGCCGGCGTCGTCCACCCGTACGATCGTGGTGGTCCGCACGGGCATCATCGTCGGCCTCATCGTGGCGACGACGCTGGGCTACCTGGCGCACGGCAGCGACATTATCGTGGCCCGCGCCACGGCGATCTTCTTCGGCCTGTGCGCGTCGTCGTTCCTGCCGGCGTTTGTGGGCGGCCTGTTCTTCAAGCGGCTGACGAAGGCCGGCGCGATCGCGTCGATGATCGTCGGCTTCCTGACGACGGCCTTCTGGGTCCTTTTCGTGAAAGCGGCCGAGGCGGGTTCCATCGGCCTCGTGCAGCACGTGACCGGCGGCAAGACGAGCATCCTGGCCGATTGTCCGAACTGGCCGGTCGTTGACCCGCTGGTCGTGGCGCTGCCGTTGTCGGCCTTGACGGCGCTGGTCGTCAGCCTGCTGACGAAGCCGCCGTCGGAGGTGCATGTGGCCAAGTGTTTCAGCCCGCCGAGGGCTGAATAAGGCATTTTCGCTCCCGTGCGAGGGCGCGGGCGACGCTGGGGAACTCAGGAAAGGAGCGGTCGCGAATGAAACGCACCCAAGGCACCTGGATGATGTGGGTCGTCTCAGCCGTGGTGGCGGTGGCCTGGCTGGCACCGGCGGCGCTGGCCGAGGCCCCCAAGGCCGATGAGAATCCCGCGGCGCCCGCAGCCGCTGCAACGCCGGCCACGCCGGCTGCACCGGCATCAACGCTGCCGCCGGTTCCGATCGCCCCGCCGTTTTCTCCGCTGCCGCCGCCGAAGTCGGAGGAGTGGCTCGGCTTGGGCTCCTCGATCGACGATTGGATGGAGAAGGCGAAAACGCCGTTTCCGTGGCTGCGGTGGGGCGCCGATATGCGCCTCCGCGACGAGTTTCTGCACAGCGCGGGGCTGAACAACCAGACGCCCAGGGCCAAGGGCGGCGATGAGTTCAATTATCAGCGCTACCGGCCCCGGTGGTGGGCCACCATCATGCCGGTCCAGGACTTCGAGTTGAACCTGCGGATCACATGGGAAGGCCGGCACTACAGCGAATCCGATCACCAGCCGACCACGATCTACCCCACCTGGGTTCAGGGCGGCGTTCTCGTGGACACGGCCAACGTGAAGCTGAAGAACGTGGGCGGCATGCCGCTGACCATGACCCTCGGACGCCAGGATATCATCCTCGGCGACGGGTGGCTGGTGCTCGACGGCACGCCGAACGACGGGTCGCGGACCTCGTACTTCGACGCCGCGCGGTTCACCTACGAGATCGCGAAGATTCAGACCAGCGTCGACGCGATCTTCATCGATCAGAAGGCCGACGGCGGCGCCATCATCCCGCAATTGCTGAAGGACAACCGCGGCGCCCGCTTCGCCGACACGATCGAGCAGGACGAGCGCGGCTTCATCCTGTGGCTCTCGAACCGGTCGCTCAAGAATACCGAAATCAACGGCTATTATATGTATAAGGACAGCGAGTCCGGCCTCCACAATGCCAAGCCGCTTGCCAACGGCGACACGGGGTACGTTCACGCGTTTGGCGCCCGCATTGCCGGCATGCTCGACGACCACTGGCGGTACCGGGCGGAAGGGGCGTTCGAGTTCGGCCGGCTGGCCGGCCCCGAAGGATCGACGGCGGGCGGGCCGATGCCGTTCCGCGAGCGCAGGCTCTCCGCCTTCGGCTTCAACAGCGAAATCGCGTATCTCTTCAAGGATACGTTCAGTAACGAGGCGCGGCTCCAGTACGAGTACCTGTCGGGCGACGATGCGAAAACGCCGGGCACCAACGAAGGCTTCGTGCTGCTGTGGGGCCGCTGGCCGCGCTTCAGCGAGGCGCTCGGCTACCAGTTCCCGACGACCGGCGAAGGCCGCGCCTACGACATCACCAACTATCATCGCCTGGCCCCCGGCTGGTCCTTCAAACCGTGCGATCGGATCCTGATCTCCACCGACCTGCACTTCCTCTTCGCCCCGGAGAACCCGCTGGGCTTCCAGCAGGGCAAAGGTTTCAGCGAGAACGGGTCGTACCGCGGCGAACTGCTCACCTGTCTCCAGCAAGTCACGCTCAACAAGCACGTCAAGGCCCACCTGCTGGAGGAGTTCTTCTTCCCCGGCAACTACTACGCCGCGCCCCGCGACAACATGGAAGCGTTTCTGCGCGGCGAAATCGTCTTTACGTGGTGAGGTGTGAGCGAGGGGTAGAGTTCACATAGGTTAGCTGAGGCGAGGTTCGCGGGCCGTCCGAAAGGGCGGCCCGCTTGCTTGATTCGCCATCTCCACATTTGACTTTGCGCGGTGGGTTTCCCGGCAAAGTGGCGTTGTAGTGCTAACCAGGATTATCTTGTTCCGTAGATCACCTCACTTTAATCTACTGCCGTATACAGTAGGGTCGCGTCCCGGAAGGGGGTGGAAACCCGCCTGAGGCGGGCAGGGCCGCGGGGCACGCTTCCCCATTGCTTTCTCTTTTCCAGGCCGACGACCTCCGGGGCCGCCGGCGTCCGGATCACATCCGTTTCGTCGTGAGCACCGCGATGAACGTGCTGGGCTCCACCACTTCGTAGGTGTGCTCGAACAAGGAGTCCCATCCGAGCCCCTGTCCGGCCCCAATCATGTACTCATGGCCGTCAATCGTGACCTTGATGCGTCCGTCGAGTACGAAGAATCGCTCGTAATCGTTGTCATGGAGGTCCGGTTGGCTTCCGGACGCCCCTTTCGGAGCATGGACAACGAAGACCCGCGTGCCGTCGAACTCGAAGTAGCGGCATTCGGCCTTGCCGAACACCTTGCACGTCTTCTCTTTGGTGGGGCGCGGCTTCTCGCGCTCGAGCAGGGCCAGGAGGTTGGGCGTGGTGATGCCCAAGGCACGGCTGATCCGGTCCAGGGTCCTGAGTTCCGGGTTCCCCTGGTTGCGCTCGAGTTTCGAGAGTGCGACATAACTGACGCCGCACTTGTCGCTCAAGGCGTTGATGGTCAGATTCTTCCACTTGCGCAGGTCGCGCAGAATTGAGAAATCGTAAGGCACAGAAGGCCCCCCTTCAGAAAAGCGTACGGTCCCTAGTAGTCCTTCACAATTGA
>PMZT01000243.1 GCA_003170085.1 Planctomycetia bacterium | reverse complement strand
CTGGTTTTGGGCGCCCCATGACACCCCCGCAAGCGGCGTGTCTAACAAAAACAAATATACAACGAAATCCATCCCGTGTCAAATCTCGTCGCGGGAAAATTGGGAATGCCAACCGAATCGCCATTACGCAGCACTTGTGCGGAGAACACGGCTATGGGAGGCCAAGGAAAGGGCCAAAAGGATGGCCCTGCGTACGCCGCTACAGCCGCATCGCCCGCTTGAACGCTTCAAGGGGGTCAACGCCGCATGCCTTGGCCCAGCGGATGAACTCGGTCACATCGACCCGGCGGTTGGCGACCTCGCAGTTGTGGATCCAGGACTGCGGTTTACCCATCCTGGCCCCGAGCCGGCGCTGGGTCATCCCCGCCTCTTTACGCATGATACGCAAGAGAGCCGGAAGTGAAACGTACTGCGGATCGTGCTGGGCCTTCGGTGCCATGCCAGAATCATAAGCACCCGGCCCGCTGACACGATTTCAGTGTCAGGCATAAAAGGAAAGCGTACTGCCCGTCCCAAGGCGGGGGGGGTAGAACCCCCGTACGTGTTTGGCGTAGCGCTCCGGGTATGTGCCCCGCCACGGCGGGCCTCGCACCGCGGTGCGCCATTGCCCGTTCGCACGGCCGGGCAAGACCGGCCGTGGCACGCGGTTATGGGTCACGCTCCCGCCGCCATACAGCAAGCCCACGCAACGCACGGCCCGCCACGGCGGCCCCCCGCGGCGCGCCAATGCCAGTTCGCACGGCCGGGCAAGACCGGCCGTGGCACGCGGATCATGCCGCAGGGTCTGCGGTCACTCAGCGTTTGCGGGGCCTGCCGCAAACTGCGGCCATACCCCGCAACGGTGGCATTATCCTCAGCGGAAAAAACTCTCGTGCATTGTCTTTCCGGATTCGTACAATAAACTGCCATCTCGGTCGTCTATCTTACCGAGGATGTTGCCATTTCGAGGTAAACGCGGGAGAGGAGAACGTCCATGAAATCGTTCGTGCTTGTTTGTCTGGTCGGTGTTCTGGCTCTGGGCCTCGCGGGCACTGCGCGGGCTGAGGACAATAATGCGGGCAAAGCCGCAACGGGAACGCCGGCGGTAACGACCCCCGACACCCCGGCAACGCCCGCCAAGCAAACCAGGGTCGAGCGGGCTGCCGCGGAGGTCAAGGTGCAGGTTGACCTGGCCGAGAAAGCGATGAAGGCAGCCGCCGACGAAATGGCGAAGCCTGAAGACAAGCGCAACGCGAAGACCGTCCAGAATTGCAAGATGCTTGCAGCCGTTGCCTACTATCACGCCTCCACCCTGGCCAAGCGTCTTGCCGGCAACTTCGCCAAGACCGACGACAAGGAAGGCTTCCTGGCGGAGCACGAGAAAACGAACCTCGATAAGGCGGTCAGCATCCTCCTGGAACTCGCCCAGGAAGCCCGGACGAAGAAGGACTTCAAGACCGCCCAGGGCTTGTACACCCAGGTGCTCCAGTGGGACCCGAGCAACGCCATCGCCAAGGCCGGTCTTGAGGGTCTCCAAAAGGATATGAAGACGGCCCAGTCCGCGGGCGGCAGCAGCGACAATAACCTCAACAACCAAAAGAATTACCAGGGTTACAAGGGCAGTTACAACGGCAGCAGTTGGAATACTTGGAGCGGCGGCGGCGGATACGGCGGATACGGCAAGTACTAATCGCCTGACTGCGGCGTTCGGCCGCTGAATACGAGATGTTTTCTGCCCGGCGCTTCTCACCGCGCCGGGCAGTTTTTTTTGGTAGTCCTTCAACATTGCTTCTGTCAGTTGCCAAGAGAGTAGAAAGTAGAGAGGAGACCGCAGGAGAGCGACTTTCCGACTCTCGCGCGCCTTGTCCCTTTCGGAGGCGGTGCCCGTCGTCTCTACTCTCTCCTTTCTCCTGCTCTCCTGCTCTAGTAGTCGTTCACCTTTGATTCACAGAATCAAAGGTGAACGACTACTACTCCATCACCACTTCGTAGTACAACGCCTTCTCTTTCGCCCCGTCAATGGCAAACCGCCCCTGCTGCACGGGCACCGTCTTGCCCGTGCGGCGGCCGTCGTGATCGAGCACGTTCACCGCGGTCACCTTGCGGCCGGAAATCGTGAGCGTGGCCTTGACGGGTTCCAGCAGGATCGGCGCCTGGCCGTTGTCGATCGTCTTAGCGTCGAGGACGAAGTACTTGAAGCCGGTGTTGCAGTTCCGCGCCACGGCGCAAAGAAGGGCGCTCTTGGCGGTGGCCAGCGTGGCCCCCTTTTCGAGCGCGGTGAGGAAGACCGAGGCGTACGGGCTAGCCACGCTGACGGTCACGTCGCCAAGCGCAAACGACTTGCCCGCCGCAAACCCCACCACGGCCTTCGTGCCCGGCGTATTCACGGTGAAGTAACCCTGGCCGTCGGTGTCCCAGACGAGTTGTTTCGTGGCCGACGTAATGGCCGTGCCCTGGCGGTACTTCGCCATGTCGGGCAGGACCGACGGCTGCGGCTTGTCGGTAAACTCGACCACGATGCGCCCGGCGGCGAGCGCCTCGACCGGCACCGTGCCGCCGAAGCTCTTGACGTCGCCCTGCTGGACCACCTTATCGGAGAACCCGAAGCGGCCGGTGGCCAGCTCTTCCAGGCTCACCCGACGCGACGAGATGACCTCCGATTCCTTCACGTCGCCGCGGTAGATCATCCGCGCCAGCGCCGGATACTGGCCCAGTTGCGTGGGCACGTCGGCCTCCCACACGCCCCACGGGGGCCAGCCGGCCCGGTCGCTGAACATGCGGTGGGCCGATTGCGACTGGAACTCGTAGGACGCGTCCCAGCCCTGGAGGCCCATGCCGTACGCCGCAATCATGGCCGGACCCTCGGCGCTGTACAGCGACGGGTAAACGGTGATCCACTCGCTCAAGCCGAACGGACGGTCCACGACCTGCTGCATGCCGCTCGAGAAGTACCCGCTGCCCGGCCTGGCCAGCATCGAGTCGAAAAGCCCGCCGCCGAAGTAGTTGTGCCGGTCGATGTAGCCCACGAGGTAGTCGGACCGCAGGTTGGCATAGTGCGGCAACATGGCCGGCGCCTGCCAGGGCGACCCGCACAACGGCCCCTTGTAGCCGGCGTCGCGAATCGCCTTCACGAACCGCGTGTAGAACTTGTTCTGCAACTCGTGCAGCCAGGCGGCCGTGTCGAGCAGGCGCTGGTGGGCGCCGCCCTTCACGCCGGGCAGGTGATCGTCGCCGAAGAACCAGGGGTTGGCCTGCGGCACGATGTTCTTGGCGGCAAGGCTTTCGCCGGAGGCCAGGCCGTCGGCCCACGCCTTCTTCAGGCCCTCGTCGGAGCCGTATTTCGCCTTGAGCCAGTCGCAGAATCGCGCGGTGAAGAGCTTCTTATAGGTCGGGCACGCGTTGAACGCCTTCTCCGACGTAAAGAAGAAGATGTCGTCTTCATTCTGAAGCTCGATGAACGACAGCGCGGGTTCCTCGGCATACGTGAGGCCCGTGTGGGGGTTCTTGTGCTTCAGAAGGTTCACGACCATCTCGATCATCAGATCCTGCACGTCCTCGGCAAAGTTGATGAAGCCATAGGTGTTGCCCTTGAGATTCTGTTGGATCTCGTCGTACGCCACGAGTCGGTCGCGGTTGCCGGGGCAGACGTAGAAGCCATACGTGTGCGACCAGCCGAAGTAGACGCCGTTCGCCTTCATCTGCGCCGCGAAGTAGTCGAGCCGGTCGAGGCCCTCGGCGGTCATCTTCGTCGAATCGTTCACCTCGCCGATGCCCATGTGGTTCTTCGGATAGGAGAACTTGTGCAGCCGCACGCCGTTGACGCCGTACTTGGCGTAGCGCGCCGCGGCGAACTCGGCGTCGGCCTTCGCCGGCGCACACCCGCCGCCGTACGACAAGTTCACGCCCCAGAACTTGACGGGCGTGCCGTCCTCAAACTGAAAATGGTCGCCGGCCATCCGCACGCCGCCATGCTTGCCGGCGGGCTTGTCGAGCCAGTCATTCATGCTGATGACAGTGGGGCCGGTATCGTTCGTCGGCGTGAAAGGGAACCAGTCCGGACCGGCGAGCGCCTTGGTCAACGGGTCCAGGTCCGCCTGCTTCGCCAGGAGCGCCACGCCGGCCGGAAACGTCATCGTGATCGTCGTGCTGCGCGTCCCCTGCTTGAAGACGTCCGACGCCAGCATGAGTCGCGCATCGCCGTCAAACGAGATGGGGCACGGCGGATCGATCGCCACCGCGATGTCGCCGATCTTCTCGATGCTGAGCACCGCCTTGGCAACGGCCGCCCCCTCGGCCACACGCCCCGGCGGCAGAGTCACCGTCTTCTCTTTGCCATCGACCTGCGACAGCACGATCTTGCCGCGGGCGAACGGCTTGGCAACGCCAAGGCTGGCGATGACCATCGTGACCGGCACGTCCTTGGCGGCCGAGAGGTCGTAGCGGAACGCGACCTGTTGCGGCCCGCTCTTCCAAGCCTGGAACTTGATGTCGATGACCTCGCCGGCGGCCTTGTTGACCACAAACGGGGCCTGGGTCGTCAGCCGGTCGCCGACGGCCTTTTCCTTCGAGCTGAGGCCCACCCACTGCCACTTGGGGCCCCAGCCGCCAAGGCCGAGGCGGAAGACGGTCGCATCGCCCTTGATGAAACTGAAGTTCAGCGAGTTCTCCGGCGAGAGGACGGCGGACCACGCCTCCTCGCCCGCCGCCGGCGCCGCCGCAGGCGCCGCTGCCGGAAGCACGACGGCAAGGGCGGACAAGAAGACGATCACGCAAAGCGCGGCAGCGGCCTTCGGACTGGCTTTCATGGCTCGGCTCTCCTCCTGATGGCTATGCCACTGGTGTGTTACACTTCAGTTGAGGGTGCCATGCTTTCGCTCCGTTGCGAAAGCATGACTTGCACGCGCGGCGAGCACCCGCCGCGCAAGACACGGAAGTAGCGATATCACGCTGCCAATCCGCGGGCATTCTCGGCGTGATTATACCCGAACGCCCACGGTTTGTTACTCGGCCTTCCGCCAGCTAAACCCGCCCCACCGCTACAGGGCATCGGCGGAGTTCGCAAGCGAAGCCGAACAACGCCGCCGCGCGACTGCACCGGTTGCACACGTTCGAGACGCAGCGCCCCCTTGCGGCAACCGCTGCGCCAGGTACAATCGCAGCAAGATGGCCCGCCGGGCGCGGGCAAGGGCGAATCTCCGAATACCATAAGGAGTCTGCACCATGCATCACGGAACCACCAGGCGTGAGTTCATCAAGGCAGGGACGGCCGGCCTGTGTGCCCTGGCGCTAAGCGGGCCGTTGGCGGCGGCTGAAGCCAGGAAGCGGCCCAACGTGCTCATCATCACCACCGACCAGCAACGGGTCGACGTGATGAGCGCCATGGGCAACAAGTGGGCCAAGACCCCCCACATGGACGCCATCGCCGCCGGCGGCGTCTACTTCACGAGTTCGTACTGCCCCTATCCGCTGTGCAGCCCGTCGCGGTCGGCCCTGCACACCAGCCGCATGCCGCACGAGATCGGCGTGGATCACAACGACATGTCGATCGACCCGGCCATTCCGATCTCGGGCCAGGTCTTCCGGGCCGCCGGTTACGACACGGGCTACTCGGGCAAGTGGCACCTGCCCAATCCGTACCCGACCGACGGGATCGCGGGGTTCGAGGTGCTCAACAAGATCTCGCGGCAAAGGAAACTGGCGCATGACGTCGACGAAGCCACGATGACGCAGGCCATCGAGTTCCTGAAGCGCAAACGCGAGAAGCCGTTCTACCTCGTGACCTCGTTCATCAACCCGCACGACATCTGCCTGCTGGCCGGCGAGACCAGCCCGCTGCTGGAAGACGTGCAGAAAAAGTATGAGCCGGCCGCCGGTGCGGAGTTGCCGCCGCTGCCGCCCAACTTCGACCGGAGCACGGGCGAGGCCGACCCGGTGGCCCGGCACCCCCGCCACCCGCAGTGGGACGAGACCCACTGGCGAAAGTATCGCTATGCGTATTACCGTCTGCTGGAAGACGTGGACCGCCAGGTGGGCCAGGTGCTGGAGGCCCTGCGCGAGATCGGCCAGGAGGAGAACACCCTCATCATCTTCACCAGCGATCATGGCGAGGGCCTGGCCTCGCACCTCTGGACGGGCAAGATGATGTTTTACGAGGAAGAGGCCGCCGTGCCGCTGATCGTAAGCTGGAAAGGCGTGACGCCGGCCAGGCGGATCGACCGCGGGCACCTCGTCTCGGCCCTCGACGTGCTGCCGACGATCTGCGACTACGCCGGCGTGCAGCCGCCGCCGGTGGTGCGCGGCCGGAGCCTGCGGACCGTGATCGAGAAGCCCGACGACCCCGGCCGCGAGTTCGTCGTCTCGGAGATGGCCGTCGGCCCCGCCGGCCGCAGCTTCATGGTGCGGACAAAGAAGTATAAGTACATGGCCTTCCCCGTCGTCGGCGGCCAGCGCGCGGAGATGCTCTTCGACATGGAATCCGACCCCGGCGAGATGAAGAACCTGGCCGCCGAGGCCTCGCTTGCCGCCGAACTGGACCGCCACCGCCGCCTGCTGGCCGAGTGGAATAAGACGACCGAGGAAGACAAGTACCCGATGAAGCCGAACCAGGCGGCCCCGAAGCGAAAGGCAAAGAAGTAAGGCGCGCGGGATGAGACCAGCCCGATTCGTTGCCGCCGGCGCGTAACCCCTCAGTTATGAGCGCCGGGTGGCATGCCCACGCCGCTGTCTGCGTGGGCATGTTCTTCCCCGGTCGCACACCATGCCCACGCAACGGACGGCCCGCCACGGCGGGCAGGCTGCGGGCATGCCACCCTCCAAACACCTTTGCCTGCACTACGCCGGCCCGACGAAAACCCTTGTGAATCCGCGGAAAACCCCGTAGAATCAGCCCTCGAATTGATCGGTGCCGGAGTGGCGGAACTGGCAGACGCGCGGGATAACAAATCCTTAGCCACGGTACGGCACCCCACAATTTCGTGCGGCATCGTACTACTCGATGCGGCACCGTACATCGTGGTGCTACTGGTTTTTGTGACCCAGACGTGACCAAGCGATTGTCGATATGATCGGAGGCGGACGGTGGCGAGTGTTCTGACGTGCCCGCACTGTGGGTCTCATGGGGTTTCGAGAGTTCGCGGACTCCAGGGAATCAGAGAGGTCTTGATCTGCCTACTGCTGTGTTTACCCCTGCTCATCCCTGGAGTGATCTACTACGTTTGGCTGGAGTCCATTCCGTTCTGCTCGAACTGTGGGCGGCGGGTTCGGCCCGGTCGGGCCTGGTAGCGGCGGCGAGTGGGGGGACTCGCCTTCGCGTCGCCGCGCCGGAGCGGAATCGGCGGAGGTGTGGCCCGCGGGTCAGCCCTTCCCGGAGGGTCAGCCCTTCCCGGCTGCCGGCGGGGCATCAGAGACGCGGGCCTCGGCGACCTCGACGTAGAAGTCGTCGCGCTGGGTGATGCGGACGCCGAGTTCACCCAGGAGGTCCTCCGGGAAGGTCGCCAGCACGTCCTTCGACGCCCGCTCGGTCGTCATGATCGCTACGTCGAGGCCGCGATCCTTGAGGCCGGCAATAATCTCCTCGGCCGGCCGCAGGAACCGCACGGCGGGCGGCGAGACCCTCCATCCGACGCGGCCGTGGGCCAGGGCCAGCGACCGCTCGCCGCCAAAATCCTTCCGGTGAGCGGAGGCGAACGTCTCGATGGCCTCCTGGATGGCCTCCAGAAAGAGACCCTGCGGGCCGAGCCGCTCCTGGAGGTCGGCGTTGATGGCGCGAACACGCTCATCGGCCTCGGCCTTGGCGGCGGCTATGTCGGACTCCGTCCGGGCCATCAGGTGGACCATGTGGTCCACGTCCTGCCAGGATCTGGGGCGCTCGACGGCGGGACTGGACTTGGCGGGCGACTTGCGAGGCATAGCGTTCTCCGGGCGCCCAGTCCTAGATCATCTTACCGCCAGGCTTGCAAAGGACAAGACCGGAGCGGTTATCCTTGGTACTGAAAGTCCCAGCGTATAAGCGCGCACTGTGAGGTGCCCATCCATACGTCGGCCGCCCAGCCGCGTTAAGAAATCGCATGTGCTTCTCCACCCCCGTGTAGCTGTAACATACTACCAGATTCCGCCTGGTTGTTAACCGTGATACTCGAAGCTCCACTTGACCAGCGCTTTCACGTCAGTGGTGTACCAGCCCTGGTAATGCTGCTCATAGTCCGTGGGTTCGCCCACCCACGTAGGAATGTTGTCCGTTGACCCTAAGTAAGAAGAAGTTGCAGCTATATCAGTGGACACACTCCAAAGAACATACGTTGAGGCAACCAGAGGATACCCTGGAACGTCTCCATTATTGTCGAACGTGGTGTAAGTGCGCGGAATAGCTGCGGTACTCGCGTAAAACTCGATCCGCCTGGGGGTGGTCACTGCCGGATCAATCACCACCTGTTTTTGCGTTCGGATTCGGCTTATGTTTGCTGAGTACTCAGTAATACCAAGGCCATTGTCCTGCTTGAAACCGTCTGACTCTGCATAAGCGCCAAGCCCGTCTTCCGGGCCGTGTTCACCACTAGAGGCCCAGGCACTCTCTGCCCCAGTAACAGCATCACCCCACTCATACGGAGGTGACGCAATACTTTTACCCCCGCGTCGCCAATACCCGTTGACCGAGACGGGAACAGCGCTTTGCAACATAAGAACATTCAGAACTGCCTGAACATCCGCATAGCGCCACCAGCCACGAAGATCACCTCGCTGAGCCTTTCGGGCCTGGTCAGTGCCCCCATCCTCCGGGCGTGTCACAAAGGCCCGCCAAGTTGAATGGGGCAGCCCTGCGGCAGAAAACACAGCGGCCAGTGAGCCGTAGGTAGGAAACACCGCTGTTCCGTTATCGTAGTACCCGTCGCCTACGTAAACACCAGCAACGTGTGAGACAACAAAGCTACTGTAAAGGCCCTCAATCTGCGTCTGCAACGCCGCCCATTCTGCCGCCGTGGGCCTTTCGTTCCCCCGCGTGTGCAAAAATAGCGTGTTGGTGCCATCAGCAAATACCGATACCCCAAGAACAGCGATTTGCCGCTCTTTGACGGCATTGACCAGCTCGTTCCATCGAGACGCTGACTGCTGGAGGTTCGTCGTAGCCGTCACTGGGGTCCAGTTGCTCACAGGTCTCTCGAATCATCGTGGGCGGTATAGGTCCATCCGGTCCCCGGCACGAACAGCGGCTGGACGAATACACGGTCGTCCACGCCCAGCGGGTTGCCATTGAGTTCTGAAAGCGTGCCCTCCGTGTCCGACGAGAGACCGCCCGACTTATCCACACACGTGCCGGGGACAATCTCCGTCCATTCCCACGCCCCGGTCGAGCCGCCTGTGATCCGGGCGGGGAAGACCTGCGGCGTCACACGGTTGCCGAGCCGCACGAGCGACCACTGGACGCCCGTACCCGCCTCGTGCCAGAGGATTTGCGCCGAGCCGACCGAGCCGCTCAAGAAATCCCAGCCCTCCTCGCCGTCGCTCCGCACCTCGGCGTACTGATCCCCCTCGTTCTTAATCGTCACCTGGACGGGCGTAACGCCCGCGACCATCGCCCGGCCGAGTTCACCGGCGGGGATCGGTTCCTGGAGGACGACGAAGTTGCCTGGGTGGTCTGCGTCGGGCGCTTGACCGTTCAAGGCGAAGTGGAACTTGAACTCGTCCAGGCCGCCGACATCGTGGCCCTCGGAATCAAAGAGGGCGAACAGCAGCCCATTGATGGTCAGGATCGAAAAGGCGGGCAGGTCGGCGCCGGAGTTGTTCTGCACAAGGACGATGCCGGCCGGGAGCGGTTCGGACAGCGGGCCGCCGCCCTGGCGGCCCTTCCGCCGCTGGTAATCTTCCGTGGCCTCGGCGAAGGCGTTGTACGCCGCGGCCGGGAACCTCAGCGGTTGGCCTGAACGCACCCTCTGGAGCGGGTCTCCCACCTCTCAGTCCTCCGGCGGCGTCGTGACGCCGAGCCCCAGGTCGCCGAAATCGTCCGTATAGTAGACCTGCTCGACGTTCACCTGGACGGGCTTCTTGATGACGGACACGGACCCCACGGCGTCGGCGTACCTGACCCATAGGTAGGCCCAGCCGTCCTTCGGGATGTCTGGAATGGCGCCGATGGTGATGCCGGTTCGGTTGGGGCTGGCCGAGAACTTGAACGCGAACTCATAATCGTCCTCGCTCCGCGGACCGCCCGATACGCCGAGAAACAGGAGTTCGTGCGCCGCGAACGTGAGCGTCACCGGGGGCTTGGTGCACTCGATGGAGAACCCGTCGCCGTTCACGCAGTTGGTCAGCCGGTAGAAGGCGGCAATCCGTTCCGCCGTCACCTCCTCGGCGGGCATCAGGTAGGTGACGGCGAAGTTGAACTGCGCGATGCCGACTTCGCAGCCCTCGACCGAATTGTGCGTCACGCCGATGGCGCCCCCGAAATCTTCCGTCAGGGCGGCTATCCCGCCGAGGCCGTAGATACCCAACGTCTGAATCGACTGCGTGATGTGCATCGAGCCGCCGGAGGTGTCGAGCGTAAGCACCTTGTCCCCGGTCTTCGGCAGAACCAGCCGCTTGCCCACGCCGTACTGGACCGTCCCCGCCCACCATCCCGCCTCGATGTCGACGGGCTTGACGCTCCACGTGCGGCGGACGAGGCCGTCGTACACCGTGGGGGCGATGTCGGCCAGGGCGCCGCAGGCCTCCACGTCGTCGCTCGTGCCCTGCACGATGTACTTGATCTCCGCCGACACCGAGTCGCCTGAGGACAAGGTCCGGCCGGCAGAGATTTCGGTAACGGTGATGCCGTCCAAGGTCCGCGCCCCTATCCGAAGTTGAGTCCGAGGGTCTTTGTCAGTTCGGCGATCTTCTCGGTATTCCTGGCGGTCGATTCGGTCGCGCTGGCGATGCGGTCGCTCACGCCACCGGCGGCGCCGAGCCGCCCCGCCTCCGCCGCATTGAAGGTGCCGCGAACGCCTAGGGTCGTGGTTTGCTTCACGACGTCCGGCATGGCGGCCGCCGCATCCGCGACCGTCTTCCGCTGGGCGCGCTGGAGGGTTTTATCCGAGATGACGCCGGCGTCACGAAGTTTCTGGTAACGCTCGAGCTCGTCCCGCGCCCGCTCTTCTGGCGTCCGTAGCGAGTCGGCCAGCGTCCGACCTTCCTTTTGGAGGGCGTCGGCCTCACGGGCGGCCTTGAGTTCCGCCATCGCGGTCTTGAGCAGGTCGAATTGCTCACAGTAATCCTGGAACGAGATGAGGCCCGTATCCGAGGCATCGGCCAGCGCCTTGGCGGCCTTGGCCACCTCGACATCGAAGCCGTCGAGGACGCCGCGTAGCACGCCGGCCTCCGTCTGGAGGGCCTGAATTTGTGCGGTGAAATCGGTCTGGAAGTCGCCGAGCTTCTTGTCCCGCTGCCGCTTCTCCTCGATGTCCAAGGCGCCCAGTTGCCAGGCGAGCCACTGCTGGGCCTCGGCGGAGAGCATATTCATGTGACGAGACTGATACGCGAGGAACTCCCGCGCCGTCAGCGTGGCCTTGGCATACTGGTCCATCGCCCCCGTGATGCTCGACTGGGCCTGCGCGCGGTCCTGGTTCCACTTGGCGGCCTGCTTCTGCTTCTCGTCGAGGTCGATGAGGCGGAGCTTCTTGGCGAGGAGCTCCTCGGACTGGTCGGCGGCCAGCTTGAGGCCCTCGACCTCGTACCTGGCATAGTCGCGGGCCGACAAGGAGGCCTTCGTGAGGGCTTTGTCCACGTCGTTCACGGCGGTGGTGTAGCGGTTCCGCAGGTCGACGGCCCCGCCTCGTTCCCGATTGGCCCTGGTGCTGGCGGCGTCGTTTTCGGGGTCTGGGTTGTCCACGCCCTTCCAGCGATGGATGAGCCACGTCATCGCACCATCGACCGGCCCGGCAAGTTCCTTGACGACCTCGCCGAGGCCGAACGGCAGTTCCTCGGCCGCCTTGCGGGCGCCCTCCATGTCGCCCCGGAACAGGCGACTGAACATCTGGGCGTCCTTGATGCCGATCTTGGCGATGGCGATGGCCGAGGCGAACTTCAGGCCCGAATCAAAAAGGTCAGTCCCACGAAACCCGCCCGAGAGAAAGCCCTTGCCGCCCCCCTCCTGTGCCCCGGCCATGACCGATGCTTCGGTGCCGCGGGTGAGAGGGGAGCCGTTCCCGTTATTGGCGGCCACCCATTGCCGGAGGCGGGCCTGGCTCGCCGCGAGGCGCTGCATCATGGGCCCGTCGTCGGCGGAGATCTCGACGTAGGCCTGGCCGGCTCGCACGCCGCTTGAGGCAACCATCGGGATGGCCTCCTATGCCGCGCGGATGCTCGTGGCCCAGAACTTCGGCAGTTCCGGCGTTACCTGCTCGAGGGCCGGCCCCATGAACGGACGGGGCGGATAGGTGGCCATGTAGGTGCTGGCGCCAGCGGGGCCGAACAGATCCTCGTTCAGTTTGTTGGCGCGGGCGACCTGGGCGGCCGTTCGGAGCTTGCCGTAGGTGACCTCGTTGACCCAGCCGTGGCAATTGAAAATGGCCCACGTCGTCATACCCACCCGGCCGCCGATACGGATTTCACCGGAAGAGCCGAGCTTGCGGCGGCTCCGCTGGGGGGCCTTGAGGATCTGCGAGCCGCCATATTCGTGCAGGGCCGGGACGTTGACGGGAGTGCCGAGGCGGACCGGACCGATGACCACGCTCGCCCGGCCGGGGTCCAGGGCGTAGTAGAGGAACTGGCGGATGTAGGGGTGCGGCCGCACGGCGTTCGGCGGGCTGCCCGGCGACGACGAGACAGGCGCGCCCGCGAGGCGCGTCCGCTGGCCCGCCAGGACCTGCCCCTGCTGTTGGGCCAGGCTCGTGACGTACCGCATCGACCGCTGGGCGACCATGTGGACCAGGGCGCCGGCCTTGGCCAGGGCCTCGCGGGTGGTCCGATCGGTGATGCCCTTAACGAGGGCGCGGTCGAAGAACCACTTCTTGACACTGAAGGTCAGGTTGAACCGGACCTGGGGCATGGCCCTCACCCACTCGCCGCGGCCGTGGGCGCGGGAACCACCGGGGCGGCCGGAACCGAGGCGGCGGGGTCGGCCCCCTGGGTCTTGATGGCGCCAATCTTCACGCCGAGCTTGTAGAGAGCGGTCTGCGCATCATCGACAATCGTGTGCACCAGGCCCGGCACGGCGCCGTCTCCGAACACGGTCTTGAGACTCGCGGGGTCCATCTGCTGCTTGATGGCCTCCACCAGGTTGCCCGTCTGGAAGAACGCCTGGCGGCTGCGCCAGAGCATCCACCCGATGCCGCCGATCGCCGCGGCAATCAGGACGGCGGCGCCGAGGGCGATCCATTCCAGGTATTCATGGACCAGTGTGGCGGCGCCAATGAGGAGGAGCGCCCCGGCGCACACGGCCAGGCCCGCCTTCATGTCCACCTTGAGCGCGAGGAACACACCGACCGCCAGCACCCCGACGCCGGCGACGATGAGCCACTTGAGGACCGCCCGCACGGCGCTATCCGCCTTGGCCTGCTCCTCGGCGATGCGTTTCTCGGCGGTAGCGGCCTTGGCCTGCCAGGCGTCGCGGTCCTTGGCGAGGGCCTTGACGTCGGCGTCGGCCTGGCGGAGTTCCGGCACAACCACCTGGATCACTACCTTGGATTCCTTCGAGATCTCGGCGATGGCCTCGCGGGCAATATGGAGCTTCGGCGTTACGTCGTTTTGGAGGGCCTCGGCCTGCGCGTCGAGCACCTTGGCGACCGGCTCGGCCACGGGCGTCGCCTCGCGGAGCGTCTGGGCTTGGGCGCCGACCACGCCGGCCACCTCGTTGACCTTCACGGCGGCGCCGTCGATGTTCGTGGCGGCCGTGTCGGCGGCCCGCGCGATGGCATCGCCGGCGTCGCCCGCCTTGGCGGCGGTGTCGACGAGGCGCGGCGGCTGCTTCGGGATTTCCGGCCTGGTGCAGCCGGCGAAGCCCAGTGTGATGGCCAGGACCAGCAAGACAGAAACGGCTATCGTCGAGCGGATCACGTCGGTCCTCCTTTTTT
The DNA here is from genome assembly GCA_003170085.1 of Planctomycetia bacterium. Classification (GTDB taxonomy): domain Bacteria; phylum Planctomycetota; class Phycisphaerae; order FEN-1346; family FEN-1346; genus FEN-1346. The sequence goes on along the minus strand of PMZT01000243.1, from coordinate 3,028 downwards.
CGCGGCCGGGGCCACGAAGACCTTTTTCAAGAGTTTCAGGTTCGATTTTGTAAGCGGAATGCCGCCGCCCGATCGCCGCGCCTCATACGGATTGAAGTCGGCGGGCTTGAAGGCCCGCGTCCGCTTCGGGTCGCGGTTGACGTTCGCGAGGAGCGAGAGGAGCGACGCCATCCGGCCCCATTCGTCCCGGCCGCGGGCCTCGGCCATCCACACCAGCTCGCGGAGCGTCAGGCCGGCGGGGTCGATCCCGACGACGCCGGCGAGCTGCCAGATGAGTCGCCAATGTCCGAGGCCGCCCTCGCCGCGTCGAGGAGCGGCTTCATCGCCTCGGCCGCCTCGGCCACCGCCTTCTCCTGCTCGGCGATCTTCACGGCCACCTTGCCCAGCGCTCGCACCCGCTGGGCATTCGGGAAAAAAACGAGCAGCTCCTTCATCAGCGCCGACGCTGCCTCGTCCAACGCGCCGCCGACCATGCCCCGGCCGAAGTCCTCGTCGGTGACGCCCTTGGCCACGGCCTCCGGCTGACACAGACCGAAGATCACGTCCACCAGGAGGCACGCATCGTCGGCCAGCCGCGAGAGCAGCTCGCCGTTGGCCACGTCCAGGAGGTCCACGCCCAGGAGGTCTCGGACCCGCTTGATGGCGCCGACGTTGATGACCACCGACCACGTGCGGCCCTGGCTGTCATGGAACTGCTGCATGTCCGCTCCTGTTTTCCCCATCTGTGGGGCGATTAGCCGAGGACGACCTCGACCTGGAGCACCTGGCTGCCCGTGCCCACGAGGTCGAGGGTCTTGTTGGCGCCGGCGATGTCGCCGCCGGAGTCCTTCGAGAAAAGCAGGACCTCGGCGCCCGCCGCCAACGTCAGCGAGAAGTCCGCCCCGAACCCGTCATAGCCGTTCGAGGCGCCCTTGCTGACGGTGATGGGGTTTCCGTTCGTGGCCGGCGCCCGCAGGCGGAGGACCTGGACGCGGAGACCGGAGCCGTCCACGACGACGCCGTTCGTGCCGACGAGGGCCGTCAGGTCCAGGGTCGCGTCGCCCGACGTGAGGGCCTGCTCGAACGCGGCAACCTTCGACGCCGGCGGCGTCGAGGCGGAATTCAGCGTCTTGACCGAGTCCCATGCCGAGTGGACGACGGACCGCGCCGTGGCCGGCGTGGCCGGGACGTTCGTCTCCAAGGTCTCGGTGACGCTGACCTTGGCCAGGTAGGCTACATTCACGCTCATGACATTCTCCTTGGTCGATGGGTCGGCTTCCGCCGCCGCTTATTCGATGACTTTCCACACGGGCACGTTGGCCGAGTAGGTCGGCTTGGCCGAGATCGAGACCGCCGCCGCCTGCTCGAGCGGCTCGTTTCGCTCGAACTTCAGGATGGAGCAGTCCGCCCAGAGGCCCTCGCTGCCGGCCTCGTCGATGGGACCGTCCATCACGGCGAGGCCCAGGAGGGTGCCGTTGAAGTAGGCGTCCTTGACGGCCTGGAGACCTTCGCCCTCGGTGTCCCACGGCATCTCGAACTCGATGCTCGCGTCCAGGAGGGTGCCAATGGTCTGCTTCCAGCCGCCGGAGGCCCGCGAGGTCACGTCGGCCTCGCCCTTGGACGTGTTCAGCTTCACGTCCTTGACACGGGCCAGTTCCGTCCACGTGGGGGTGCCGCCGATGCCGGCCGCACAGAGGTACAGTTTCATTTCGCCGCCGAGTTTCACGGACATGGCACATTCTCCTTGGCGGCCTCGCCGCCGGGCCTGAAGTTACGGGTTATGGTTCAACCACTGGATTCGCTTCAGCTCCACGAGCGCCTGCGAGAACCAGTAATCCGCCATCACGGCCTGCGACTCCTCGTCTGCCGCATCGGCCGCCCACACGCCCAGCTCAAACTCGGCCAGAGAGAAGACCTCCAGCCTCGCATCGAGCCGGTCCGACTCGGCCGGGGACAACCAGACGCCGCCACATCCGGCCAGGAACGTGGCGGCCAGCAGCGGGAGAATGACGAGGATTCTGGTCATCGGTCGCGTTCCTTAACTCCCCAAGCCGCTGCCGAGCGTCACGGTCCACGCCGTATGACCATCGACAGACCGCAACGCATAGATATTATTGTTCGCAGTCGCATCGCCAAATCCGCTCACGGTCACGGTGCCAGACGCCGCCGCAGTGGGGGCATATTCCCCAAACACGTCGGACCCATTTCCTCCACCTATCCATCCGGGGTCCGACCCAACAGTCGATGATGTAGAGATAAGCCAGTGTACTGACACGGAGTCCCACAAGATATACCATACGGTCTCATCAACCGTAAACGTCCAATGTGAAATACTGTCCTGCACCGGGACCGCGCCTGCAATGTTCGGATAAAGACTTTCTCCGCTTATCTCCGTAGGAGAATATGCGTTCGCCCCACCGAGGTTCAGCGTGCCGCCCGCCGCGGCCACGGCATCAATCGCAGCGGCCCACGCCAGCACCACCTCCACGTTCCCGGAACTCAGGCCGCAGTCGTGGAAATTGATGTTCGTGCAGGCTGGACAATACTGTCCATCCGGCAGCGTCAAGGTCGAGATGACGCTGCCGCTGAAATCAATTGTCGTCGCCACGGCCAGTTTGCCGAACTGCGCTACCGACAGCGCCGTCACGCCGGTACAGACCAGCGCCGGAAGCTTCGGCATGTCTTCCATGACCAATGCACCCAAGGCCGTCAGCCCACTCAGCTCGAGCGACACGAGGTTCGCGCTCGGCCCGATGGTCAATGACGACAGAGACGTGCAACCGCCCACGTCAATCGTCTGGTTCGTCGAACTCGACGGGAAGATGGCCGTCACGAGGTTCACGAGACCGCTCAGGTCCGTGCTCGTGGCGTTCTCGCTCGCGGTATACCACTCCAGGGCCGTCCAGCCGGTTCGGTCGACGGCCCCCGTGATGCCATGTTGGCTGTCGGTCCACCAAGGGAGCGACGCGACGCCGTCGGCGCCGGGAGTGCCGTCCGCCGGTTTCGCGATCAGCAGCAACCATCCTGTGCCCGGAGGTTCGGCGGAGGT
>PMZT01000180.1:218-13286 GCA_003170085.1 Planctomycetia bacterium | reverse complement strand
ACGTTTCCGTGCATGTCATACAGGCCGAAGGCGTTCGGCTTCTTCAGGCCGACGGGATGCGCCGCGTTGTCGCTATTGGTCCAGTACCATGCATACTCCCCAAGATTACTGTCGGAGTCGCCAAAGGAGAATGCCGTGGCCGTGCCCGCCCTCCGCGGCGGGTCTTCGACGCGGCAGGCATATTCCCACTCCGCCTCCGTGGGCAGGCGGAAGGTCTGCCGGGTCTTCCCGGAGAGTTTCTTACAGAAATCCGTGGCATCGTTCCAGGAAACCATCTCCGCCGGATTTGTCTCGCCTTTGAAGTGGCTCGAATTCGTTCCCATGATCGCTTGGTACTGGGCCTGGGTAACTTCCGTCACGCCCATGTAGAAGGGCTTGGAGAGGCTGACCTCGTGCGGGCTCTCATTCTTAACACGCCCCTTTTCTGAATCCGGCGACCCCATCACGAATTTGCCGGCGGGGATGAGCACGAGTTTCACCGTGACCCCGCCGCCCAGGTCCAGTTCCTTTGCCACAGGCACGCCGGCCTTGCGTGCCGCATCGATCTGCAACGGGCTGACCTTGGCCCACGCCGGCACGGCGCCGTTGGCCGGCGGTGTGACGACCGGTGGCGTGGTCGCCGGCGTTTCGGCCTTCGCGGTAGGCGCGGGGGCGACCGGCGCGGACCTGCATTCCGACGCCCCCAGGAGCACAGCCGCCACCACCGCCGCCCACCGGCCCACTGCTTGCTGAATCGCCATGCTATGCCCCCTTTGTGCTGCATGCACAGGTAGGCGCGTGGCATGGCCTCCCGTGTACGTGCCATTGTGCATCCCGACCGCACGATTGCAAGCACTCTCTTCGGGGGAGGAGGAGCGCCGGCGGGTCTTCGGCGAGTAGCCCGTCCGTTCCGCGTGCGTGCAAGCACGCACCCTACGGCCTGCATGCACGGGTAGGCGTGTGGCATGGCCCCCCGTGTACGTGCCATTGTGCATCCCGACCGCACGATTGCAAGCACTCTCTTCGGGGGGGGGGCGACGGCGGGTCTTCGACGACGTTGTTCGGCCTGAAAGGCCGGAACGTAAGAGCCCCGGGCAACGCCCGGGGTGGGCACGTGTGGATTAATCAGTGTATATCGCTTATTCTTTAAGCCCTGAAGGGGCGCAACGGTGTGGCGGACGGATCGTCGCGCCCCTTCAGGGCTTGCAAAGATAAAGGAAGGAATCGAATTGGCGGCCCTGAAACCGTGGGCGTTGCCCAAGGCTGGTACGTCTCAGCCTTTCAGGCTGAACGGCAAACGCTCAAACAGAGAACGACCATGCTTTCGCAACGGCGCGAAAGCATGGCACCCAAACTACGGGATGACGCAACACAACGTGGGGCTTTGCCATGAAAGTGCGCGGCGGGGCACCCGATCAGGATCAGCCGGGCAACTTCCCGAACTCGGCCTCGGTGCATCGCATGCATTTATACTTGTCGCCAAGTTGGGAGTAGCCGCCGTCGCCAAGGACAATGACCGCGCCGCACTTGGAGCAGTGAGTCGGCTCGTACGCGGGCGGATGGGGGAGTTTCTCAAAATTGAACTCGTTGGTTCCGTACCAGACGTACATCTCGGTCTCGAAGGAGCGCCGGCATTCCCGGCAGTCCTTCCGGTCGCCCTTGTGGCCTTCCACGTGGTGATACGAGCAAAGGGTATAACGCCGATGGTTGCGGTGGCAACTGTTGTGGGCGAACGAGAAGAGCACGTACTTGTGTTCGTCGTCGCATATCCAGTTTCCGCAACACTCGGTCCTGGTCAGGTTCCGCGTCTTGCCGCAGAGGCCGCATCGCGGCTTGTCCGCGGGGACAGACGACTTGCTCTTGGCCTTCGGTTTCCGGACATTCATCGCCGTAGCCTCCTCGTCTCAATAACTTCCATGCCCGCTATCGCTCGGGCCAGCCAGGCCGCGCGCGTGCGCAAGTCCCGACGAAACGCTTCCGTGCCGCGCGGCGCGCCAACGCCCGTTCGCACGGCCGGACAAGACCGGCTCCGCCACGGCGGATCTTCGACGTGGCACGCGGATGAGCGTCACGCCAACTGAACACGTGCGCGGCGGGTGCGGAGACCCGCCGCGCAAACCCTTGAAGGCTGCGCCGGCGTACTAATCGACCTTCTTGAAGCGGTCCTTGGCCGCCCCGCAGATGGGGCACGAGGCGGGCGGTTCGCCCTCGACGGTGTTGCCGCAGATCGGGCAGACGAAGATCGGCTTGGCCGGAAGGTCCGCGCCCTTCGCCACCGCCTCGGCGGCCGTCTTGTACAGGGCCGCGTGAAGTTTTTCAACCGCGTTGGCGTACTTGAACGACATGCCCGCCCTGCCGTTCGAGTCCTTCTCGGCCTGGGTGATGAACCCCGGGTACATCGACTCGAACTCATACGTCTCGCCCGCGATGGCGGCTTGGAGGTTATCAGCGGTCTTGCCGATGCCGCCCATGGCCCGCAAATGGTTGTGCGCGTGGACGGTCTCGGCCTCGGCGGCAGCCCGGAAAAGCCGGGCCACCTGCGGCAGACCTTCCTTGTCGGCGGCCTGGGCAAACGCCAGGTACCGGCGATTGGCCTGGCTCTCGCCGGCGAACGCCTCTTGCAGATTCTTGTCGGTCTTCGTCATGGGCCTCTCCTTGCAGGTAAGTCCAAAGTTCAAAGTCCAAGGTCCAAGGTCCAAAGTCCAAAGTCAAAGAGTGATGGAATACGGCGCGCCTTGCTTGAAGCCTGTGATAGCGTCGAAGCCGGCCTCGCGCAGGGCCTGCTCGGCGGCGGCGAAGTGGCCGGCTACCTCGGGGGCGCGGTGGGCGTCGGAGCCTACCGTCACCAGGCGGCCGCCCAGCGCGCGATAGCGGCGCAGGATCTCCAGGTCGGCGGCCATCGCCAGCCCGCGGTCGAGCACGTGATGCGTGTTCACCTCGATCGCCACCCCGCCCGCTACACACCGCTCGAGAATCCCCTCGACCCGCCGCCAGTACGCCTTGTCGCGGCTTGCGGCGACGAGCGCGGGGAGCTGCTTGTAGAGGTAATCGAAATGGCCGATGGCGCTGGCCCACCCGGAATCGACGAGGGCCTCGACTTCGTCGAAGTACTCGGCCTGGACTTTCGCCAGGTTAAAATCGGCCGGCACTCCCTTGTACAGGTCGTACAGGTGGTACCCGGCGACCGAGTGGACCGAGCCGATGGCAAAATCGAAATCGATCGCCGCCAGGAACTCGCCCGGCACGGTTTCATACGCGCGGCGGAAATCGAACTCGACGCCTTTGCGGACCGTCAGCCGCCCGGCGTAGCGGCCTTGAGCCGCGGCGATGCCCGCGGCGTAAGCCTTCCAGTCGAGGTACCCGTAGGCGGGGTCGTCGCGGTCGAAGTCCATGTGCTCGGTGAAGCAGATTTCCTTCAGGCCGCGCGCCAGGGCCGCGTCGCACACCTCGGCCAGCGTGCTCTTGCCATCCTTGCTGAAGGTGGTATGTAGATGATAATCGACCGGGATCATCGGTGTCCCCATGAGTTTGGTGCGCCAATCCCGGCCATTCTACAGCGTCCGGCCGACGGCTTCCGCTACTTTCCGGCAGGAGGCCACGAGCTTCTTGAACCCGTCGAAGTTAAGCGACTCGGCCCCGTCGACGAGCGCCTTCTCGGGATCGGGGTGGACCTCGACGATAAGCCCGTCGGCCCCGGCGGCAATCGCGGCCCGGGCCACCGCCTCGACAAGGTCCGAGCGGCCGGTGGCGTGGCTGGGATCGGCGATGACAGGCAGGTGCGTCGCCTGCTTCAGCGCGGGCAGCACCGCCACGGGGAAGGTGAACCGCGTGAACTGCTCGAAGGTGCGGATGCCGCGCTCGCACAGGATGACGCGGCTGTTGCCCTGCGAAAGGATGTACTCGGCGGCCAGGAGGAACTCGTCGAAGTCGGCGCTCAGGCCGCGCTTGAGCAGCACGGGCTTATCGACCTTGCCAACGGCCGCCAGGAGGTTGTAGTTCTGCATGTTGCGGGCGCCGATCTGAAGGACGTCGGCGTACTCGGCCACAAGGGGCACCTGCTCAACCGCCATCACCTCGGTGACCACCGCCAGGCCGGTGGCCTCGCGGGCCTCGGCCAGGTACTTCAGGCCCTCCTCGCCCAGGCCCTGGAAGGAGTACGGGTCGGTGCGCGGCTTAAAGGCGCCGCCGCGCAGGGCAATGGCCCCGGCCTCTTTGACGGCGTGGGCGGCCTCGAGGAGCATCGAGCGGCTCTCGACCGTGCACGGCCCGGCGATGATGCCGATGCGCGGCCCGCCCAGGCTGCCCAGGCCCAGCGGAATGATCGTGGGCTCCGGCTTGACCTCGCGCGAGGCGATCTTGTAGCGGGCCAGGATGGGGATAACCTTGTCGACCCCGGCGCCCACGGCCAACTGCTCGGGCGCCTTGAACCGCTCGTCGCCCACACACGCGATGACCTTGCGCTCGGTGCCCTCGATCATGTGCGGCGTGAGGCCCATCTCGCGCACCCGCCTCAGCATGTGGTCGATCTGTTCCCGTGTCGCGTTCGTCTTCATGACCACGATCATCGCAAGGCTCCCGTGCTGGTGCGCCGCGGGCCGTTCGTGCGGCCGCGCACGGCGGAGCGCGGCTGCGGCCCATTCCTTATAACCCGAAAAAGAAAGCCCCGGACCGCTCGGCCCAGGGCTTAAAGTGCAATCGGCGACACTCTAAGACAAGGCCCGGGCCGGCGCGGTAAAGAAGTAGGACCACCGCCAGGCGCGCGCAAGGCCGGCGCCAGTCGTCTGAACGAGCGAATACCGCGGCTCTTGGGTGCGTTTCACGGCCCGAACTCCGTACGTGGCGTGGCGGTAATATACCGCATTTCGGCGTGGAGTCAAGTTTCGCCGCTAAAGCCGGCAGAGCCCGCGCTGGCGACGGCCGGGGGGCGGCGATGGTGGCCCCATCCGCACAAAACGCCAAGGGATTTCAGTTGCAGCCCTTTCCTGGCCGATGTATTGTCTGAAACCCCTGGCCCGGCGTACAATGGGGGCGAGCACGTGGCGGCCAACTGCGCCTGCGAGACCATCGACCCGAACAACCCGACTGGGCCGAAGATCGACGCGATATTCCCCGCCGCGTACCTTTTGCGCCTGTACAAGTACTCGCCGGTGGATTACGAGAACCTTCGGGCCGCCAAGTATGTGCTTGAGAACCCGAAGCGAATCTTCTTCGGCGTACGCGTATTCAACCAAGGCGGGTGGTGCTATACGGGGCATCCCGCCGAGTGGTACATCAAGGAAAGGGCCATAGTTCCCTTTCCGAAAGACAGGGTTTTCGCGGTTTACGTGAATCCGAACCTACAGGTTTACGAATGCCGGGCCGAGTACACAGACGCGGTTGATCCCCTCTGCCCTGTGGACTGGCAGAACAGATACCGAGGATTAACATGGAAAAGCACTTCCTAGCCGACATGATGGCCGGCGAAGGCAAGCCCGAATTTCGCGCCGAGCCGTGGTATAACCCCTACGGCGACTGCATCGTTTACAAGATGGCCGATGAAGCCGTCGTGGCCGACAGGATTGACGAACTGCTGACCGTGTACAACTCGGCCGTGGACAACCGGCCCATCGGATTCCAGATCAAAGGCGTTCAAGCGACCATCAGGAAGCTGGGACTGGACGGACTGGCGGTTGCCTCGGAGGCCGACGCCGGGGGCGTCAAGAGCATTTCCATTGCGGCGCTCCTCCTCGCGGCCTACGAAGAAGGGGAGCCTACGCTTGCCCGCCGACGGGCCTATGCGTCCGTCATGGAATGTTCGGTCAAGAAGCGGACGATCCCCGCCGACGACTTGCAGCCGGCATGAAACCGGACAAGCCGGCGTTTTGCGGACATCAAAGGCCGCCCGTTGGGTGGCCTTCTTTCCTTCAAACAGCCCCTTCCCCGGCCGAAACGTCCTCACCCGTCCGCGCACGACGCACGACACCCTCCGCACAAAACGCTTGCTGCAAGCGGCCGTTTTACGTATGCTGGACCGAATGCAGCCGGAGTGAACGCCCGTCTATGCCGAGTAAACTCGAGCCTCGCGTGCTCATCGTCGAAGATGAGCCCGACATGAACAACTTGCTGGCCGAGGTGCTTTCGGCCTACGGCTTCGGGTCGATCCAGGCCGGCGACGCCGAGCAGGCCCTGGCGGCGCTGGATCGCGAGACGCCCGACGCCATCCTCTTGGACCTCATGCTCCCGGGGATGAGCGGCCTGGAGCTTTGCAATCTCCTCAAGACGTCGCGGACCAGGCGGACCATTCCCATCATCATCCTGACGGCCCTCGACCGGCCCGTCGACCAGCGCCACGGCTTCGAGACCGGGGCCGACGATTACATGACGAAGCCGTTCACGCCCGAGGGCCTCGTGGCGCGGCTCCAGGCCTGCCTGGACCAGTGCCTCGACGCCCGGCAGAGTTGCGGGAACCTCCAGCGGACCATCGACCTGGGGGTCGCGCTGGCCGACCTCAAGGTCATCAACACGCTGGCCACGTGCCTGTACTGTTTCACGGAGTTCACGCCGCGCGAGATCGAGACGCTGCGTTCGGGGCTGATGGGGCTGTCGGATGAGGCCAGCCAATGGTCGGCCACGCGGCGCGGCGCCTCGCCGGTGAAGATGAGCGTCGACCTGAACAAGGAACGGCTGCAGGTCCGGTTCCGCCCCGCCGCCGGCGCCGAGGCGGCCGCATTCGTGGCCGAGCACCTTGATCCGGAAGCGGCGGTACCGTCGAGCTTCACCGACGCGGGGCTCATCGACCAGATGCGCTCGGAGGATGGGGAGTTGGTGATGGAGAAGATCCTGCCGCCGCAAGGCGCGGCGTCCTGATTCACGCGCCGTGGCGTTCGGGCACTTCGCGGGCGGGCGAGAACTCCGACGGAACGGTGAAGAAGAACCTCGTTCCCTGCCCAGGGGCCGACGTGAAATCGATCTGGCCGCCCCACGATTCCACCAGGCGCTTAGCCGTCGACAGGCCGAGGCCGATGCCCCCGATGTTGCCCGTGAACGTCTCCTCGATCTGCGTGAAATCCGAGAAGACCTGGTCGCGGTCCTGCGGCGCAATGCCGGGGCCGTTGTCGCTGACGGCGATCTCGATGTGGCGATCCTCGACCTCGCGGGCGGCGATCTCGATCTTGACGTCCGACCGCCGCGCGAACTTCACCGCGTTGTCCACAATGTTATCGAGAACAATCGACAGCAGCTCCTCCGGCGCCCGGCCGCGCGGCACGCCCAGCGGCAGCGTCACGGTCCACTCGACCGTCCGGCCCGGGTAGCGCTGCTCCACGCGTTCGCGGATGCGGCGGATGAGTTCGTCGAGCGGCACGAGTTGCCCGGCCCGCTCGAGCTCGGTCGCCGTCAGGCCCGCGTACGCCAGCACCTTCTCGATGAGGTCCGAGAGTTCGCGGACCTTGCCCACCGAGATTCTGATCGCGTCGGCCATGGCCGGCGGTATCGGGCCGTACTTGCCGCGGTCGATCAGCGTGAGATACCCGCTGATGATCGTGAGCGGGGTCTTGAGCTTGTGGCTGACGAGGGCCAGGAAGTCGCGCTTCAGCTTCTGCTTCTGGCGCAGCTCGGTGACGTCGCGGAACACCATGGCCGCGTTGTACAGCTCGCCGTGCGGCCCCTCGATGCGGGTGTAGCGGCCGGCGAGGTAGCGCGGCGGGCGGACGTTCTCCTGGCTCAGGTCGACCGTGACCGACTGGGTCATGGACTTACGGAGCGCGTCGAGCGACGGCTCGATCTGCAGGCCCGCCAGCAACTCCGACAGGTCCTTGCCCGCCAGGTTCGCGTCGCTCGCGAGGCCCAGGAGATCGGCGGCGCGGCGGCTGACGGTCTGCACGCGCCACTGCCCGTCGGTGATGATGATGCCGTGCGACAGGTCCTGGATGACCGCGTGGAACTTTTCGCGCTCGGCCAGCATCGACCGGTAGTACTTGATCTGGAGCAGGCTCTTGACGCGGGCCAGAAGTTCGCCGCGGTCGAACGGCTTGGAGATGAAATCGTCGGCCCCCGCCTCGAGGCCGCGGATGCGGTCCTCGGTCTCCTTCAGGGCCGTGATCATGATGATCGGGATGACGGCCGTGGCCTCGTTGGCGCGAAGGCGGCGGCAGACCTCGAAGCCGTCGATCTTGGGGAGCATGATGTCCAGCAGGATGAGGTCGGGCCGCTCGGCCTCAACCTTGAGCAGGGCCTCTTCGCCGTCGGCCGCCGCGATGGTGTCATACCCGGCCGCCTGGAGGTTGCGCTCCAGGAGCTTGACGTTGGCGGGATAATCGTCGACGACCAGGATTCGCCCGCCGACATGTTGTGGCCGATCCGGCATGAATTCCCCTGCGCCTCCGCGGGCTTACGCCGCCGGGTGCGCCACCAGGTCTCGCAGCAGCGTCACGGTAAAGGTGGTGCCCTTGCCCGGCTCGCTGTCGACCGTGATCTCGCCGCCGTGCAGCTCGACCAGGCGCTTCGTCAGCGCCAGGCCGAGGCCCGTCCCCTCGTGTTTCCGCGTGAGCGATGAATCCACCTGGCGGAACTCCTCGAACAGCATCACCTGGTCCTCCGGCGCGATGCCGATGCCGGTGTCGATGACACGGATCACCACCGTCTCGCGCGTGGCGCGGGCCTCGACCGTGACCGAGCCGCCCTTGTCGGTGAACTTGACGCCGTTCGAGAGCAGATTGTAAAGGATTTGCTTGAGCTTCAGCGGATCGGCCGTCAGCTCGAGCGGCCGCGGAACCATGTCGGTCCGCAGTTCGACGCCCTTGCCGCGGGCCAGCCCGCGGCTCACGCGCACGACCTCCTCGACCAGGGCCGCAAGGTCGCAGGTCTCCAGGGTCAATTCCATCGCCCCGGCCTCGACCTTCGCGAGGTCGAGGATATCGTTGATCATACCCAGGAGTTGCCGCCCGGCCTGATAAATATCCTCGGCGAACTCGCGCTGCTCGGGCGACGGTTCGCCCGCCACGCCGTCGCGGATCGCCTCGGCAAACCCCATGATCGCATTCAGCGGCGTCCGCAGCTCGTGGCTCATGTTGGCCAGAAACTGGCTCTTGAGCTGGTTAGCCCGCACGAGCTCGACGTTGACCTCGCGCAACTCGCCCGTTTTCTCGGCGACCATGCGTTCCAGGTTGTCGGTGTACTCGCGCAGCCGCTGCTCCAGGGCCTTGCGCTGCGTGATGTCGCGGCAGATGATCGTGTACCCGATGGGCGTGCCCCGCGGGTCATTGCGCACCGTGGTGACCCTGCGCGTGGGGAACCGCTCGCCGCCCTTGCGGAGGAGCAGCCCTTCCCGCTCGTGGCGGCCGTGCATGCGCAGCACGCGCTCGGTCTGAAGCCCCACGGCCTGCTCCATGTCTTCGGGCGGAATCAGCCGCGAGAGCAGTCGCCCCAGGATCTCCTCGGGCTCGTAGGCGAACATCCGGTGCGCCCCCTCGTTGAAGGTCAGGATATGCCAATCCATGTCGGTCGCGATGATCGCGTACTCGGTCGACGAATCGAGGACCGAGTGCAGGAAGTCGCTCGTCTCGCGCAGCTCGCTCGTGCGCTCCTCCACCCGGTGCTCCAACTGCTCGTGCAGGGTGCGGAGGCGCGTCTGCATCTCGCGCAAGGCAACGGCCAACTGGGCGATCTCGTCCCTGCCCTCGACCCGGATTTCGACGTCCAGCTTGCCCTGGCCGATCTGCCGGGCCGCGTCGGTCAGTTGCTCCACGGGCCGCGTGATCCAGCGCACGAAAAGCAGGCCGAACGCGATCGTGGCGATCGTGCCGATCACGTCGCCGACGGCGAAGAGCGACTGGTCGACCGTCCGGCCCATCTCGGTGAAAGCGAGCCAGACCGTCAGGCAGCCCTCGATCAGGGCCGCCGCCAGCACGAGCACCACCAGTTGGGTTCGAAGTCGCCAGTTGCGCATCAGCAACCTATCTCCAGTACCTAATGAGATGACCGGGGCCGCGCTCACGTCTCCTGCCCGGCGCCGCCCTGCCGGGCCAGCCGCTGGCGGATGTAGCCCTGGAACGTCGGCAACCCCGCCTCGGTCCAGCGCCGCTCGATGCGGCCTTTCATGTCGTTATTGGCGCGGATCAGGGCCTCGAGGGCCGCCCGTTCGTCTTCCTGAACCACCGCCAGCAGTTGCCGGTCGTGGCAGTCCACCGTCAGGACCCACTCGCCCGTGTCGGGAACGCGGTCCGCGCCGAATTTCATGTGCGGATAGGCCCTGTTGCCCAGCCTGAGGCGCAGCCGCTCGCACTCGTCCATCGGGACGTCGGCGGGCGTCCGCTCGAAGGCGTCGGCCGCGGCCAGCGCCTCGAGGGTCTCGCCGGGCCCCCACTGAAGCCGCGGCTCGACCGCCGGCGGCACCGGTCCGCCGCCGTAGGCTTCCTCCATGTAGATGCCTACCGCCTGTTTCAACAGGGCCCGGCTGAGTCGCTTGAGTTCCACGGCCACCGCCTGTCTTCTGAGTTCCCCCGTCACGGGAGCCCGCCGCGGCGGGCCGCCGCCCGTTACGCCCACTGATGCCGAATCGCCGTCATCGCGAGCCACGTGAGCCAGCCGACGTAGATCGCCGCCATCGCCCAGAACGGTCCCCGGCCGGGCGCCGCGGCGGCGCCAGGCGGGCCGCCCGCATCAGGCCTCGGTGTCTTGCTCACTGGTTTCTCCCGATTTCAAGTGCAGGCGGAAACCCCGGTCCAGGACCTCCGCAAAATCCACGACCGCCACAAAGTCCTCGCGCCGGTCCTCGTCGGTCTTCCGGAGGAGTCCCACCTCGACCATGTTGAACACGATCTCGCCGACGTCTTCCGACCGCCGCACGCCCCAGTTCTCAAGGACGACCCGCGCCAGGAGGCCGAACTGCGACAGCGCGTACTCGCACAGCCCGTGGACGAGCTCGCGGCCCGAAACGTGCCCCATCCGCCCGGCCTTCTGGACGGTGAACTGGAGCGCCTCAGACACGAACACGTAAGCCTCGCGCGCGTACCGCTGGTCGCGCTCGATGACCTTCTCCAACAACTCTTCCGCCGACTGTCGTTCGGCCATCTCACGGCTCCGCCTGCTCATCGTCCGAAATCGCTTCGGACCGTCAGCTACTGATGCGTCAACGTTGTTCTTGTGGGTGCCATGCTTTCGCGCCGTTGCGAAAGCATGGTCTCGCAAGCGAGCGTACGCGTTTAGCGTTACTGCCTATAGCAGCNNCCATGTGGCCGCCCGCCATGTCCGGCCATAACGCTAAACACATACAAGCGAAAGCATGACACCCGAACTCACACTCTCGATATCGACGCACCCCTACACCCCCGCGGCCTGCTCCTCGCGCGTGGCTTCCACGACGGCCGCCAGCGCTTCGGGCAGCAGCCGCTCGGCGATGCGCTCGTACGCACCGATGGTCCGGTCCTCGACCCGCTCGCCCAGGTTTTGAAAGTCCGGCGTTGGAACGCCCAGGAGCCGGCCCACCTTCTCGGCGTAGCGCGGCAGCACCGGCCCGAGATACGCGGCCAAGAGGCGCACGCCGTTGAGCGTGGTCGTCAGCGCCACGCGGGCCCGCTCGGGATCGGTCTTCATCTTTTCCCACGGCTTCTCGTTATCGAAGTAGCGGTTGAGCGTATCGGCGTGCGACATGGCGAGCCTCATGGCGGTGGCGTACTCGCACGCCTCGTAGGCCCGGCCGATCTCGGCGGCGCCGGCCTCGATGCCCGCGACGAGCGCGCGGCCGGCGTCGTCCATGCGGCCCAGGCGGTTCTCGAGCTTCTTCAGCAGCCCCGCCGACCGGCTCGGCAGGTTCGCGAAACTGCCCACCAGGTCCGAGTTGACGCGGGCCACGAAGTCCTGCATTGAGAGGTCGATGTCCGCGACGTCCGGCCCCAGCTTGCAGGCGTAGTAATAGCGCAGGTACTGCGGGTCGAGGTGCTTCAGGTACGTGGCCGCGTTGATGAACGTGCCGCGCGCCTTCGACATCTTGACGCCGTCGACCGTCAGGAACCCGTGGACCCAGATGCGGTTGGGAGCGCGGAAGCCGGCCCCCGAGAGCATCGCCGGCCAGTAGAGCGCGTGGAAGTACAGAATGTCCTTGCCGATGAAATGGTAGACCTCGGCCTCGTCGGACACCCAGTAGGCATCGAAATCGCGGCCCGTGCGCTCGCACCAGTTCTTCGTGCTCGCGAGATATCCGATCGGGGCGTCGAACCACACATAGAAATACTTGCCTGCGGCCCCGGGGATCTCGAAGCCCCAGTACGGGGCGTCGCGCGTGAAATCCCAGTCCTGCAGGCCCGCCTGGAACCATTCCTGCAGCTTGGCCACCACGTGCGGGTGCAGGTGCGCCGGGCCGATCCACTGCCGCAGCATCTCTTCGTACGCCGTGATGCGGAAGAAAAAGTGCTCCGACGTGCGGCGCGACGCCGGGCTGCGGCAGACGGCGCAGCGGGCGTCCTTCAGGTCGGTCGGGTTGTACGTGCTGCCGCACTTCTCGCAACTGTCGCCGTACTGGTCCTCGGCGCCGCACTTGGGGCACTGGCCGCGGACGTAGCGGTCGGGCAGGAACATCTGGTCCTTCTCGCAGTACGTCTGCTCGATCTCGCGGGCCGTGACGTGGCCCTTCGCGCGGAGGCGCGTGAAGAACGTCTCGGTGAGCGCGCGGTTCTCGGGCGAATGGGTCGTGTAAAAGTTGTCGAAGCCCACGTCGAACGCAGCGAAGTCGCGGGTCTGCTCCTCGTGGAACCGCGCCGCCACGGCCTCGGGCGACACGCCTTCCTTTTGCGCGCGGATCATGATGGGCGTGCCGTGCGTATCGGTGGCGCACACGTACACGCAGTCGCGGCCGCACGACTTGTGATACCGCGCCCAGATGTCGGCCTGCACATATTCGACCATGTGCCCGATGTGGATCGGCCCATTACCGTAAGGCAAGGCCGCGGTGATGAGAATATGTCTGGCCACTTCAGCTTCCTTGAGTTGTGCCGGGAGGCCCCGCCGGCGGCTGGCTCTGAGGAGGACTCGACGGCGGCGCCTGCGGCGCGGGGCCGCTCGACGGCGCTCCGCCCGGTGCCGGCCCGCGCAACGGTGTGCCGCCCTGCCCGCCGG
>PMZT01000180.1:0-166 GCA_003170085.1 Planctomycetia bacterium | reverse complement strand
CTTGACCGCCCGTGCCACCCTGGCCGGCCTGCGGGGCGCGTTCGCCGGCCTGCGGGGCGCGCTCACCGCCCTGCGGCGGGGCCTGTTCAGCACCCTGCGGAGGCCGCTCACCTGCCTGAGGCGGCCGCTCACCACCCTGCGGGGCGACCTCGGCGGCCTGCGGCGG
>PMZT01000277.1:322-4403 GCA_003170085.1 Planctomycetia bacterium | reverse complement strand
GACCTGGGCCTGGCGCGACTGATTCACCGCCTCGCGCCCACGCTGCCGATCCACGCGTCGACGCAAATGACGCTGACCGAACCGCGCGCCATCGAGTTCGTCCGACGGCTCGGCATCCAGCGCGTCATTCTGGCCCGGGAACTCTCGCTGGCCGAGATCCAACTCCTCCGCGCGGGTACGCCGATGCCGCTGGAGGTCTTCGTCCACGGCGCCCTGTGCATGTCCTACAGCGGCCAGTGCCTTGCGAGCGAGGCGCTCTGGGGCCGCAGCGCCAACCGCGGCATGTGCGGCCAGGCATGCCGGCTGCCCTACCGCCTCAAGGTCGACGGCCGCCCGCGGAACCTCGGCGAGAAGGCGTATCTCCTGAGCACCAAGGACCTGGCCGCGTACGACCGCCTGGCGGAACTCGTGCGGCTGGGCGTCGCGGGCTTCAAGATCGAGGGCCGCCTTAAGAGCGCCCACTACGTGGCGGCCGCCACGCAGGTTTACCGCGCCGCGATAGATGCCGCGTGCGACGGCCGGCCGTTCGCGCTCTCGCGCGAGGCCGAGCTCGGCCTCGTCCAAAGCTTCTCGCGCGGTTTCACGCACGGATTCCTCGACGGCGTCAGTCACCAGGACCTCGTACACGGCCTGTTTCCGAAGAGCCGCGGCGTCCGCCTCGGCACCGTTGTGGCCAAGGCGGCGCGCGGTATCGTGATCGAACTCGACCGCGAGCACGCGGGCAGCCCGCCGGCCGCGCCACGTCGAAGACCCGTCGCAGACCCGCCGCGGAGGGCCGGGGCGGGCAGCTTGGAACGCATCAGGGGACCTCCTCTTGCCGGTTCCTTGGACGGGTGCGCAATCGCCTGACGAAGTCTATCGGTAGAACCGGAAGGCGGCGGGCGTATTGCGGGATTCCGGCGCGGGCGCTACGGTGCCGGTTCCCACTTCCACGTGCCGGAAACGGGGAGGAGGTTGGTGCCCGCGCGGTAGCCGATCGGCGGGCTGGAGAAGAGGCTGGGGTCGGCCGCGATCTGGGCGTCGTCAACCTCCACGGCGCCGTCGGCCACGATCGCCCCGGTGATCGGAACCGGGCAGTCGATGATGACCTTGCCCACGGTATCCGAAGCGGGGCGGATCACGTGGATCAGCCCCTTAATGTACGAGGGGAATACGTCCCACGTATTGTTGTTGCTGTAGCCCCAGCAAGGCAGGCCCGGGGGGTTGTAGTTAACGCCGTCGCCCTCGCTCAGGCTACTGCCGCCCCATATATAGATCTTCTCTCCCGCGCCGGCGCAGCGGACGATCAGCAACGGGTAGTCCGACCGGGACGGCTCCATGACGAAACGATCGTACAGGCACAGGGTCGCCCCCGCCCCCAAATCGATGACCAGTGTGCCGTACACACGCGCCTGGTAGATGTAGAACGTGGTGCCCGCCGGCACGCTGATGTAGTAGGCGCCGTCGGGGTTCGTCGTCCCGTACGGGTTGCGGCCGGGGGCCAGCAGCGCGTGCTGCAGGGTGTTGTTGCTGCTGAACTTCGAGTAGGGGATCTGGGTGGCCCGCGCCACGTAGTCCGGAAAGAGGTTGGCCGGCGGCATGATCTTGGCCGCGGCGGGGGCGGTGATCTGCCCGGCGATCGAGCCCGAATTGGAGACGGACGCGGCCTCCACGTTGCCGGTGATCGTGCCCGAGTTCGAGAGGTTTCCGTTGGAGGAGAGCGGGCCGCCCAGCACGGTTATTTCGGGCAGGCTGCCCTGGACCACCGTCATCGGGCCGCCGGCATGGATGGCGGTCCGCAGGACGTCGAGGCCCCACTTGCCTTGGAGGAGGACGCTGTAGACCCGTGTGGCGGTGCCTACGCGGCCGAAACCGTAGACCCGCACGGGGTCGGCCGGGGCGTCCGACAGGTTGGCGTCGATCTCGTCCACGAGCTTGAAGCTGATCGTGCCGGGGCCGCATGGCACGGGGGTGGTTTCGACGTTGCCGGTGTAGGTGGTCCGCCAGTTGGGGTCGGCGGCCAGTTTTGTGAGGGCGAATTCCACGGCGCTCTCGGCCAAGACCTCGGCCTGGACGCCGTCATTGCCCATGCCGGTCTGCCGCTCCTGAAGGCGGGCCACGGCGATCGTTGAAAGCCCCACGACCACCAGCAGCATCGACGCGAAGAGCACGAAGATGTAGATCGACCCGCGTCGAAGACCCGCTCCGCCACGGCGGATCTTCGACGTGGCGGGGCGGCGGACTCTCTTCTTGGCGCCACCCATCTGGGTGGGCCGGTCCGTCACATTGAATTGGACGCTTTGCAGGGGCATCGTCATGGCGCCTGGTTCACAAGGTTAGTACTCGATACGGTCCCTGTGTTCGAGTTCGTGCCCGCCTGCACGGAGAGGCTCGCCCAGCTTGTGTACGTGGTGGCCGTCTGGACGCTCTTCTCGTAGCCGCCGTTCCTGGAGCGCAGGCCGACGAGCATCGTCGCCTTGCCCGTGGGGGTCGTAACCGTAACCGTGATCCGCTTCAGGCCCTGGTCGGACGAGGCGTTGGAGGACGGGGTCGTCGGGTCGGCGTACTCGACCTTCACCGAGCGTTTCCAGCCGGTGAACCCGGCCAGGGCGGTGCCGGCGCCTGTTTGCGGCGGCGACTCGGTCCAGTTATGGAAGTCGTCGACATCATCGAAGTTGGCGCGGACCTCTCCGGACTCCGGCCCAAATACGGGGGAAGAGCCGGCATCGGCGTAGCGGTACTGCATGATCTCCGACAGCAACTGCTTGGCGAGGGCGGTGGCCCGTGACTGTTCGGTCTGAATCGCGCGGGTCTTGGCCGAGCTTCCGACGACGTCCAGAGCCGCGACCATCATGATCGCGACGATGGCGACCGCCAGGACCGCCTCAATGAGGCTGACCCCACGCCACGTCGCAGATCCGCCGTGGCGGAGCGTGGCCTCACCGCTGTGGCCGCACAGATGTCGGTGATGTCTTGACGCGTTCATGCTCGGTTACCTACTGGCCCGGCGTCGTTACGGTGCCGTACACGTAGAACTGCATGGCGGTGCCGTTGACGGGCGTCGACCACCCGCTGCCGGCGTTGGTTGTCTGGGTCCACGCGCGGATCGAGTACGCCGTGGCCGCGCTGTTATACCGGACGTTGAAGGCCGTCGCCGCCTGCGTCACCTGCTTCACGACGACGGCATAACCCATGGTGGGATCCAGGCTGACAGGCGACGGGAACTGGGCCTCGACCCACGTGGGCGTCGTCGCCAGGGTGTTCGTGTTGAACGTGACTGCCGCAAAGCTGCTGCCCGTGGGCTTCTGGTTGGAGTCCACCTGGAAAAGCTCGATCGTGTAAGGGACGCCGGCGGTGACCTTCCAGAGTTGGACCTTCACGCGCGTGACCTTCCAGGAGAGGGCGTTGCCCGGTAGCAAGGGCTTGAAGTACTCGGCGGCCCACGTGTTGTTCTTGATGCCGAAATTCGAGGTCGAGCCGACATTGTCGTAACTGATCAGGAGCTGCTCGGGGCTTTCCACCGTCGGCGGCGGCTGCACGGTCTTCGTGAAGTATTGCAGGTTGAAGCTCTGGACGTTGTCGGCGATGACCGCCGCGGGCACCGGCAGCCCGTTGACCTGCCGCGTGATCGGGCTTCCGGCCCCGGCCCACGCGTAGCGGATCGTCTCGGGCAGGCTGTCGCCGTTGCGGTCGGGGACGGTGAAGGTTGCGGCCGTAGCCGTCTGCTCGCTGAAAGAGACGGCCACCTTGAGGTCGGCCGTAATCTGGTCGGTTGCGGCGCGCGAGAGCGCCGTCAGGCTGGCCGGGTCGGTGGCGCCATTGCAGTTCATGGCCCGCGTGGCCAGGAGCATGACCGAGGTGCAGGCGAGCATGACGATCGAGATGATCGAGAGGCTGACGACCATCTCCATCATCGTCATCGCGCGGGCGCGACGCCGCAAGCCCCTCGCCGGGGGGTGGCATGCCCACGCCGCTGTATGCGTGGGCATGAGAGTTGTAGGGTGCGTGCTTGCACGCACGCGGATTGCGTCGAAATGGTGCGTGCCAGCACGCACCCTACAGTCTCCATGCCCAGGCAACGGACGGCCTGGGCATGCCACCC
>PMZT01000277.1:0-275 GCA_003170085.1 Planctomycetia bacterium | reverse complement strand
CCCGCCTGCACGACCACGCTGCCGCCGCTTGAGACGCCGCCGTACATGTCAAAAGTGAGCGTCGGCTGGCCGCCGAAGCTGGCCGAAACGATCGTTGCGGCGTACGGGTCGGCCTTGAGGTCCACGGTGTAGGTGCCGGGCCGCCGATCGAGGGGCACCACGCCCGGGACCTGGTAGGTGCTGGAGCTCGTGTAAAAAGTCACGGTCAGGCCCTTGCTCGATGCCCGTGCCTGGGCCTGGGCCAGGGCGAGGTCGGCGGCGACGCGCCGCGCCGC
>PMZT01000199.1 GCA_003170085.1 Planctomycetia bacterium | reverse complement strand
CCCATCTCGGGTTATACCGTGAATATTCTGAGACAGGAGTTCAGGCACGTCTCTATTCTCTCCGGCGATTGATACCGGCAAGATTCTAGTGGGCTATAGTGTTCCACTGAAGCCAAACCTTCCGGCCTCCAATGAATCGCACCTTTAGCCACGAGTACGCCGCCGCCGGGGGCAGGCTGTGGGCATGCCGCCCGATACGAAAGCAATAAGGTACACGGCCGGGCAAGACCGGCTCCGCCACGGCGGATCTTCGACGTGGCACACGGTAGCGGGGTTATCCGCCCCCGTCCAAATTCATTGACATCGCCGAACGGCACCTCTACAATCCGATACACCAAGGGGCGGGCTGGCGATGCGCGTATCTACTTTGAATTGAGGGGTTACACGAACGGGGTGCGCCTTTTTCCCGGCCGCCCCCGAAGGTGCAAACCGGCAATGCGGATCCTGATGTTAGGATGGGAGTTCCCGCCGTTCATCAGCGGCGGCTTGGGAACTGCCTGTTACGGCCTCACGAAGGCCCTGAGCGACCTCGGCACAGAGGTCCTCTTTGTCCTCCCCCACGGCACCGCGGACCAGAAACTCGATCGCGTCCACGTTCTCTCGGCCCCGCGCGACAAGGAAAAGGGCGGGCTTCCCTCCGCCGGCGCCGCCGCCGATGGCCGCGAGTACACCTATTGGACCATCGAAGGTCTCGAGCACGTGCGGCTGATTCCCGTCGGCTCGCCGATCTCGCCGTATCTGACCGAAGAGGAGTACCGCGAGGAGCGCGAGCGGGAGGAGCGGCTGAAGTCCTCGACGGTGAAGGAGGGCGCCGCGGCGGCCGAGGCGGTCGCGAATGCGGTCTCCGCCGGGTCGCCGGTCAATCTGTTGCAACTCGATCCGAACCAGCCGACGAGTCTCGGCGTTTTCTCGACGCCCGGTAACTACGCGGGCGACCTCTTTGGCGAGGTTCACCGCTACGCGCGCCTTGTAGCGGAGATCGCGCGGCGGGAGGAGTTCGACGTCATCCACGCGCACGATTGGATGACGTACCCGGCGGGCCTGTCGGTCGCGGCCCTCAGCGGCAAGCCCCTCGTGGCGCACATCCATTCCACGGAGTTCGACCGCAGCGGCACGAGCGTGAACCAGCGGGTGTACGACATCGAACGGGCCGGCCTGCACGGGGCGGCGCGGGTGATTGCCGTGAGCCGCATGACGCGCGACATCGTGACCAGCCGCTACGGCGTGCCCGAGTCGAAGTGCCGCGTGGTCTACAACGCGATCACGATCAACGGCGAGGCGCTGCCGCACACGGCCTCGTGGATCGAGCAGGACGACAAGATCGTGCTCTTCCTGGGCCGCATCACGATGCAGAAAGGCCCCGAGTATTTTCTGGCGGCGGCCAAGAAGGTTGTCGAGGTTATGGACAACGTGAAGTTCGTGATGGCCGGCTCGGGCGACATGATCAAGCGGATGATCGAGCTGGCCGCGGCGATGGGGATCGGCCACAGGGTCACCTTCACGGGGTTCCTGCGCGGCGACGACGTGGACCGGATCTTCGAGAAGGCCGACCTGTACGTGATGCCGAGCGTGAGCGAGCCGTTCGGGCTTGCGCCGCTGGAGGCGCTGACGCACGACGTGCCGGTGCTGATCTCGAAACAAAGCGGCGTGTCGGAAGTGCTGACGCACGCCCTGAAGGTCGATTTCTGGGATATCAATGAGATGGCCAACAAGATCATCGCGGTCCTCCGCCACCCGCCGCTCCAGAAGACGCTGCGCGAGCACGGGGCGTTCGAGGTGCGGAAGTTCGCGTGGTCGGATGTGGCGAAGCAGTGTGTGGAAGTTTATGAAGAAGTCGCGGCGAACGGAAGGTCAGGGCAGTAACGAATGGCAAGCGTGTGCTTTTATTTCCAGGTTCACCAGCCGTTTCGGCTGCGTCGATACAGCGTGTTCGACTCGGACCCGAACTACTTCGACGACTACAAGAACGCCGAAATCTGCCGCAAGGTGTCGTCGCGGTGCTATCTGCCGGCCAACCGGCTGATGCTCGAACTCATCAAGCTCTACGGCAAGGCGTTCTCGGTGTCGTACTCGATCACGGGCGTGGCGATCGATCAGTTCCAGAAGTGGAGCCCGGAGGTGATCGACTCGTTCCGGGCGCTCGTGGACACCGGCCAGGTCGAGATTCTGGCCGAAACGTACTACCACAGCCTGGCGTTCCTGTACAGCCGCGACGAGTTCCGGCAGCAGGTCGAGGCCCACACGGAGAAGATCGTCGAGACGTTCGGCGTGCGGCCGCGCGTCTTCCGAAACACCGAGCTTATCTACAATAATGACCTGGCGCACTTCATCCAGGGCATGGGCTTCACGGGCATCCTGGCCGAGGGCGCCGACCACATCCTGGGCTACCGCTCGCCCAACTTTCTGTACCGGCCGGTCGGGACCGATCGCATCGCGCTCTGCCTGAAGAACTATCGCCTGTCCGACGACATCGCCTTCCGGTTTTCGGACCGCAACTGGGCCGAGTGGCCGCTGAAGGCCGACAAGTTCGCCACGTGGGTCGATGCCGTCAACGGCAACGGGTTCCTGGTGAACCTGTTCATGGACTACGAGACGTTTGGCGAGCACCAGTGGGCCGATTCCGGCATCTTCGACTTCATGTACCATCTGCCCGAGTTCGTCCTGAAGCACCCGGACAACAATTTCATGACCCTGTCGCGGGCGGTGCAGACGTACGCGCCGGTGGCGGAACTCGACATTCCGCACATGATCTCGTGGGCCGACATGGAGCGCGACCTCTCGGCGTGGCTGGGCAACGCCATGCAGTCGAACGCCCTGCACGAGCTCTACCGGCTGGAAGAGGCCGTCAAGGCCACCGGCGACCTTCAACTGCTGCACGACTGGCGCCGGCTCCAGACCTCCGATCACTTCTACTACATGTGCACCAAGTGGTTCGCCGATGGCGACGTGCACAAGTATTTCAATCCGTACGAGTCGCCGTATGATTCCTACATCAACTTCATGAACGNNCCGGAGTTCCGCGGGCCGTGGGGTGATGGCCGTGCCTCGGCCCCGGGCGACACCAAACCCACTGGCCTCCCCCTGCAATGGAGCGAGACCAACAACGTCAAATGGAAGACCGAAATCCCCTATCGCGGTTGGTCCACCCCGGTGGTGATGGGCGGCCAGGTCTGGCTGACCACGGCCACGGAAGACGGTCACGATTTCTTCGCGATCTGCGTCGACGCCGAGACCGGTAAGATCCGCTTCAACGAAAGGCTCTTTCACGCCGACGATCCGGAGCCGCTCGGCAACAGCGTCAACAGCTACGCCTCGCCGTCGCCGGTGATCGAGCCGGGCCGGGTGTACGTCAGTTTCGGCAGCTACGGCACGGCGTGCCTCGACACCGCCACGGGCAAGGTCGTGTGGGAGCGGCGCGACATCCCGTGCCGCCACTATCGCGGGCCGGGCTCGTCGCTGGTCCTTTTCGAGGACCTCCTCATCCTGACGCTCGACGGCGTGGACATGGAGTACGTCACCGCGCTCGACAAGAAGACCGGCCGCACGGTCTGGAAGACCGACCGCACGACCCAGTGGGACGACCTTGGTCCCGACGGCAAGCCGATGCGCGAGGGCGATCTTCGCAAGTCGTTCTCAACGCCGCTCGTGATCGACGTCGGCGGCAGACCCGAGCTTATCAGCCCCGGCTCGAAGGCCGCCTACGCCTACGATCCGCGGACGGGCAAGGAGATATGGAAGGTCCATCACACCGCGCACACGTCGGTCCTCCGCCCGGTGTTCGGCAAGGGCCTCGTCGTGTTCTGCACCGGCCTCGGCAAGCCGGAGTTGTGGGCCGTGCGCGTTGACGGGCCCTCCGCGGCGGATCTGCGACAGGGCGACGTGACCGATACGCACGTGGCGTGGAAGGTCGAGAAGGGGCCGCTGACGCCCTCGCCGATAATCGTTGATGACCTGCTGTACTGGGTCAGCGACGACGGCACCGCCGTGTGTACCGAGCTGGCCACGGGCAAGCAGGTCTGGCGCGAGCGGATCGGCGGAGGGTACGCCTCATCGCCGATCTACGCCGACGGGCGCCTCTACTTCTTCAACCGGCAGGGCAAGACGAATGTGCTGAAGGCGGGCCGCACGTACGAACTGCTGGCAACGAACACGCTTGAGACGGGCTTCATGGCCTCGCCGGCGGTCGAGGGGCACGCCCTGTACCTACGGACAAAAACGCACCTCTACCGGATCGAGTCCGGCGCCGCCGAGAACGGCGCGAAACAATAGGGCCGTTTCCAGATTTGGCGTTTCTGCACAGGGCAGCGTTTGTGGCCGCTCCAGGGCACCCACACGGGGGTGCCCCTACGGTTGAGCGCTGCGTAGGGGCGGCCCCATCGCAAATCCCCGAGAGTAGCGCCGTCATATTGACGTGGCTCTCGCGGATGAGCCTCACGTTACACATACGATTGGAGTAACCATGAATCACACGTGGACCGCTTGTCTCGTAGCCGGCGGCGCTGCCGCGGCCCTTCTTCTGGCTTGCGCGCTGGGCACGCCCGCCGCCGAGAACGCGCCGAAGGCCGGCGCCAACGTTTGCCTGCGCGGCAACCTGGCCAACTGCCGCATCCAGTTCGAACGGGCCAGGAAGGGCCACGTGGCCTTCATCGGCGGCTCGATCACCGAGATGGAAGGCTACCGCCCGATGGTCTCGGACCTCCTGAAGCGGCGGTTCCCGAACACCGAGTTCACCTTCACCGCCGCGGGCATCTCCTCGACGTGCTCGACCACGGGGGCGTTCCGCCTGGCGACCGATGTCCTTGCCAAAGGCCCCGTTGACCTCTTCTTCATCGAGTTCGCCGTGAACGACGACCAGGACGCCGGGCACGCGCGGCAGGAGTGCATCCGCGGCATGGAGGGCATCCTTCGCCAGGCCCGCCGCTATAACACTAAGATGGATATCGTGATTACTTACTTTGTCAACGAGGGGATGATGAAGACCTACCGCGAGGGCAAGACGCCGGTCTCGATCGCCGCCCACGAAGAGGTGGCCGAGCGCTACGGCATCTCCACGATTCACCTCGCGCGGGAGGTCACGCAGCAGATTGACGCGGGCACGCTCACGTGGCAGAAGTACGGCGGCGTGCACCCGGCACCGTTCGGCAACGCCCTCTGCACCGGCATGATCGACGAACTGATGACCCGCGCGTGGGCCAGGCCCCTTGGCGCGGGCGACGAGATGACGGCCTACCCGCTTCCCGAGCCGCTGGACCCGCTCAGCTACGCGAACGCCCGCTTCGTCGATCCGAAAGAGGCGGCGATCAAGCAGGGCTGGAAGCTCGAAGTGCCCGAGTGGAAGAAGCTGAAAGGCTCCTCGCGCAGCCGCTTCACCTCGATCCCGATGCTGTGGGCCGAGGAACCGGGCGCGGAGCTGACGCTCAAGTTCACCGGCACCGCCGTCGGGGCCTACATCGTGGCCGGGCCGGACGCGGGCATCGTTGAAGCCGGCGTCGACGGCGGCCCGCTGCGCGATGTCAACCTGCTGCACCACTTCAGCAAGGGCCTGCATTACCCGCGCACGGTGATGCTGGCCACTGACCTTAAGGCCGGCGATCACACGCTGGTGCTCCGCATCAGCCCCAAGACCGAGGGCACCGGCCACGCGATGCGGATCATGCAGTTCGGCGTGAACTGAGCGCCGGCGGCAAAGGCGCGAAGAAAGACAACCCCTAAGGCATCGAGCCTGGTGGCAGGGAGATCGGGGATTGGCAGGGCATCCTAGAAACATACGGCTGGCACTATTGCTTCTCGGAGGGGATATTGTAGAATGCTGAGGTGCCGGTAACCAGGAGCCTCATGATAGCGCTTGTTATCAAGGAGCACTTATGAGTGCCATCACAAAGCATGCCCCCCGCGAAATCATCGAAGACTTCGCGAAGGAAATCCGTGAGAAGAGAACCTCCACGGCGACGCCCTCCAAGGCAGTTATCAACTTCCGTGCCAACATTCTCAACAATATTGAGAGTGAGGTCTTCCAGATTCCAATCGGAATACTACGTTACCGGAAGGACAATGGCCGTATCGCGTCGGATGTGGCGGACTTTGAGAGAAGCAATCGCCCCCTGAAAGAAGCCTACCAAGAGGACCAGGATATCCTGGCGAAATTCCTTTATGAGAAGGATCCCGAGAAGACGAAAGCCCTGCGATTGTCTATCCTGCACGACGGCCAGCGCGAGCCAAGTATCATAACATGTGACGGATTCCTCATAAACGGGAACCGGCGGAAAATGGTCATGGACCGCTTGCACGCAGAGCACCCTCAAGATGATCGATTGGCGTTTATGAAGGCGGTTATTCTACCAGGCAAGGGGGAGCAAGGTGGCCCGCCTACCCTCTTTGAAATCGAGCAGATTGAGAACCGCTATCAGCTTCAGAGCGACGGCAAGTCCGAGTACTACGGCTTTGACACGGCTCTCTCCATCAGGCACAAGCTACGTATTGGGTTGTCACTCCGGGAGCTATTGCTTGACGACCCACGTCACGTCGGGGCTAATGATGCAGAGCTCAAGAAGGCCGAATTACAGGTAGAGAGGGATTACCTAAAGCCGCTTGAATGCGTCGACCGGTATCTGAAGCAGTTTAAGAGAGAAGGTCAGTATCGCACCGTTTCTGCCGGCATCACGGACCACGAGGGCCGATGGCAAGCATTCATTGACTACAGCAACACTCTCTCCCGCATTTTTCAGAACCCAGCCAAGTTGCTCGAATACGGAATCGAAGAGGACGAGATAGGGGCAATAGAAGAAGCTGCCTTTGACGTTATAAGGTTGCGCACTATTCCCGATATGCCGAAGGTGCATGCCATTATGCGAGACTTGCCGAAGTACTGTTCAACCAAGGAGGGAAAGAAGTCCATTCTAAAGATCGCTGATGAGGTCGAGCCTACACTCCCTACTTCAGAGTGCCTTGACAAGTCGGACAATCCCCTCAAGCCCGAGGATGTTGACGCCAAGTGGGCTGCGAAGAATAAGCAGGCGATAATCCATCACGTGAAGAAGGCCTTTGTGTGCCACGATACAAAGAAGGAGAGGGAAACCCCACTGGAGCTAATGGAGGCGGCTTACAAGAAACTCACGCACGAGGATATGGAGCTAAGCTCCATAGCGGCGGCGGATCTAGGCAAGGCCCTCAAAATTGCCGAGAAGATCAAGGACGCGGTGAATGAATTGGTTCGCGAAATCTACCAGTACCAGAAGGCGAAGATGTTGGACCGTCTGCAACGAGGGGGCCAGTGATACGGATCTCGGCAGCGCGTGGGCAGATTGCCATCGAAACCCAAGGAACAGCTCTTGCGCCGCGTCACGAGAGCCAACTTGCCTACTGGGGTTTTGTACGTGACGAGGCATCAGGCCACTTTTTTGCCAGCAGCCAAGACAGCCAATGCCTCAGTGCCAAGGTTGTAGCGTACTTCACACAGCATGGCGTCGTGCATAGTGTTGATGACCAGGTTGCCCGCCTTCTTGAGGCCCGTAGCAATGCTGAATCAGAGGTGGAGGCTGCCCGCCAAGAAGGCAAGCGATTCAAGGAAGGCCTTGTTGATTTCGCCTCATGTCAGGATTTCGCGCACTTTCTTCGAACAGGCCTGAAACGCAGACTTAAGGCGCATCAATGCAAGGCCGCCCTCCACCTTTTGTGCACTCAAAACGGTGCCAACTTTTCTGTTCCAGGGAGCGGCAAGACAACGGTGGTTCTTGCCGTTTTCGAGTGGTTGAGGCAACGAGGAGAGTTAGACGCGCTCTTTGTAGTGGGGCCCCCCGCATGCTTCGGCCCGTGGCGAACAGAATACGAGGCAGTGCTTGGGGTCGAGCCCACCTACGAGATACTCGCCGGAGGCGACGTTGACGCAAGGCGAAGCAAATACTTGGTTAATAGGAGTGGAATCTGTGACATGTACCTGACTTCGTTCCAGACCCTTCAGCGGGATTGGGAGCAAGTTCGAACTCTTTTCGCACAGCAGGGGGTCCGCTTCTTTTTCGTCGTTGACGAGGCGCACTACATCAAGCAGCTTGATGGCGCGTGGGCGAACGCGGTTCTTGCTGTGGCCCAACACGCATCGCGGCGATGCCTTCTGACGGGCACGCCATTCCCGAGAAGCTACACCGACGCCTTTAACCTTTTTGACGTGCTGTGGCCCAAGGGATTGGCTATACCCGCGGCGCAAAGGCGTCGGATTGAGTGGCATACGGGGCGCAACGAAATCGAAGAAGCGGCCGGAGTTCTCGACGCAACAATAGGACCGCTGTTCTACCGCGTGCGCAAACACGATCTTGGTCTGGCAGCCCAAGTATTTCACCGGCCGGTGCGAGTGCGCATGAACCCTTTTGAAGCAAAGATATATGAGGCGGTTGTTGGTCGCATAAGCGACCTGTCGAAATTGGACTCGTTACAGACGCTAGACCTTGTCTTTCGGCTGCGACGCGGTCGGATGATCAGGCTTCGACAGTGCGTATCATACGCCAAGATGCTTGGGTCGGCGGTGACAAACTATGACGAAGATGTGGGTGAAGGGCATTCATCGCTGTCCGATATTATCAAGCGCTATGACGCAATCGAGAGGCCCGCGAAACTCGGCGCTCTTCTATCGCTGGTAGGTGACTTGCGCGAGCACGGGGAGAAGGTGGTAATCTGGTCCAACTTCATCAGCACATTGGAGCTTCTGCGAGACTCCTTGCGTGACGGAGGCTACGGAGTGAGGCTAATCTACGGCGCGACGCCAATCCACGAGGTGGCCGTGGGCGACGAGCTTAGCCGCGAGGCCATCATACGGGAGTTCTGTAGTTCTGATCGCGGCGTAGATGTTCTGGTCGCCAATCCTGCCGCCTGCGCCGAGTCCATCTCGCTGCACAAGACATGCTCGCACGCGATTTACTACGACATGTCATACAATTGCGCTCAGTATTTGCAGTCCCTTGACCGAATCCATCGCGTGGGCGGGTCGGAGAACAAGAAGTCCCATTATCACTTCCTACAATATGTGGGCACGGTTGAAGAGGACATCTTGCGGAATGTGCAGCGCAAGGCTCGGCAAATGAGCGCTGTGATAGATAGGGACTACGCGGTTTACTCAATGGATATGTTTGAAGACGATGAGGAACTTGAGGCTTATGGGCGACTCTTCGGGCGGCGCGCAGAGTAGTTTCGAAGGCCTGCGTCAGAATCAGGCGGTTGTTCTTCTCGATATCCTGAGGGAGTCCACGCGCACAGAACGGAGTTTCGTGGAAAGGAGATACTGCGAGAAGGCGTCGGGATTTCCGGAGACATTAGCGTTTCTCACGACTATCCAGGCCGTTGAGGAAGCGGGCGATGGCTTGAGAATAGGAACGGACTTCGCGGACATGGAGCGACAGGGTCCGTTGGGGACGTCAGGGGCCATCTTGCGGCTACTCTTGGGGACTGACACGCCGTATCGCCGCGAATTGTTGCAGTACCTGGGACAATTTCGGGTTTGGAATGGCGCAGCCGTCCATAGGCCGTCCGTCGAATCGCGAAGTGCTGAAAGCGCGGTTAGGAATTACCTGATTGATTTCGGCATCCTATCATACGACCAAGGTGCCTCCTGTTACCGGCTGGGCAGGGAGTTCAGCCAACTGTATGCTTTTGCAACGCGGCAACACAGGGCGATGACTCCCGCCCAACTCAAGCGCCGGATGGAGGCAAGGGAAACCCTGGGCGTGGAGGCGGAGTTTGCGATGGTGCAATTCGAGCGTCGGCGCGTTGGCGCCCAACTCGAGCAGTGGGTAGAACACGTCAGCATTAGGGATGTGGCCGCAGGGTATGACATTCTCAGCGTGAGTGTGTGTGAAGATGGGAGCACCGTGCCTCGGTACATCGAGGTCAAGGCGGTGCCTGTGGACAGCCAGCGTTTTTTCTGGAGCGAGAATGAAGTCGCAATGGCGGAGTTGTTTGGCGCGTGGTATTATCTCTACCTTGTTCCTGTCGTAGCAGATGGGCGCATTGCTGCGGACGCTGTGCGCATAGTTCAGGATCCGCACGTGGCTGTCTTGGGATCAGGAAGCAACTGGATTGTCGAGACC
Source organism: Planctomycetia bacterium (assembly GCA_003170085.1). Taxonomy (GTDB): domain Bacteria; phylum Planctomycetota; class Phycisphaerae; order FEN-1346; family FEN-1346; genus FEN-1346. Next base: position 9,193 of record PMZT01000199.1, on the reverse strand, counting down.
GGGGTAGTGCAGTGCCGTCTCGCTCCGGATGCACAGAGGGATGAATTGTGCGACGAGGTGGAAGAATGACAGACTACTTGGCGTTGTCGCAGGATTCCGGCGACAACGGGAATGGCAAGCCGAAGAAGCCGCCTTTCGGCTACTACGGGGCGAAGCAGCGGATTGCGCGCCGTATAATTGAATTGCTTCCACCTCACAATGCATGGGTAGAGGCATTCTGTGGCAGCGCTGCCTTGACGTTTGCAAAGCCCGTTGTGCCGATTGAGGTCATAAATGATCTTGACGGTGAAGTCGTCAATCTGTTTGGGCAACTTCGAGACAATGCGGCGGAGCTCTGCCGCGTTATCGCGCTGACTCCTTACGCGCGGTCTGAGTTCGAAGCCGCAAGGGCCAGATCGGCGAAGCTCTCTCCCCTTGAAAGGGCCAGGCGCTTTCTTGTGTCGTCGATGATGACTGTGAACGGAACCGTAGGGAGCAGCCACGCGGGCTTCTCCTTTTCACAGTCCTACGCGCGTGAGGAGAAAGAGGCTCGCGTGTGCCGCTGGTATAATCTGCCACCTCGCCTGGAGCAAGCTGCTGAGCGTTTACGCCGAGTGCGTATTGAGAATCGCGATGCGCGTGAGCTTCTCGCAATGTTTGAAGACAGACCAGCAACACTTGTCTATCTTGACCCGCCATACCATGCGAAGCGGGCGCACAAATACTCAGTAGATGTTGGCGATCAGGCTTTTCACGAAGACCTCCTTCGGATCTGCTCAAGAGCCAAGTGCATGATTCTAATCAGTGGGTATGAAAGCCCGCTTTACGATCGCTGGTTGTGTCCGGCTGAGGGTTGGCACAAGACGACGATAGAGACCCACACCAGGGACACACAAGGGAAGGACTACTCCCGAACAGAAGTGCTGTGGAGCAACCGGCATTTTAGCGAGGCCAAGTCTTCCGGCGTCGTTCCTATTCGCCTTAGCAGGAAAGAGAAAGCCAACAACAAGGTTAACCCGCCAAGAAGGCGATGATTTCGTGGCGTTGCCTCTGCCACTGGGATCAGCGGCGGCACGGTCACGCCGACCGCCCCGGCCAATGGCAGGGCGGGTGCGGAGACCCGCCGCGCAAATAGCAAAGTTGCGCTGACGTCCTAACACGACCGGATTGCGGCCACGAGGTCCTCGGCGGGGCCGCCCTTGCTCAGGTACGCCCGGGCGCCGGCCTCGCGCATCGAGGCGGCCATGTCGGCGGCATCGTGAAGCGAGAGGGCGATCACGCGGACCTCGGGCATCTCGGCCGAAAGGATCCGGGTGGCCTCCACGCCGCTCATGACGGGCATGCTCACATCCATGATGACGACGTCGGGCCGGAGCTCGCGCGCGAGGGCGACCGCCTGCCGGCCGTCGGCGGCCTGGCCCACCACGGCAATCCCTTCCTGCTCCTGCAGAAGCGAGGCGAGGCCCTGGCGCATGACGGTGTGGTCGTCGGCCAGGAGGACGCGGATCGTGCGGCCGGCCTCAGCCAGGAGGCCCGTGCGCGGCGCCGCGGGAGGGGGCATCACGGGCGGCGGCAGCGCCACGACCGGCGGCTTGGGCACAGCCGAGGGCGGCTGTGCCACAAACAAAGGCCCGCCCCGCCACGGCGGGTCTTCGACGCTACGGGGCGGGTCTTCGACGAGGCGGCTCGGCGCCACGAGCGTGAACCGGCTGCCGCGGCCGGGGGCGCTCTCGACCTCCATGTGTCCGCCGAGGTATCCGATGCGCTCGCGGATGCTGAAGAGGCCGAAGCCGCCGGCCGTCGGCTCTTCGCCCCCGAGCCGCGCGGGGTCGAAGCCGGCGCCGCCGTCGGCGACGGTCACCTCCACGTTGCCGCCGTCGCGGGCCCGCAGGTGTACCGTGGCGCGGTCGACGCCGGCGTACTTGACGATGTTGAGGAGGAGTTCGCGGACGGCCGCGAAGAGGAAAAGGCGGACCTGTTCGGTGGCGGGCTCGGCCCGCGGGTCGGCCTCGACCTTCACGGTCAGGCCGTGCTTCTCGTGCATCTGCCGGGCGAGCCAGTCGAGGCCGGCGGCCAGGCCCTTCTCATGGAGGACCGGCGGGCTGAGCTCGGCCGTCAGGGAGCGCGTGGCCAGGATGGCCTCGTTCAGGGTGTCGGAGAGTTGCTCGGCCGCCCGCTGGAGTTCCTTGGTCCGGGCCTTGTTGCGGATGACCGTGGTGCTGAACTTGGCGCCGATCAGGAGCTGCTGAAGGTGGTCGTGCAGGATCTGGGCCAGGCGCCGCCGCTCGCGCTGCTCGGCGTGGACGAGCTCGGCGGCCAAAGCCCGGAGCTGTTCGGAGCGGTGCTCGGCGATCTCAAGGGCGCGGTCGCGGTCGGTCTGGGCGCGAAGGGCCACGATGCCGAAGGCGAGGTTGTCGGCCAGCTCGCGCAGGAGGGTCACATGGCTGCTGTCGAAGGCGTCGGGTTGCTCGGAGTAAATCGTGAGCGCCCCGAAAATCTTTCGGCCCGATGTCAGCGGTAGCGCGATCGCCGACCGGAAGCCGCGCGCGAGGGCCTGGTCGCGCCAGGGGGCCAGTTCCGGATCCTTGCGGAAATCGTGGCCGATGCGGGCCTCGCCGGTGCGGAGGCACGTGCCGGTGGGGCCGCGGCCGCGCTCCGTGTCGGCCCAGGAGATGCGGGCCTGCTCGACGTAACCTTCCGCGAACCCGACCACGCCGATCGGCCGCACCGACCGGGCCTCGTCGTTCTCGGCGTACCCGACCCAGGCCATGCGGTAGCCGCCCATGTTGACGATGATCTGGCAGATCTGCTGGACGAGCTCCTGTTCCTCGGCCACGCGGACGAGGACCTGGCTGCACTCGGAGATCGTACGCAGGGTCCGGTTGGCTTGGCGGAGTTCCTCGGTGCGCTCGCGGATCATCTCTTCGAGGTCGCCGTGGGCCTTCCGGAGGGATTCCTCCGCCTGCTTGCGGTCGATGGCGTACCGGATGGCGCGCGCCACCAAGTCGGCGTCGGTGCGGCCTTTGATGAGGTAGTCCTGGGCGCCGCTGCGCACGGCGGACATTGCCACCTCTTCATCGGTGAGGCCCGAGAGGACCACGAGGGGCACCTGCGGAGCGGCGGTGGCAAGCGCCTGGACGGTCGCGAGGCCGCTGGAATCGGGCAGGGTAAGGTCCACCAGGGCCACGTCAAAGTCCTGCCGGGCCAGGGCGGCCTCGGCCTCGCCCAGACTCTGGGCCTCGAGGACGTCGAAGCCGCCCTGGCTGCGGAGCATGCTGCGCAGGAGCAGCGCATCGGGCGGATTGTCCTCGACGAGCAGAAGTCGGATTGGCTTCTCGGCGTCGGTCATCGTTTCATCGAAGGCAGCTTGACCACGGTCAGCCAGAAGTCCTCGATGGACTCCACGATTTTCGCCAGGCCCCTGAGGTCCACGGGCTTGGGCACGTAACAGTTGGCGTACAGGTCGTAGGCCTTGACGACGTCCTGCTCGGCCCTGGAACTGGTCAGCACGACGACGGGGATCTGCCGCAGCTCCGGGTCGACCTTGATCTCGGCCAGGACCTCGCGGCCGTCTTTGCGCGGGAGGTTCAGGTCCAGCAGGATCAGATCGGGGCGCTCGGCCTTGGCGTACTTGCCCTGTCGGCGGAGGAACAGCATCGCCTCGACGCCGTCGGGGACGACATGGACGTCGTTGGCCACCTTGGCGGCCTTGAGGGCCTGGGTCGTCAGGAGGACGTCGCCGTCGTTGTCCTCGACCATCAGAATCTGCACGGGTTGGCCGTTCACGGGATGTCTCCTAAGAAAGCGGTTATGTGGGAAGTGTAAGGAAGTGTAAAGTAAAAGGTAGCGCCTTGTCCAGCCCCTGACTCCACCCAGAGGCGCCCGCCGTGGCGCTCCACGATCTTCTGGCAGATGGCCAGGCCGATGCCCGTTCCCGGGTACTCCCGCCGGGTGTGCAGCCGCTGGAAGATCAGGAAGATCCTGTCCTGGAACTCGGGGGCGATGCCGATGCCGTTATCGGCCACCGAAAAGAGCCAGTCGCCGCCCTCGCGCCGGGCCGCGACGCGGATCTTCGGCGGCTCCTTCGAGCGGAACTTGACGGCGTTGCCCACGAGGTTCTGGAATAACTGGGTGAGTTGCGTGCCGTCGGCCTTGACGGTGGGCAGCGGTCCGTGGGTGACCTCGCCCCCGGCCTCGCCGATGGCGGTGTGGAGGTTCGCGAGGGCGTAGCGGAGGGCCTCCGTGGCGTCGGTGTCCTCGAACTGGCGGCCGCGCGTGCTGACGCGCGAGTAGGCCAGGAGGTCGTCGATCAGGGTGCGCATCCGGCGTGCGCCGTCGACGGCATATTCGATATAGGTATCGGCATTGGAACCCAACTTGCCCTGGTTTTCCTTCGCGAGGAGTTCGACGAACCCGGTGACCATGCGCAGCGGTTCCTGGAGGTCGTGCGAGGCCACGGAGGCGAATTGCTCGAGGTCCTTATTCGAGCGGGCGAGATCCTCGGCTGTGCGCCGGAGCGCCTCCTCGGCCTGCTTACGCGCGGTGATGTCCTCGTCCACGGTGATCCACCACGGGGTCTTGGCGCTGCCGGCGGCGGGCAGCGAACTCGTGGCGCGGACCCAGATGACGCGGCCGTCCTTGCGCAGGCACCGTTTCTCGATGCTGTAGCTGGGGATTTCGCGGGCCAGCAACCGCGCAAGTTTGGCCTGTTCGCGGGCCAGGTCCTCCGGGTGCGTAATGTCCGCCAACGCGAGGTGCAGCAACTCCTCGCGGGAATAGCCCAGGATGTCGCAGAGCTTGTCGTTGACCTCCAGCAATCGCCCCGTGGGGTCAAGCTGCTTGATGCCCACGGCCGCCTGCTGGAAGAGCAGGCGGAACCGTTCCTCGCTCTCGCGCAGGGTTTCCTCGGCCCGATGCCGGCGCCGGTCCGTCCGGCTCACGGACTTGGCGCTCAGCCACACCAGCGACAGGAGGCACAGGGTATCGGCCACCGCCACCAGCGCCACCCCGACTTCCGACCCGAAGATCCCCGCCCGCTCGCCGTACAGTCGCAGCCAGCCGACCACGAGCGGAAGGATCAGCAGGGCCGGCAGGAGCCGCCGGGCCATGGAGCCGCCGGCCTCGTCGCCGGCAAAGACGTTCATCAGCCAGGTGTCCGGGCGGGCACAGAAGGCGGCCACACAAAGGGCGCACAAGGCGATGCCCGTGTTCAGCGTCACCCCCTGGTGCAACCATTCGTAAAAGCCCTGAACGCCAAAGAGGTAGCCGACCAGCACCTGGTAAGTCATCACGGCCACCGGCAGCAGCACCCCATGGCCGAGACCAGCGGCGCGCGGGCCGCCGCGTCCGAGCAATATCAGGACGCATCCGAAAAGGGAGAAGATGATCGCGGTGGTGATGGCCATCCGCGTGGTGGGCCCCAGAAACGGCTCCAGAAAGGGGCTGCACGCCCAGAACCATTCCTGCCCCGTCTGCAACTCGATCAGGTTGACTGCCACCGTCAGCAGGCCCACCGCACTTACCAGGCCACCTGCCGCCAGCGACACCAAGCCCCGCCAGCGGGCCGAGGTCTTACCTAGCAAGCAGGCGAGGGCAACCGCGGACATGAAAAAACAAACAGCCGCGATAACCTTCATCGGGGGCCAGCGCGGGCTGACGCCCTTCAGAAGCGAGACATCCAGCATCCAGCCCACGAGGGTCAGGCCGCTGATGGCAACCACGATGAGCAGGGCCAGCCAGGCAACGGATGTGGCGGAGCGGGGCACGAGTCGCCAGTACCATGCACGCATAGCCGGGGTGACCTCCGATCCCACGATTCTACCGAACGGGTACCCGGTGTGAAAGAGGTATGTGATTTGGATTGCAATCTTACGGGAGGAACGGCCACGTCTACCCGCCGTGTCGAAACCCGCCGTGGCGGGGCGGGCGACGGGGCTCAGATGGAGAAGTTTACGGCCAGGGCCTTGGCGCGCTCGTCGGCCTCGCGCACGAGGTCGGCGAACGTGGTGCTATCGTAGACCTCCTCGACGGCCCGCTTCGCCCGTTCCCAGAACTCCATGAAGAGGCAGTTCTCGCGCAGGCCGCACTCCGGCTCCTCGCCGCGAACGATGCACTTGACGGGCGAGATCGGCCCGTCGACGAAACGGATGATGTCGCCGACCTTCAACTCCGCCGGCGAGACCGTGAGGATGTACCCGCCGTGTGCCCCGCGGCGCGAGGTGACGAACCCGCCCTGGCGAAGTTCGCCCAGGATCTGTTCGAGGAACCGCACGGGAATCGCCTGGGCTTCGGCGATCTCGGTGGCCGAAACGGGCTCGCCCTTGGTGTGCCGCCGCGCCAGTTCGAAAACGGCCCGGAATGCGTACTGGCACTTTTGCGAAAGGTTCATGGATTGCCTCGCAAGATACCCTATAATGCCGCTCGGGATTATAACCCAAGTAAGCCCTGAGTCAAGCTCCTATTAGTACTACATCGCCACTTGGCGCGGCGGATCTCCGCACCCGCCGCGTAGACCGTGTATTCGACCGCGCCAATGCGGCTTCGTTGCGCGGTGGGTACGGAGACCCACCGCGCAAAGGCTAAGTGGCGCTATAGTATTAGAGGGCTGAGGAGACGAAGGTGAAGCGAAAATGTGAGGAAACTTCTTGACAATCTACAGAAATGCGGTACAGTATTCCGGTCGGAGCACAGTAGATTAGTGGGCGGCCACGTTGCCGCCGGATCGGCAAGGAGTGTGTCCTATGGGGCGCCTGTTCAACAACATCACGAGGACCGTCGGGAACACGCCGCTGGTGCGAATCGCCCAGTTGGCGCCCAAGGGGGCCTCAATCTATGCCAAGCTCGAAAGCCACAACCCCCTGTCGTCGGTCAAGGACCGGATCGGCGTGGCCATGATCGAGGCAGGGGTACGCGATGGCAAAATCCACGAGCGGACGCTGATCGTCGAGCCCACGAGCGGCAACACCGGCATCGCCCTGGCGTTCGTGTGCGCCGCCTACGGGTTCCGGCTGCGCCTGACGATGCCGGAGTCGATGAGCATCGAGCGTCGCAAGGTGCTCAAGGCCCTGGGGGCCGAACTCGTGCTGACGCCCGCGGCGGAGGGGATGAAGGGGTCGGTCGCGAAGGCCGAGGAGATCGTCGCCAACACGCCCGGCTCCTTCATGCCGCAGCAGTTCAACAACCCGGCCAATCCCGAGATTCACCGGCGGACCACGGCCGAAGAGATCTGGAGCGATACCGACGGCAAGGTCGACATCCTCGTCTCGGGCGTTGGCACCGGGGGCACGATCACGGGCATCAGCGAGGTCATCAAGGCCCGGCGGCCGTCGTTCAAGGCGATTGCGGTCGAGCCGGCCCAGAGCCCCGTGCTCACGCAAACGCTGGCCGGGCAGACGCCGGTGCCCGGGCCGCACAAGATTCAGGGGATCGGCGCGGGGTTCGTGCCGAAAGTCCTGAACTTGAAGGTTGTCGACGAGGTTGTTACTGTGGACCAGGAGGAAGCGATCGAATGGGCCCGTCGCGCGGCCAAAGAGGAGGGCCTGTTCGTGGGCATCTCCAGCGGAGCGGCCTTGCGGGCCGCCGCCCTGGTGGCCCAACGCCCCGAGAACAAGGACAAGCTCATCGTCGTCATCGTCCCCAGCTTCGGGGAGCGGTACCTGTCGTCGGCATTGTTTGCGGACATTACCGCATGACGGCGACAGGCAAAGAGAAGTGTGATTGGTAACTCGACAACGAAAGAACACCAAAATGACCATCGAAGCCAATTATCGTGTCGGAACGCTGGCGCTGCACGCCGGCCAGGTTGACGACCCCACCACGCACGCACGCGCGGTGCCGATCTATGCCACGGCCTCGTACAACTTCACCAGCACGGACCACGCCGCGAATCTGTTCGCGCTGAAGGAGTTCGGCAACATCTACAGCCGCATCATGAACCCCACCAACGACGTGTTGGAGAAGCGCCTGGCTGCCTTGGACGGCGGGGCGGCCGGGCTGGCCTTCGCCTCCGGGCAGGCGGCCATCACTGCGGCCATCCTCACCATCACGCACAGCGGACAGAACTTCATCTCGTCCACCAGCCTCTACGGCGGCACGTGGACGCTGTTCACGCAGACGTTCAAGAAACTGGGCATTGAGGTGCGGTTCTTCGACCCCGACCACCCCGAACAGATCGGCAAGCTGGCGGACAAGAACACACGCCTGGTCTATCTCGAATCGCTGGGCAACCCCAAGAACGACGTGCCGGATTTCCGCGCGGTCGCCGATGCGGCCCACAAGCACGGGCTGCCCGTGGTCGTGGACAACACCGTTACGCCGCCTCCGCTGCTTCAGCCCATCCAGCACGGCACGGACATCGTCGTGTACTCGACCACCAAGTTCCTCGGCGGCCACGGCGTGCACATCGGCGGGGCCATCGTGGACAGCGGCAAGTTCCTCTGGGCCGAGGACCCCAAGAAGTGGCCGGAGTTCACCGAGCCCGACCCATCCTACCACGGCGTGGTTTTCACCGAAGCCCTGAAGCCCATCGGCAACATCGCCTACATCATCCACGTCCGCACCCACTGGCTGCGGGACACGGGCGGGTGCCAGAGCCCGTTCGGGTCATTCCTGACCCTCCTGGGCGTCGAGACCCTGCACCTGCGGCTCCAGCGGCACAGCGAGAACGCCCTGGCCGTGGCCACGTGGCTGGAGCGGCACCCGGCCGTCGCCTGGGTCAACTACCCCGGCCTGCCCAGCCACAAGGACCACGCCAACGCCAAGAAGTACCTGCCCAACGGGCAAGGCGCAATCGTGGGCTTCGGGATCAAGGGTGGCAAGGAAGCCGGCGCCAAGCTGATTAACAGCGTCAAGCTGTTCAGCCACCTGGCGAACATCGGCGACGCGAAATCGCTCGTCATACACCCGTGGACAACAACGCACCAGCAGCTCTCTGACGCTGAAAAAAAGGCGGCCGGAATAACGGAAGATTTCATCAGGCTGTCGGTTGGAATTGAGAACGTAGAGGATATCATCGCGGATATTGATCAGGCGGTCAATAAGATCTAAAAAAAGTTTAACGGTTCAATAGTTCAACGGTTCAAAAGTTAGAAATGCAAAATATACAAGTTCAAGGTTCGAAGGTTCGGGTTCAAAAGGGCAACTATTGAACTATTGAACTATTGAACTATTGAACTGTTGAACCAACGAAGGAGGTTTGATATATGAAGATTTTTGA
>PMZT01000308.1 GCA_003170085.1 Planctomycetia bacterium | reverse complement strand
CGGCCCTGAAGGCTGCGAGATGATGAATTTTAACGGATCTATTTAAAAACAAAGTCATGGTCACTATGAGTTTCATGCTTAAGGCCACCTGAAGTGCATAGAGTATTTGTGGGTACTTTCAATTGCACAATCTGGGTTAAGAATAGCCCGGGCTGCCTTGAGTAAAGAATATCAGGAGATCTCTTCCACACTCAGGTAGCATGCAGGGTCTTCGCCCCAGGTGTCGCCGGTGGCCGCCTCGGCCCGGACGCGGAAATTGCCGCCACAGACGGAAAGATATCGGCATGTGGCACATCGCCCCTTGAGAAAGGGCCTGCGGTCCTTCAGGCGGGCCATGAGCGGGTTCGACACGTCCGTCCAGATCTCGGAGAACGGCCGCTCGCGCACGTTGCCGAACGTCACGTGCCGCCAGAACTGGTCGGCGTGCACCGAGCCGTCCCAACTGACGCACCCGATGCCGTGGCCCGACGAGTTGCCGCGGTTCATCCTGAGGAGCTTCGCAACGTCGGCGGCGCGCGGGCTTCGCTCGCGCACCATCCGGTCATACAGGTACGGCCCGTCGGCGTGGTTATCGACGGTCAGAACCTCCACGGGCCGGCCCTCGCGGTGCAGGGCCGCGGTCTGGTCGATGATCCGGTCGACGACCCGCCGCGTGGCGGCGTGGTCCAGGTCTTCCGCCCTCAGCGCGCTCGCGCGTCCCGCGTACACGAGATGGTAGAAGCAGACGCGCGGGATGTTCTCCTGGCGCAGGAGGTCGAAGATGCCGTCGATCTCCCCGGCGTTCCGCCGCGTGATCGTGAATCGCAGGCCCACCTTGATGCCCGCGGCCTGGCAGTTGCGGATGCCCTGAATCGCGCGGTCGAACGCCCCCGCGACGCCGCGGAACCGGTCGTGTACCTCGCGCAGGCCGTCGAGCGACACGCCTACATAGCTCAGGCCCACGCTCTTCAGGCGCCCGGCCGTTTCGGGGCTGATGAGCGTGCCGTTCGTGGAGATGACCGCACGCATCTTCAGGGCCACGGTGCGCTCCATGAGCGTAAAGAGGTCGTGCCGCATGAGCGGCTCGCCGCCCGAAAAAAGGACCACCGGCACGCCGAAGCGGGCCAGGTCTTCCAGCATCGTCAGGCCTTCCTCGGTCGAGAGTTCGCCGCCGTAGGCCTTGTTCTCCGACTGGCTGTAACAGTGCACGCACTTGAGGTTGCAGCGGCGGGTGCAGTTCCACACGACCACCGGTTTCTTGTCGGCGGAGAACTGNNGTGCAGTTCCAGACGACGACGGGCTTTTTGTCGGCCGAGAACTGGAGGAGGTGGCTGGGCAGGCGCTTGCTCTCGGCGCCATACCGGAGCACATCGCTCGGTTCCACCGTGCCGCAATAGAGTTTTGATATGCCGATCATGCGTAGTGGCTCGCTTATCGCCTTGTTAAGCCGCTCCAGGGCAGCCACATGNNCGCCGTGTCCGGCCATAACGCTACTTCTTCTCCTGCGAATCAAGGTCGAACAGCCGCCGCACGAGGTCGACCATCTCGAGGCTTTCGCTCGTCGCGCCACGCTGCGCGAGGTCCCTCAGCAGCATCGTCGGCCGGTGCAGGACCTGGCTGAGCAGCGTCTCGGTAAAGTGCTCGAGGTTCGCGCGGTCGGCGTCGGTGAACTGCCTGCCGTACCGATCGAAGTGCGCCTTCTGAAGCGCCTCCACGAACTCGCGCAGCAGCTTGATCGTAGGCGCCACCTGGAGCGAGGCCAGCCAGTCCGCAAAGTCGCGAAGCTCGTCGTCGACGATCGCCTCGGCCCGCGGAATCTCCTGGCGGCGCCGCTCAAGGTTCCGCCCCACCAGCCGGTTCAGGTCATCGATATTATAGAGGAAGACGTTGTCGATCTCGCCCAGCCGCTCCTCCACGTCGCGCGGCACGGCGATGTCGATGACGAGCAGCGGCCGGCCGCGGCCCCGCAGCACGCCGGCCAGGGCGGCGTACGTGAGCACCGCCGACTCCGCCCCGGTCGAGGAGATGACGAGGTCGGCGCGCGCGAGGACGCGGGGGAGGTCTTCAAGGCCGATGGCCTCGGTCTCCGGCCCGGCGAGCGCAGCGCCTTTTTCGGCCGCCGGCGCGAGAGTTTCGCCCTCCCCTTCCACCTCCCCTTCCGACGTCTCCGCGGCCTGCGCGAGGAGCGCCGGGCATGCGACCGGCCCCTCGGCCGCGTCCTCGCCGCAGGCTTCGCCCTCGACGCCGCAGATCTGCTCGGCGGGTTTGTGCACGAGATCGTACGCGAGTTGCTGGGCGCGGGAGAGCGTGCGGTTGGCAACGATCAGCCGCCCGGCGCCGGCCGAGAGGAGCGCCTTGGCGGCGCACTCGGCCGTCTGCCCGGCACCGACCAGGAGGGCGGTCTTGCCTTCGAGGCTCGAGAAGATCTGCCGCGCCAGGTCCACCGCCGCCGGGGCGATGCCTGCTGCGCCGCGGCCGAGCTGCGTCTCGGTCTGCACGCGCTTGCCCACGCGAAATGCCCGGTGCATGAGCCGGTTGAGGAGGAACCCGGCCGTCCGGGCGTCAACCGCCATACGGTACGCCGCCTTGGTCTGCCCCAGGATCTGGTGCTCGCCGATGATCTGCGAGTCGAGCGACGCCGCCACGCGAAACAGGTGCCGCGCGGCTTCCAGGTCCTCGTAGCGGTAGAAAAGCTCGCGCGGGACGGCCACGGGCTTGCCCTTCGCCCGCGCGACGTGCCCCAGGAGGTACTCGAGCAGGTCGTGGCCGGGCCGCGGCACGGCGTAGAGTTCCGTGCGGTTGCAGGTGGCCAAGAGGAGCGACTCGCCCAGCACCGACTCGGCGTGGAACGCGGCAAGGAGTTGCCGCACTTTGGGCTCGGCCAGGGCGAGGTGTTCGCGCACCTCGACCGGGGCCGTCCGATGATTCACCCCGATAACCACAAGTTCAGCCATTGAGATACTCGCACCGCACGGGGGCGGCGGCTAAAGGTTATGAAAGCAGTGCACTGGCGATCAAGAGCACCATGACCACGGCGTATCCGGCCACGGCGATGGCGGAGATGCGCTGCGGCCCCCACTTGCCCAGCCATCGGCCCAGGATCGCCGCCGCATAGATCACCCACGCCACGCCGCCCGTCACGATCTTCAGGAGCACCTTCGTGCTGGCCAGCGCCGCCTGCGCCGCCTCCGACCCAGGGGCGAACATGAGCGGCCCCGTGACGATCGTGATCGAGATGAAGATGAAGCCCGTGACCAGGGCGAACCACGTCATGCGGCCCAGGAGATCGAGCGGCGGCAGACGGTCGAAAAAGACGCCGAACCGCCGGTGCCTGAGGTCCCGCTGCGCCAGCAGGTAGAGCAGCCCGTAGATCGCCGCAAACGCAAACGCCGTGTAGGCCAGGAGGGCCGGGATCAGGTGCACCCGCGCCAGGACCGGCTCGGCAAGGGCGGCCGGCGGCGCCGCGGCGATGCCCGCCAGCATGTGCGATGACGTATATTGGAAGATGAATGCGAGGGAGAGCACGAACACGCCGCTGCGCCGGTCGCGGCCGGCGACCTCGACGACGGCGTAGACCGCGGCCATCGCCCACGCCAGGGCCGAAAGAATCTCGGCCGGCGCCGCCAGCGGCGGATGGCCCAGGTGGACACCGCGCAGCACGAGGTATCCCAAGTGCGCGACGATCACGCCCCACAGCCACGGGTGGCGATTTTGCGTCCGGGTCCGCAGGAAAAACGTGGCCCCATAGTCGATCAGAAGGGCCAGGTACAAGAGCGGCAGCAGCCAGTTGCCGATCACGATCAGCCAGGCCATAGACCGTTCCTTACAAGACGCGCCGGCGACGATAGCGATGAAGAGTCTCAGTGATTATAGCGTGTCGGCGGGCCGGGGGTAAGCCGGTACTGTAACGTAGCTTGTGACTTTACGCGGTGGGTCTCCGACTTTGCGCGGTGGGTCTCCCGACCCACCGCGTCACAGTGCCGCGTTGGCGCCCCGAAGAAACGGCATGCCCGCCACGGCGGATCTTCGACGCGGCGGGTCGGGAGACCCGCCGCGCAAAACCTGAGGGGCGATAGCATCGGGTGGCATGCCCACGCCGCTGTTCGCGTGGGCATGTTCTGCCCCGGTCGCACATCATGCCCACGCAACGGACGGCCCGCCACGGCGGGCAGGCTGTGGGCATGCCACCCTACCTTCATATTAGCGCTATGGCCGGACACGGCGGGCGGCCACGTGGGGCCGCCCCTACGCAGCGTGTAACCGGGGGCACGGCGCGCGGCTACGGCTTCGGCTTGGCGGGCCGTTTGCCGCCGCCCGGCTTCGGCGCCGACTTGCCTTCCGACGGCTCGCCGGCGGCGCCCTGCTTGAGGGCCTCCAGTTCCTTCAGGCCCGACTCGATCTCGTCGGCAGTCGGCTTCATCATGTGCGGCGGCCAACTGAGGAATACGTACTCGAGCGTCGCCTTGCCATCCTTCGGCACCGGCACGTCGAACTCGAAGGTCGTGGCATCCACCTTCTTATAGGCGCCCTTGGAGATCAGCTCCCACGCGCGGAAGCGATGTCCCCGCTCCTGGGGGTCGCCCGCGTGCTCGCGAACGCGAACGACGATATCCTCGGCCTTGTGGTTCCGCAGTTCCACCCGGATAAGGTCCAGGGTATAGCGGTTCCCGCCGGACTGATCGACCACCTTGCGGCTGCCCAGGACGTCGAACGCGTCGCCGACGTAGAGGCGCACTTCCTCATCCTTGGCCGTGTGGCTGATCTCATCCTCGCCAACGAACTCCGGCAGGCGGTCGGCCGGGTCGCGCTTGTACGCGCGGATCTTGCCCTTGGGCAGCGGCATGCCCAGGTGGGCCGCCTCCTCGTTCTTGAACTCGACGTAGATGTTCACGTTCGTCGAGTCCGGATCGCCATGGCGCATGTGGGCGTGCGGGCCCTCGGCCTCGAAGACATACCGTTTCGTGATGGGGATGCCGGCCGCCTTCAGGAGTTCGACCTGCTTGACCTGGTTATCGTTGACCGTGGTGGCCAGCGGCAGCATGTACATGTGGTACTCAAAGAAGGACTTCTCCTTGACCTCGGGGACTTCCGCCAAGGCCGCCGTCCCAAACATACCGCCGCCACCGGCGCCCGTCGGCATCGGCCGCGGCCGGTGCACGTCGCCGGCGATGAGCTTGATCTGGGCGTCCTTGAAGCCCGTGCCGCAGCGGTTCTCGATCGTGACCCAGCCCGAGAGGTCCATCTTCGTGTCGTCGGCCGAGACGGTGGCGGCGTAATCGGCGCGCCACGACATGTTGTCGGCCTGGTACGTGACCCGCGCGAGGTGCTCGCCGGGCTTGGCCGTGAGGACCTTCCAGACGAGCGTGGGCTTCGTCAGCAGGCCCTCGGGCAGCGAGGCAAAGTCGATGTTGGCCACGTTGTCCATCCGCGCGATCATGGCCACGCCGTCCTTGGTCTTCAGAACGATCTGGCTCTCGTCGAACGAGGCCAGGCGGCCCTTGACCGTCTTGCCCTGCTTGTTCGTGACGGCGATCTCCTGGTCGATGTAGCGGCGCAGGAGCGCATCGGCCGTGACCACGTCGAACTCGTAGTTCTGCTCGAGGACGCGGGTGCCGTCGGGATCGGTCAGGCTCTGGAACTCGACGGTCGTGGGATCGATGTCGCGTGCGACGTCTCGGAACTCGAGTTTCGAGACCTTGGCGTCGAGCTTCAGGCGCCGGGTCTCGCGCACGACGCCAAAGTTCTGATTGTAGATCGTCAGGGCGACCCCTTCGGCGTTGGCCGCCGCCGGCGCCGCCTCATCCTTGGCCGCCGCGGCGCCTGCTGCGCCCGCAAGGGCCATTGCCACGCCCGCCGCCAGGACGGCCAGGGCTGCTGCTCCGAGCCACAAGCTGTGCCTTCTCATCGCGAATTCCTTTCGCATTTCCGGTTGAACGTGCGTGGAAGGTGTGCCACGGCGGATCTTCGACGTGGCACGCGAATGAGGATCACATCAATATGACAGCGCTAAACACGCACAAGCCCGAAGCCGGTCACTCGCCCGCGTGGCGATAAACGTCCCAGCCGAAGTACGTCTTGAAGGCGTCCTCAATGGCCGCGGCAACCTCGCCCATCGAGATGGCTACATGATGCTCGAACCCTTCCTTGCAGATGACCTGGAGGAGATGCTGGAGATTCGGTATCTTGCAGACGCCGAAGCCGCCGAACGTGTCGAGCGGATCGTCGGTCAGTTTGCCCTCGCCCACATACGCCCGCATCCTGCCCTTGACATCGTCGGTATCGACGCGGGCAAAGGTGAACCGGCCGGTCTTCAGGCGGCCGATGATCGAGCCGCAGGCGTTCTCGGCCCCGACACTGCCCGCGATGATCTCCTGCACGGCCATCTTCTGCTCGGCAAAGAGGCTCTTCGGCAGGTTCGAGCAATGGAAAAGGACGCACCTGTTCTCGTCGTCGCCGTAGTTGTTGTTCCAGTCGACCAGCGCCGCGGGCTCCTGCGTGGCGAAGCGCAGGGCGAGCATGCCCACGAGGCCCGTCGTATCGACCTCGCAGGCGCTCGGCAGCAGGTTCTCGCTCATCATGCTCATCACGGCGCACGGGACGATGCCGTAGTACTCCTCGATCGCCGTCCAGCACTGGAGCGACGTGCCGATCAGCCGGTAGTCCTTCATCCAGCGGTCGATGACGACCGCGAACCGCCCCATGCGCTCCAGACCCGTCTCGGTCACGCCCGACGTGTCGGTGTAGCCCTTGAACGCCTGGACCTTGCGGCGGACCGCCGGATCGTTCGCCTTCAGGGCGTTCGCGCGGCCGAGGATTTCCGAGAGGTCGATCGTCTCGACCGTGATGCCCTGGCCCTCGAGGATCTTCTCGGAGTACCGGACGGTGTTGAACGCCCCCGTGCGGGCGCCGATCGCGCCAACGCGGGCGCCCCGCAGGCCCCGGACGACGCGGCAGGTGGCGCCGAACCGCAGGAGATCGGCCTTGAACGATTTCGATTCGGGGTCCGCGCAGTGCAGGCCGGTCAGCGAGAACGGAATGGCGTATTGCGAGAGGTTGTTGGTGACCGACATCTTGCCGCAGAACGAATCGCGGCGGTTGGCGATGGTCATGGCCGAGGCGTCGTCGGGCCACGCGTGCACCAGGACCGGCACCTTGAGGCCTGAGAACCGGATGGCGTTGGCCACGGCCCGTTCGTCGCCGAAGTTGGGCAGCGTCACGAGCAGCCCATCGATCTTGTCGGCGTTCTTCTTGAAGAGGTCGGCGCAAAGCTCGGCGTCGGCCAGCGACTCGATCGACCCGCCCTGGGCGTCTTTCACGCCAAGACAGACGGTGTCGAAGCCCTGGTCCTTCAGGATCTTCAGCATCTTGGCGCGTCCCTCGACCGCCAGGTGCGTCGGGAAAAAGCCGCGCGTGCCAACGATTACACCCAGAGTGGTCTTCTTGGCCATGGATGAGGCTCCTTAATGGGACCCGATGACCCCATCCCCCGGCAGTGCCGGGGGCTTTCGTTAGTTCCTGCGTAACAACTATTCCGGCGAAGATAACTACTGGGCAAGGATGGCCTCGACGGAGATATCCTCGTCCACATCCTCCCAGTGGATGCCGACGCCCCTTCCGATGAGCCGCCAATTGCCGCGCTGGGCAGCCGTTGCCTTGCGCAACCGCGGAAACCATTCCAAGGGCGCCCCCACCTCACGGCCATCGGCCAGCCGAACGTACAGCATGTCCCGCGTGAAACGCACGCCGGTTGCCAGGGGCGTTACGGTCCGCTTGCGCTTAAGCAAAGTAGTCATGCCATCTCTCCAGCAGGAACCGTTGATGCGCCTCGACCAGTCGGCGCAGCCGCGTCAACTCAGCAGGATTGTAACCCACGGACCGGACCAACTCAACCGGCCGCAGCCAGAACTTCGCGTAATTCCCCGCCGATTCCAGATGAATGTGAGGCGACTCGCGCCCTTCGTTGCTGAAGAAAAAGAAACGGTAGCCCCGAACTCGCAGAACAGTCGGCACAGCCGTCTCCCGGACGATCCTTCGTCCTTTCCCTGCTTGGCCGTCAGTTCCACCGGTAGCGGCAACGTCACCGCGCCCGCGGCGAGTTCGAAAGAAAATGCCTACTTCGACGCCGCGGCCGCTGCCGTCGCATCGGCGGCAAGGGTCGCGGGAACCGGGATCGTGACCTGGCCCGTAGCGGCCCACTCCGTGCCGCGCAGCAGGAGGATCGTGCAGGCGGGCTCGGCGGTGGACTTCTCGTCGTGGCCCAGCAGGTTCACGAACACGCGGCCCTTGCCGTACTTCACCGTGAAGACCATCGGCTCGTTCGTTCCGGAGCCCTTCACGTCGGGGCTGGCGAAGGCGGTCATCAGGATGTCCATGTTCTCGCCGGGGCCGCGCTGGCCCTGGTAGAGTTCGTCCTTCACGTGCATCAGCTTCTCGGGCATTCCCTTCGTGATGGGATGTTCCTTGTCGCGGACAACGAGCTCGTACGGATGCTGCGGCCCGTGACCGGCGCCGATGCCCTCGCCCTTGGGCGTACGGACGATCTTGCCGCTGTCATCGACCGTGATGCGGTCGCCGTTCGGGGCGCCCTGCCAGAGGAGCGCGACCATTTTCGCCCACTCGGTCCACTTCGTGAAGGAGTTGTTGGCGGCATGGAAGATGACGAGGCCGCCGCCGTTCTGCATGTACTTCTCGAACGCGGCGTTCACCTCGGCGGGCCAGTCCTGGCCGTTATAGTTCGAGAAGACGACCTGGTACTTGGTGAAATCGGGGCGGAACTTGGCCCAGCCTTCCTCGGCGGCCTTCTTCTCGGCATCGGTCATCGGCTTCTTCGGGTCAGGCTTGGGCGGGCTCGTGAGGACGTCGACCGTGAACTTGCCGTTCTTCTCGAGCATGTCCTTGATAACCGGCGTGGTCTTCGCCCAGCCGTGGTTGTTCTGCCCATCGATGATGAGCACGTTGATCTTGTCGGCGGCCGGCGCGGGCGCCGCCACCAGGGCCAGGGCGCCGAGAAACGCCAGGGCGATGAGACTTGGGGTTACGAGTTTCATGATTCGCAGTCCTTTCTTGAGCGATCCCCTTCGGGTCGCCGCTATACCGCAATCCGCAATCCGCAATCCGCAATTTCCGTTACTTCAGGTCGGCAGGCAGCGGAATCGTGACCTGGCCCGTGGCGGCCCACTCGGCGCCGCGGGTGAGGAACGCCACCGAGCCGGGAGCGGTCGTCTCCGGCACGTCGTGGCCCAGCACGCTCACGAAGACGCGGCCCTTGCCATAGCTCACCGTCCAGGCGATCGGCTCGTGCATGCCGGTGCCGGGCTTCTGCTTGTCATTGTCCTTGACGGAGAAAGCGGTGGCCAGGATGTGCATGTTCTGGCACGGGCCGCGGAGGCTGCCGTACAGTTCGTCGCTGCAATGCATCCACTTGTCGGGCATGCCCTTGGTGATCGGATTGTCTTTGTCGCGGACAATGATCTCGAACGGATGGGCTGCGCCATGGCTGCCGCCGGCACCCTCGCCCTTGGCGCGGTGGACTTCCTTGCCACTGTCATCCAGCGCCAGGCCCTCGCCGAACCCGGGCTGCTTCCAACCCATGCCGATCATCTTGTTGAAGGCATCCCACTCCTTGAACGCGGCCACGGCGAAGTGATAGCACACGAACCCGCCGCCGTTCTCCATGTACTTCTCGAACGCCTTCTGGACGTCTTCCGGCCACGGCTGGCCGAAGTAGTTCGAGAGCACGGCGCCATACTTCGAGAAGTCGGGCTTGAACTTGGCCCACGCATCGGCGCTGGCCTTCTTGGCGGCGTCATCGGCCTTCGGGTCGAGCTTGGGCGGGCTCGTCAGGACCTCGACCGTAAAACGGCCGGTCTTCTCGAGCATCTCCTTGATCACCGGCGTCGTGGCCTGCCACTTGTGGCCGTTCTGCCCGTCGATGATAAGGACGTTGATCTTGTCCGCGGCCGACGCCGGGGAGGCCAGCGCCGCCCCAAGGGCCAGGGCCGCCACGGCTACCAGCAAGCAAGTTCTGCGTGTCATGACTTCGCTTCCTTTCTGAACCAGGTTCCGTTACACCGTTTGGGAATGACCCGCGGCTTCCGCCGCGGGCTCGACTCACTATTATGTGCGTCGCGACGAGCAAGGGTACCCCCTTCAAGGCGAGAATCAAGCGTTTTTGCCGCGGTCGGCCCGCGGGAGGCCACTCGCTTGCGCCCACCTCATGTCACTTTGAATCACCGTATCCTTGACACTCCGGCCCCACCGCCCGACAATGGCACGATTGATCAGGCCGGGAAGGGGCCGCTCCCCTGCCCGCAGAGGAGGCTCGATGGCTGAACGTCGTAAACACAAGCGCCGGCCGTGGCCGGGCGCCCCGGGGTCGCCGGCGGACAGGTCCAGCGCAGCGGCCGACGCCGGCACGAGCGGGCGGCGGCGACGCGTCCGTCGCGTAGCCACTCCGTACCTCCTGGCCCTCCTGTCGGCGATTCTGTTGACGCTCGCCTTTCCGCCGATGGAGGTCTCCTGGCTGGCCTACATCGCCCTGGTTCCCCTCCTGGTGATGGCCGTGCGCACACGGACCACGCGTACGGCCTTCCTCGCCGCCGGGCTGGGCGGGCTTGTCTTCTTCGGCATCAACATGCACTGGATCCGCCCGGTCACGTGGGCCGGCTACGCCGCCATGACGCCATACCTGGCGTGCTACTGGGCCGTCTTTGCGTGGGGCCTGCGGCGCGTGCATCGGACGACGAACCTGCCGCTGACGCTGGTGGCGCCCATCCTGTGGATTCCGCTCGAATTCCTGCGGGCGTGGATGCTGACGGGCCTGCCGTGGGTCCTCCTCGGCCACACGCAGTATGAGAACCTGGGCCTGATCCAAACGGCCGACCTCTTTGGCGCCTACGGGCCGGGGTTCCTCGTCATGATGACGACGGGCCTGGCGGCCGATTTCCTGACGCGCCCGCTCTTCGTAACGCCGCGCACCACGGCCGCCGGCGGCCAGGGGCCTGTGCCCGGGGATGCCGCGGCGGCGCCTGCGCCCAAGCCGCACCTCAACCGCGTTCTCGCGATGATGGTCGTACTCGCGGCGGCCGCGTGGACCGGCACGGTCTGGTACGGCCAGTGGCGCCTGGGCCAGACGGAGCGGCGCGAGGGGCCGGTGGTTTCGAGCATCCAGACGAACGTGCCGCAGGAGGTCAAGCTGGCGGCGCGGCATAAGCAGATCGAGGAACTCGAGCTCGAGATGCTCAACGAGCAACTCGACCTGACGCGCCTGTCGCTGGCCGAGGCCAGGGCGCACCACCTCAAGCCGGACCTCATCGTGTGGCCCGAGACGATGGTGCCGGGCATCCAGAACGCCGAGTTCCTGAACGACGACCTCTCGGTCCGCCTCAAGGACGCCGACCAGGCCCTGCGAATGGGCCTGACCGACTACCAGGGACGGTCGCAGGTCTACTGGAAGGCCGTGCGCGAGATGGCCCGCGACGCCGGCGCGGCCGTCCTCTTCGGCGCCCACTCGGTCATGATCGAGGGCGTCTACCGCATGCCGAACGGCTACCAGTGGACGCGCGGCCCGCGCTACAACACCGCCCTGCTCGTCCTGCCCGACTCGACGCCGTACGCCGCCGAGCACGTGTACTGGAAGGCGCACCTCGTGCCCTTCGGCGAGTATCTGCCCTTCAAGGAGAGCTGGCCCTGGCTGCACGCGCGGCTGCAGGGCTTCACGCCGTACGATTTCGATTACAGCCTGACGCCCGGCCCGCACGACCAGAAGCCGTTCACGCTGAAGTACGACGGCGGCGAGGCCCGGTTCCAGGTGCCCATCTGCTACGAAGACGCCCTGCCGTACCGGGTGCGCGAGATGGTGCGCCCGGCCGCCCCCGGCGAGGGCAAGGCCGTTGATTTCCTCGTGAATATCTCGAATGATGGATGGTTCAACGGCTCGATCGAGCTGGACCAGCACCTGAACCTGTGCGTGTTCCGGGCGGTCGAGAACCGGGTGCCGATCGTCCGGTCGGTCAACACGGGCATCAGCGCGATCATCACGTCCGACGGCCGCATCGACCGCGTCGTCGAGAAAGACGGCGAGCGCCGCAGGATCAAGGGCCGGATCGTCGGCCGCCTCATGCTCGACGGCCGCCTGGCCCCGTACACGTGCATCGGCGACGTCTTTGCCTGGGCGTGCGTGGCGGCCACGGCCCTGCTCGCGGCGGCCACGTTCCTTGCGCCCCGCGTCAAACGCGGAAAGGAGTCCGACGCGTGAACCTCCGGCTCATCCTCCTGGCAGTCACCGTGACGGCGGCCGGCTGCGGAATGCAGACCCAGCGCGAACCCGCCGGAAAGCCTCCCGAGTCCGAGGCCGCCGCCCGGTACGACGCCTATGCGGCCGTGGTGGCGGCGCTGGCGTCGGGCCAGCCGGCCCTTCAGACGATCGCGCTCGAGACGTTCCTCGAGTCCGATCGCCCGCCGCCGCACCAGACCCTCGTGCCGCTGGCCGAGGCCGCTGATCCGCGCGTCCGCATGCGGGCCCTCACGCTGCTGGGCCTCACGCGCCGGCCGGACCTGCTGGCGCTCTTCCGGCGTAAACTTCAGGATTCGGACCCGACCGTCCGCCTGGCCGCCGCCTTTGCGCTGTCCGAGACGGGCGACCTGAGCCGCGTGGTCGATCTGCGCGACGGGCTGGCGTCGTCCGACGTCACGCTCCGCCGCACGGCCGCCTGGCTGCTGGGCATGATGGGCAACGCCTCGGCCATCGGCATGTTGAAGGTGAAACTGGAGGACCCCGACGCCGTCGTCGTCCTGCGGACCGCCGAGGCGATGTACCGCCTGGGCTCGAGCGACGGCCTCGACGCCGTCCGCGCGCTGCTGGAACACGATCGGCACCAGATCCGTTACTGGGCCGTGCGGTTGCTGGGGCGGATCGGCACGACATCGGACGTGCCTCGCCTGGAAAAGTTGTGCCAAAGCCGATTTCTCGATGTGAAATTCGCGGCGATCGCCGCGGTGGCCGAACTGGGCGATTTCAAGCGCATCGGCCTTCTGCTCGATATGACCGAAGCGCCCGAAGCCGATGTGCGGTTGCTGGCCGCCACCGAACTCGGCGAAACAGCGTACACGCCGGCCATCGAGCGGCTCGAAAAGATTCTTGCGGCCGCCGACCCGGTGGAACGCACGACCGCCGCCGCCGCGATCGTGCGCATCCAGACCGACCGCCGGCCGTGGAAGAGCCGCATCCTTGCCGATCGCCCGCGCCAGCAGGGTGCCGCAACCAACGAAATCATGCCGCCCACGGGCGTGGAACCCGTGTCGCCGCTGCCGCGCCAACCCGGCGCGAGGCCCCTGACGCCGCCCCTGGGGCCGGTGCCTCCGCGGCGATAAGCGCGAAAAAAACGCGGGTGCGCGGCTCGAAAATGGTTTTGCGGGGTCCCGCGAGAGAATCGTAATTCCTTTACCAGCCTGAATTTTACTTGACGGTTGGGGGCGCGCAACTAGAATCGCCGGTTGGCAACCTTAGACGGAGCGCCTGTGGCTAGGGGTACGGCCTACCTCTGGGCGGAAAATAGCATGGAGCCACTGCGGTCCGATAAACCCGGCCAGGGGCCGGCAGCTTTTGAAAGGAGGAGACCTTGAGTACGCTGGGCAAGATTCTCACCGTGCTGGTGGCACTGGTGTCGGTGGCTGTAGCCGTTCTGGTCGCCCGCGAGTTCGTGGTCGGCAAGAGCTGGAAAGAAGTCTACGAGAGGCAGACGGTCGCCGTCGACGAGGCGCTGAAGGAGCGCGATGAAGCCCTCCAGCAGCGCGACGCCCAGAAGGTCGCCCGCGACACCGACAAGGCGACCCTCCAGCAACAGGCCGATACCCTGACCGACGAGCTCAAGCTCCGCAACAGCACGATCCAGACGCTGACCAATGAGAAAGAGAACCAGGAGAAGCGGCTCCAGGAACTCGCCACGCAGTTCGGGGGCCTCAAGGATACGATGGCCTCGCTCGTCAAGGAAAAGGACTCGTGGCGCAAGGAACGCGATGACGCCACGAAGAAGGCCGACGAAGTGGCGACGATGTACGCCGAGCTTGAGGCCAAGTACCGCACCGCGCAGGCCGACCTGGCCAGCCTCAAGGAATCGCTCCGCCTGAGCCTCGAAGGAAAGGCGGCCCTCGAAAGCCGTCTCGCCTGGATCAACCAGAACCATCCGGAAGTCAAGTTGCCCGCGCAGGTGCCGGCCGTCCCGACGAACCGCGTCCAGGGTCTCATCACCAAGGCCGACAACGAGGCCAAGGTGGCCGAGGTCAACGTGGGCACCGACGACGGCGTCGTCCGGGGCATGAAGTTCTTCGTCTACAATTCCGGCGAGAACAAGTACCTCGCCACGCTCACCATCAACATGGTGTCGACGAACAGCGCGGCGGGCGAACTGAGCGTTATCCGGGGCACCGTGAAGGCAACCGACCATGTCACGAATCGATTCGAGTAGTGCAAGCGGCGTGCGCGTTGCCGCCGAACCGCTCAGCAACGTCTATACGGTGCTGCTGCTGGTGGGGCTTGTTGCATTGGTCGCCGGCGTGGTCATGCTTGGCCTCACGCTGGACACGCGCTACGGCGTTGTCTTCGGGCTGACCTCGCAGGGCGAAGCCGCAATGAAGGGCCCTGACGCGGCCAAGGCGAATCTGGCCGAGGTGGAGTCCAAGCTCAAGCTCGGCGCCGAGCAGATCAAGGGCTTCCCCGAGAACGTCGGCAAGGGCACCCTGCCGGCCGCCCCGGCCACGCCTCCGGCTGAGACGCCGACCGCACCGGCGCCGGCGACTCCGGCCGCGACGCCTGCGA
>PMZT01000037.1:39428-49775 GCA_003170085.1 Planctomycetia bacterium | reverse complement strand
GATCGCGCAGCCGCTTGACGAGCGCCTCGACCGCCTCGGTCATGCCGATGCGCCCGAGCGCCCGCGCGGCCTCCTCGCCCACCTCGGGGTCGGGGTCGTCGAGGTAGCCGACGACCTCGGCGATCTTGCCGAGGGCGGCGGGACCGTCCAGGTTCCTCAGTTCCCGCACCAGGGCGACGCTGCGGCGCGGCTTGCCGATCATCTCGAGCGACCGTTGGCACGCCTCCTGCACCTCGGGCATCGGACAGGCCAGGCCCTCCGTCAGGGCGGCCATGGCCCGGCGGTCGCCGATCTGCCCCAGCGCCAGCGCGCACTCGGGCCGGATCGTCGAGTGCGGGTCTCGCAGACGCTGGATGAGCATCTCCACGGCATCCACCGAGCCGATGCGCCCGAGCGCCCGCGCCGCCTCTTCGCGGACCTCCGGGTTCGGGTCGCGCAGGCGGCCCTGGATGTCGGTGACGGCCAGGTGGCCCGAGACGCCGTCGATCGCGCGAAGCGCCCTGACGGTCTCGGAGGAACTGGCGGCGCTCGTGATCGTGCCCATGCTCATGAACGTGCGGAAAATGCCCGGCGTAAACAGCCGCGAAACCACGTAGCCCACGGGCTTCTCGCTGCCCTCGCGAATCTTCAGCAGCATCAGCACGCTCACGACCGAGAGCACGAACGACACCGCGGCTACCAGGTGGAAGCTGCCGATCGTGAACCCCGTCCACAGTTCGTAGTGGACCCCCGCGAGGGCGTCGCACAGCCTTCCGCCGAGCCACGAGCCGCCCGCCGCAATGATGCCCACCAGCGCCATGTACCACGAGAGGTACGCGTTGCGGTTCTTCTCGGGCGCCAGCGTCAGCATGAGTTGGGCCGAGCCGTCCCAGAACCCCGGCGCCAGCAGCCCCGACACCAGCGCCGTCCCGATGATGATGTACGGGTAGTTCGTGGGCGTCATGAAGAAGAACCCCGCCCACGTGAACACCGGGTGCAGCGCGCCAAGGAACACGGCGGGCTTGCGGCCGAACCGGTCCATGATGATGCCCCACGCCGTGCCCGTCAGGATCATCGTGAGCTGGCCGACAGTCATGTTGATACTCAGCCAGATCATGTCGGCCCCCATGCCGTCGGAGGCGGTGATGTACGGGGCCACGAACGGCCCCAGCACGCTCGTCGAGAACGACCACGCGCCGATCGCCACCGAGAACGCCAGAAAGTTGCGGTTCCGCACCGGCTCGGTGAACTCGCGCCAGCCGATCTTCGGCTCGGCCACGGAGCGCACGGGCTCCGGAATCAGCCCGTGCATGAGAATGTCGATCACGCCCACGAGGCCCGCGACGGCGAAGACCGCCGCATACACGTAGAAGATGCTGACGATCTTCAGATGGTCCAGCGCAAGGGTTATCGCGAAGAACCAGACGATGTTGACGGCCCGGACGATCGTGGCGCGGCGGCCGAAGAACGTCGCCCGAATGCCCTCGGGCACCAGGTCGGCCATCCAGGACCACCACGCCGAGGAGGTCGAGGTGGTCAGAATCCACGAGACGAGCATCGCCGCCGTGATGATCTTCGCGCCAAACGCCTTGGCGAAACTGATCTCCTCTTGCCCCGTCTGCTGCGCCACGTACACCGCCACGCCCGCCAGGACGAAGCCCAGCAGCCGGTGCAGGACGTGCGCGGTCGCCCAGATGGGCTTGCGGGTCCGCGCGCGGCTGAAGATGAAAATGGCCAGCAGGTTGAAGACCGAGGCGATCTGCACGAGCGCCACCATGTCGCCCAACTGCCCGGCGCTGGCCTGCAGATCGTTCTTGTAGAAGACCGTCAGAATCTGCTGCGGGGCGCACACCGTGAACCACGCCGCGCCCATGATGCCGGCGGCGATGTTGATGTTCATCGCGCGCCGCAAGCGCACGGGCGTGATGGGGCGGCCCGCGGTATCCCGCAACGGCCCGTTTGCCTGGGCTAACAGTTCGGCTTGCATCGTTCGGTGGCTAATTGACGGGCAAGGGCCAGGGCCTGCGGCTTCGACGGGACTCGGCCCTCGAGTTGCGCGTCGTAGACTTCGTCAAGAATCTCGCGGAACGCCGGCCCCGGCGTGAAGCCCAGGCCGATCAGGTCGTCGCCGGTGACCAGCGCCGCCGGCTTGACCTCCTCGTGCGCCAGCGCCCGGTACTGCGCCATCAGGGCCTCGTAGGGGCCGGCGTTGCCGCCGGAGGCGATGCAGTCGGCCCGCCAAAGCTCCGCCAGCTCCTCGAAGGCATCTTCAGCCATCAGCCGCTTCAGCCGCGCCACGCGCATCTCGGCGGCGTTCATCAGTTTCATGTGTTCGCGCACCAGCCACGTGATGCGCCGCGTCTCGAGCGTGCTCAGGCGCAGCCGCGCGCACACCTCCTCGGCACTCTTCGCCCCGACATCGGCATGGCCGTAGAACGTCCACCGGCCGTCGCGCATCAGGGCCGTGCGCGGCTTCCCCGCATCGTGCAGGAGTCCCGCCATCGCGAGCTCGAACGACGGCTCGCGCAACTCGGCCACGCAGAGCGTGGTGTGCACGAAGACGTCGCCTTCGGGGTGAACGGTGGGCCCCTGCTTCACGCCGTGCATCGCCTCAAGCTCGGGCAGAATGACGGCCAGGAGGCCGAGGTCCGAGGCCAACGCAAGGCCGCGGCGACGGCCGTCGGGAAGGGTCGTCAGCATCCGCTTCAGTTCGGCGGCCACACGCTCACCGCTGACGAGCGAAATCTTACCCGCCAGTTCCTTGATCGCCGCCGCCGTCGCCGGGTCGATCTCAAACCCGAGTTCCGCCGCAAACCGCACCGCGCGCAGCAAGCGCAGGTGGTCCTCGCCAAATCGCAGCCGCGGATCGCCGATAGCCCGGACCACGCGGGCCTTGAGGTCCTCCTGCCCGCCCACGTAGTCAGTCACAGCCCCGGTCTCGGGGGCGAGGAACATGCCGTTGATCGTGAAATCGCGACGCAGGGCATCTTCGCGGGCGCTGGTGAACGCGACGGCGTCGGGGTGGCGGCCGTCGGTGTACCCGCGGTCGCTGCGGAAGGTGGCGACCTCGACCTCGACCGCCTCCTCGACCACCACGACGACGCCGAACGCAGCGCCCACGGTCAGCGCCTTCGGAAAGAGCGCCACGACCTGCTCCGGCCGCGCGCTGGTGGCCACATCGTAATCCTTGGGCGGCCGGCCGAGGATGAGGTCGCGCACGCACCCGCCCGCCAGCAGGGCCTCATGCCCCGCGGCGCGCAACGTGCGAATCACGTGCTCGGCCAGTTGACGTTGGCTGACGATGTCCACGTTCGATGCCTGTGTCCTGATGGCGACATGCCCACGCCATCAGTGCGTGGGCACGATTCCTGATCCGGGAGGGTCCGCCCAGCGGACGGCCCGTGTTGGCTGAAACTATCATACCGCGCCAGGCCCCCGCCGTAAAGACGCCGCAGGCCCGCCGACGATTCGGCGTGAAAAGCCCTTGTCGCTGTCGCCGCAATGGCGTATCATCAGCATTCGTTAGCCCTCTTGACCTTGGGGAGTCCTGGAAGCAGGGCCATGGCCGAAGCGGAGAAAATCGAGCGTCTTCTTGCGCGCCCCGTCGTCCAGCGCCTTTTCCGCGCGATGACCGCAAAGCGGGCCGATGGCACCTGCTGGCTCGGCCGGTTCTTCACGGCCTACGCCAACGGCACCGTCCGCTGGTATCAGCCGGAGTTCGCGCTGCCGTACCTGCTGACCGAGTACGTCCGCCGCAAGACCGGCGCCCGGCGCGAGACCTTTGCCGGCCGCATCCTGGGCAACTCCGCAACGCGCAAGGGCCTCGTCAACACGATCCGCAGCGTGGGCCACCTGGGCCTGGGACAGCCGCAGTGCTTCCTCGCGCCGCTCATGATCGTCTGGAATTTCACGCAGGCCTGCAACCTCCAGTGCAAGCATTGTTACCAGGAGGCGGGCAAACGGCATGCCGACGAACTCACGCTTGACGAGCAGAAGCGGATCGTCGATCTCCTTGACGAGCGCGACGTGCCGATGATCGCCTTCTCGGGCGGCGAGCCGCTCATGGCGCCGACGTTCCTCGACATCGCCCGCTACGCCGCCGACCGCGGCATGCACCTGACCGTGGCCACCAACGGCACGCTGTGCACGCCCGACAAGGTCAGGGCGATGGTCGATGCGGGCCTGCGGTACGCCGAGATCAGCCTCGACTCGACCGATCCGAAAAAGCACGATGCGTGGCGCGGCTCAACCGGGTACTGGGAGCGCGCGGTGGCCGGCATCCGCACGGTCCTCAAGACGCCGGGCATCAAGTGCGGCGTGGCGATGACCGTGACGCGATGGAACCTCGACGAGATGGAACCGATGATCGAGTGGTGCATCTCGGAAGGCGTCAACACGTTCTATGCGTTCAACTTCATCCCCACGGGCCGGGCACGCGGCATCGTGGACCAGGACCTGGAACCCGCGCAGCGAGAGCGGATGCTGGCGATCCTCCAGAAGTACCTCGTCGACGGGCGGATCAGCATCATGTCGAGTTCGCCGCAGTACGGCCGCGCGTGCATCGAACTCGGCGACCCGCTGGGGCCTGTCAACACGGGCCACTACGGGCATGGCGGCGGCCGGATGACCCGCATCTTCGCCCGCTACGTGGGCGGCTGCGGCGCGGGGCGGGCGTACTGTGCCATCCAGCCCAACGGCGACGTCACGCCGTGCGTTTTCATGCCGATCAAGGTGGGCAACCTCAGGACGGACGCCTTCGAGACCGTCTGGAACCACCCCGTGATGCAACTCCTGCGCGACCGCTCCGACCGCACCGGCCACTGCCGCACGTGCGATTACAAGCTGAATTGCGGCGGATGCCGGGCCCGCAGTTGGGGGTACTTCGGCGACCTCAAGCGCGGCGACCCCGGCTGCAAGTTCAACCAGGACGACTGGGACGAGCTTGTCCGGGCTAGCGCGCCCGTCGAGCCGGCCCCCGCCAAGTAGCATGTCGAGGGCGCCAGGGGCACCGTGGGGGAGCAGAGACATCACGGCGGGTGGCTGGCGGTTACGCGGGTGTGGCCGTTTTTTCTGGCNNCCAGAATTCACGGCCACACCCGGTTACGCCGTGCCGGCCCATTTTTGTTGACACTTGCCGCCCAACGCGATAGCGTTGTGGTGGACGATACTCTATTATGGGACTGTTTCTAGGCCCTTCCCGAATCAGTTGGAAGGAGTGGTGAATATGCGCACGACTCGTTTGCTCATCGCTTGCCTCGCAGGTGCGAGCCTCGTTCTGCTGCCGGTCATCGCCTGGGCGGAGAGTGGCACGACCACGCCGCCGGCGAAGACGACCACCTCGAAGGCCGCGAAGGCGGCGGCCAAGGCGGCCGCCAAGCCTACGACGCCCGCCGCTCCGACGCCCGTTTCGCCGCCGCCGGCTCTGCCGGGCGATTCTCTGCTGCCACCCGCTTCGCCGATTCCGGCCACGCCGGCCGCTCCTACGAAGACGGCCCCGGCACTCCCCGCTGCGCCCGCGGCCCCGGTGATGCCGGGCATTCCGAGCCTGACCGAGACGCCGGCGCCCGGCACTCCGAAGGTCGGCGGCACCGCACCGGCTGCGCCCGTCAAAGAGGGCGAGACGGCGGTCCCGAAGTCGTTCCCGTACCAGGGATTCATCAACGCCGACCTCGTGAACGTCCGCTGCGGCGCGGGCCTCTATTACTATCCGGTCGCGGGCCTGAGCAAGAACGCCGAGGTCACGGTGGAAGGCGAGTCGGGCAGTTGGCTGGCGATCAAGCCGGTGGAAGGCGTCTTCGGGCTGATGAATCGCACGGACCTGGCGCTGACCCCCGGCGCGAAGACCGCGACGGTGTCGACCGCAAGCGCCCGGGTCTACTGCTCCAGCCGCGCGGCCAAGCGACACTGGGACGTGATGGACACGCTCAAGCAGGGCGACACGGTACCGGTACTGGGCGAAGAGGGCGACATGATTCGCGTGGCGCCGCCGGCCGGGGCGCGGCTCTACCTCGTCGGCCAGTACGTGACGGCCGGGTCGAATCCGAACCTGCCGCCGGCGCTGGCGAACCTCGAGATTCCGAAAGTCGATCCGCTCATTGAGGAGTACAGGAAGGCCGATGCCGCGTTCAGCGCCGAACAGAACAAGGAAATCGGCACGTGGAATTTCAAGGACATCGCCGCCGAGTACCAGGAGATCGGCGACAAGGCCGACAAGGCGTACATCAAGAAGGCCGTGCGGGAGCGGCTGGCCCTGATCGCCGACCTCGAGAAGCGGCAGGTCGATTTCCTGAAGGTCAGGGCCCTGGGCGAGAACCTGAACCGGCGCCTGGCGGAACTGAAGGCCGAGGAGGCCAACAAGCAAGCCACCGCCACGGCCGAGCAGAAGGCCGCCAAGCCCGAGTTCGTGGCCCTCGGCATGGTGGCCCGCATGGAGAGTCTTGAGAATGTCGATTACCCGATCAAATTCAAACTCATCGACCAGCAGGGCCGCCCGCTCGTCGTCCTGAAGAGCACGGCCTTCGACCTCGGTAAGTACGTCGGCAAGGTCGTCGGCATCCGCGGCACGAAGACGTACCTGAAGGACTGGCGGATCTACCTGGTCACGGTGGACGAACTGGAAGTGCAGGAGTAGTTCCAGGTTCCAGGATCACGTTGGATAAGAGAAACGGAACGGCCCTCGTAGGCCGTTCCGTTCTTTATTGACGTGAAACCTGGAACTTCAAGTTCGCAGCCCGGAAGTCGGACCTCTACTTCTTGCCTTTCTTGGTCTTCTTGCCCGCCGCCTTCTTCGCGCCCTTGACCTTGGCCGCCTTGACCTTGATCACCTTGGCGGTGCCGGTGGCCGGCCTGACCTTTACGCGCTCGCCGGCCGTGATCTGCGACACGCTCGTGGCGGCGCCCTTGACCTTCGTCTTGGGGCCGACGGCCACCGTGACCTGGGCCTTGGTCTTCTTCTGCTTGACGACGAGGCTCTGGCCGTCGGCGGCCACGCTGACCACCTTGCCCTTGAGCACATCGGCCTTGGCCTTCGTGCCCGTCTTGCCCGCCTTGTTCGCCTTGGCCCCACCGCCCTTGGCCTCGGCCACGCCGACCAGGCTCACCGCAAACAGAATCGCCAGCACCGCTGTCCAGAATTTCATGGCTCGGCTCCTTTTCTCGCCCGTGCTCGGCACGGCTCGTGGGACCTTGGCACCAGCAGGGCCGCTGCGCCGCCGCAACTCGTTCCCCACCGCACCCGTCGACGTCCGGTTTCCGCGGGGCGAGGCCCGGCTCGGGCTTTCCCCGCGCGAATCCGTCCGCTACACTCTCTTCAACGTGCCGCGTGCGAATTCGTTGGTGAGGCACGCCGCAATAGATTCTCCGAGGGGGCGTTTAGTACTACAACGCCACTTAAGCCTTGGCGCGGTGGGTCTCCGTACCCACCGCGCAACGAAGCAGCGTTGACGCGGTCTTGCGCGGCGGGTGCGGAGACCCGCCGCGCAAAATGGCGCTGTCGTATGAAGTGGTCTGGTCGTATTGGCCTTGCGCGCGCCGGCGGGGCGCCGCCGGAAATCGCCAACGAAATCCCCGCCCATCCGTTGAACCTGATAGACGTGAGGCTCAGCTTGAGTCTGCCGGTCGGTGACAAGCGAGAGTGCCTTTGCGGCGGCCTGACGTTCGCGGCCGTCGTCGAGACCCACTGGAACGCCGTCTATCGGCTCCTCTATCGCCTGACCGGAAACGGCCACGACACCGAGGACCTCACGCAGGAAGCGTTCCTGAGGGCGCTGGACCGGCGCGATTCTTTTCAGCCCGGCACGAACATGCGGGCCTGGCTCCTCAGAATCGCAAGCAACGCGTTCTTTGACCTGCAACGGAAGCGTAAGACCGCCAAGGCCACGCCGCTTGAGTTCGACGTGGCCGGCGACGCCGAGCCTCAGGCCGGCCCCGCCGAGGCAGGCGAGTTGGGCGGCCTGCTGGCGGCGGCCATCGCACGGTTGCCCGAGACCGAGCGCGTCGTCTTTCTCCTGCGGAGCCAGGAGGACCTGTCGTTCCGCGAGATCGCCCAGGCGATCGGCGGCACCGAGGAAACCGCACGCTGGCACATGCTTCAGGCGCGGCGGCGGCTGATGGCCCTGCTGAACGGAGCCCTTTGAACGAGGAACCGGCAATGGATTGCCCCGAGGTCCAGGAATGGCTGCTGCGGTCCGACCTCCCCGAGGTCGGCACCGGCCCGGCCGACGTGGCCGGCCACCTGGAGCACTGCGCCGCGTGCCGCGAGTTCGGCGCGCGCCTCACACGCCTCGAAGAGGCCGTTCAAGCGATACCCGCTCCTGAAGGCGCCGATGCGGCCCGACGGGCGTTCCTCAAGCGGCTGGCTCCGGCGACGGCTGCGCGGCAGGCGGCGCGGCTGCGGTTCGCCCATCACCTGGCACGCTGGGGGCCGGCGCTCGCCGCGGCACTATTGCTTATGGCTGCGGGAACCGGAATCTGGCTGTTCACCACCGGCGGCGCTCAGACGGCCGAGGCCGCGACGGTCCTCGATCAACTGGTCGATTGGAATCTCGAACTGGCCGACGCCGATGCGCTCGCCGACAGCGATCAGCTCTACGCGGCCCGCGCCGCGTCGTTCGCGCGCCAGGCCCGCGAAGGCAAACTCTCTCCGGAAGACCAGGAACTGGCCGGCGCGCTTCTCGAAAACGGCTCGCGGCTCCGCAAGAGCGACGGTCCGCTGGCCAAGGCCGAGAACCTGACCGACATGGCCGATGTCCTGGTGCGGCACATGAATGCGGCGGCGGTGCGCGGCGATATGAAGAAATTGCAACGGCTGGTCCGCTGCTACGACCGGCTGATGGAGCACGGCGTCGATGCCAACCTCGACAAGGCCGAAGCGGCCCCCGCCCCCACCCCTGAACACGCGCACCGGCTGTCGCGGGTGCGCGGCCATCGCACCACGCTGCGCGATCAGTTGGATACGCTCATGGATCAGCTTCCCGACGCCTCGGTCAAGGAACTCAAGCGCACCCCGCGCAGCGGGAACCGGCAGCATCACGATAAGTAACGCCGGCCGTACGGCCGCCATACCGCGGGGGGGGCCATGCTTTCGCTTGCGAAAGCATGTTT
Organism: Planctomycetia bacterium; assembly: GCA_003170085.1. Classification (GTDB taxonomy): domain Bacteria; phylum Planctomycetota; class Phycisphaerae; order FEN-1346; family FEN-1346; genus FEN-1346. The sequence continues at coordinate 40,694 of PMZT01000037.1, read as the reverse complement.
TGAAGGACCGGACGGCGCATGTTCGAACGTCGTACGACCATGCTTTCGCAACGACGCGAAAGCATGGCACCCACGAAAACAATATTGACGCGCCCCTGGCGTCAACCGCGCCGCGCCCACCGCAGGAACCGTCGCAGGATATCGTGCGGAACCATCTCGGCGGTGCCCAGCACGCGGTTCCAGAACACCCGCTGCATGGTCTGCGTGAACCCGCCCGTGCCGATGCGTTTGCGCGGAATCCACCGGACCTGATCGGGATGGGCAAGGCCCCACTCGATAAACGCCGAGACCTCGGCGATCATGCGGCGGCGATGTTCTTCGTAATCGGACATAACGGACCCCATCTCGGGCCTGTCCGCCCGGAGTCTGCCCTCAGGGAGAACCGCGTAAGTGGCGATGCACCCGACATGCAATTCTACAGCCGCCGGAACAGATCGGCATAGTTGAAATTGCGGCCGGGGCAATCGGTGGGCTTGAGCTGGCCGTGGCCGTAGATATGGTTCCGCGGAACGCAGTAGCGGTCCATCAGGAAACGCACCAGGCGCGCCAGCGACTGCATCTGGGCCTCGCTCGGGCGGCTCACATCGAAGTTCCCGACCAGGCAAATGCCCACGCCCACGTCGTTGTACTCCGGGTGGCCCAGGATCTTGGCGTGGGCGCCGTGCTTCTGCTTCGACCAGCGGCTGCCGATCTCCACTTCCCCGTCGCCGCTGCCCGTGCCGTTGCCGATGACGAAGTGATACCCCAGTTCGTCCCAGCCCTTCGCGCGGTGCATGCGGTCGAACTCATCGGCGTTGCCGGTGGGGGTGGCGCTGTGATGGACAACGATGAACTGCCACGGGCGTTCCTGGCCATCGGGTATCCAGGCCGCGGTGCTCCACGACGGGCGTCGCGACGGCTCGGACGGCGTCGGCTGGACCGGCTGCGACCGCGGCGCAGCCCGAACGCTGCCCGCCGACGACGGGGCATAGGCCGTGCCCGCCGCCACGCGCGGCCCGAAGTACGGGGCGGGCGGACTCTTCACCAGCCCCGTATTCTGACAGCCCACCGTCGCAAGGCCGGCCAGCGACAGGACAACGACGAGCAGTGTCCGCATCAAACCCCTCACTTCAAGCGGTGCCGGGGGAACTCGGGGCGCACGGTCTCTCGCTCTCGCGCACCCTCGCTCCAATTTATCGGACGTTGCCCCGCCCCCGCTTGATTGAAAACGCCGGTTTTATTCTCCCACGTGTTCCAGTGCTCTATAGCCGGGTGGCATGCCCACGC
>PMZT01000037.1:0-39420 GCA_003170085.1 Planctomycetia bacterium | reverse complement strand
CGGCGTGGGCATGCCACCCAGCCTTACCCGAGGGGGCCGTTTGCGCGCTCCGCACTTTCAACCCCCGATACCACAGCGCGACCCGCGCAAAAAGAGATCGGCAGACCCGAAGGCTGGACGTGCGGGCCGGAGAGGAACCGCATTCTGCGTAAGAGGGTGGCTCGCGTCCGCACCGCGCCCTGGTACGACAGCGCAACTTTCCAGGTGTTACGCAGCGGGGTGCCCTGCTTTCGCTGTCGAAGTTCCGCCGTGGTGGACGAAAGCATACCCTGAAGAACCGGACGGCAAACTTTCGAACGTCGAACGACCATGCTTTCGCAGCGGCGCGAAAGCACGGCACCCTTAAAAACAATGTTGACGCACCATGAGGATGACGGGGCGGACTAACGCTGAAGGCGCTTGCGTTCGGACTCCAGCAGGCTTGACTTGATCGCCTGGAACCTGGCCTGCTCGCCTTCGCTGATCGACCAGCGCTCGACCTCGGCCAGGTCAACGTCGCTGTGCTCGATCACAAGCCGGGCCTGGTGCAGGCATTGGTTGTCGTTGTGATAGTAGTAACCGGCCAGCCTGTCCTTGGTGCAATCCGTGGGAGAGAGGAGTCGCAGGAGCCCCGTCGAGAGCGGCAGTTCCCGGACCTCCTTGACAGGCTCGCGGCCTATGGCAAGCGGCGGCGGCCGCACGTCGACCAGCAGCGCGGCATCCGGGTGCTTGAAGCATCGCCCGTATTCCTCGAAGCCGAGTTCGGCAAGGGCCGCCGCAATGCGCGGCCGGTCCATGAAGGCCATCTCGGGCACGAAGTCGAGATCGCCCGAAACGTAGGCGCTGCCCGCGTAGATCGTAACGCAGGTTCCGCCGGAGAGGACCACGCGGATTCCGCGGTCGGCGAGGTGCTGGCCGACGAACGCGGCAAGCTCCGCCTCGGTCATCTCTCGGACGGGTTTCATAACGCTTTTCCTGCCAGTCTTGGCCGCTGCCGGGTCATGACAAGTTTCTGTCGCTCCTCCTCGGGATAGAAAGCGAGGGCTGCCCCCAAGAGCGCCTTCAACTCGGTGAGAAAGGGGTATCGTGGGTTCAGCCGGTACAGGCGTGTGCGGCCGAGGCTCCGACTATACACCACACCCGCCGTCTCAAGGCGGAGCAACTGCTTCTGAACGGCGCTTGGCGTCGCGTCCCAGACCCGCGCCACTTCCCTGGGGTATCCTTCGCCAAGGCAGTAGAGGTACATAAGGGCCTTTTCGGCATCCTGAGACCCAAGTAATGGTTCCAACATGGCCTACCTCCCGCCGTCTTTATGACCTCTTGCGGAGGTCATATCATCTCCAACCGCATTCATTATATCGTCTTGAGAGGTCAAAACAAGCAGGAAATTACCCGATCATGGTGCCGCCTCACTTCTTCGGCGGCAGGCCGCAGGCGGCAAGGTCAATCTCGTTGATGCGGTATCCCAGGCCGGTGCCGGTCATGGACGCCGTACGGGCGTAGCCGTCGCGGATTTCGCAGAGGCCCGGGTGGACCTTGGCCGTGGCCGCGTTCGCCGCCGGGAAGAACTGCCGCGAGTTCGCCTCCACGCCCTTGATCGTGTGCGTGCGGGCCGCCAGGCCGATCGATTCGACGAGCGCGATCGACGGGTTCGTCAGGTCCTGCACGGCGTACGGGATGCCCGCCATCTCGGCCATCGGCACGAGCAGGAGATCGGAGCTCAGGCACTTGCAACTCTTGAGCGCGATGCCCGACCAGCCCAGCTCCATGGCCAGGCGGAAGTCCTCGGGCGACGTCAGGCTCTCGTCAATCAGCACGGGTTTCAGGGCCGAGAGCTTGCGCATGTCGAAGCGGTGCGACTTGAGGTCGCGCTCGGTGGGCTGCTCGATGTAAAGGATTTCGTCGAACACGGCGGCGGCGCGCTCGCGGATCTTCGACAGATACTCGACGATGTACTCGGGCGACTCGCACTGCTCGTTCGTGTCGGCCGTGAGAAACGGCTGCGCGGGCAGGCTGGGCCGCCGGTGATCGCGGATGTCGTGGTAGATGCGCGAAACGTCGAGCGTGCGGGCCACGTCCCACTCCAGGTCGCGGCCGCGCAGCTTGACCTTGAGGCAGAAGACGCCGTCGCGCGTGATCCACTGCTCCAGCGAGTTCGGAACGCCGTCCTTCGGCGCGTCGGCGGGGGCGTCGGCCTGACGCAGGACGTCCAGCCCGCCCACCAGGTGGAAGACCGGCAGCCGCGAGAGGTACTCCTGCCGCAGGAACTGCGACGGCCAGATGCCCTTAAATTCGGTGCCGAGGTAGCGGGAGAGGTCCCACTCCATGTGTTCCTGGCCATAGCCGCGGAAGGAATCGATGCCGGCGGCATTGCCGAAGGCGTCGTGCAGGGCGTGGTCGATGGGGCTTGCCACGACGAAGGCACCCAGCGTGGGCATCTCATCGCCGGCGATCTCGCGCGAGAGGCTTTGCGCGAGGCGCAGCAGGTCGCGCTCGGTCTCCATGAATATCTGGATCGGGTGCGCGAACTGCTTGTAGCCGCCGACAAGCTTGGCGTAGGCGTCGAACAGGGCGCCCATGGCCTTCAGGCGCGGCTCGTGCGTGCCCGGCGCGCCCGGCCACGCCCAAAGGTCCATCAGGAACATGGCGCCCCAGCCGGTGGCGCGGCGGCCGGCCTTGTTCTCAACGGTTGCCCGCGCGTAGCCGGTGATCGTCTTATCGACGACCACCGCCCCGAACTTCAGCGGCGTCCGGCACACGGTGGGCACGTGGAACGTCTCGACGCTGATAACGCGGATATCGGTCTGCATGGCAAAGCACTCCTTGCGCGGCGCCAGAAGCCGGGCCGACGGATTATACCGCGGCGGCCGGGCATCGGCACGGGCGAAAGGCCGGGGCGAAAGATTTGGGCTTCCTTCCGGCCGCGCGTTTCTATACCCTTACGTCGCCCCGGCCCGGTACGACAACGCAACTTTGCTCATTGCGCGGCGGGTACGGAGACCCGCCGCGCAAAGCCTGGGAAGTTGCGCTGTCGTACCAGTTAACCGGGCGGACGCGACCTCACATAGAATGACATGCGATGGATACCGGCACACACATTCTGCTTGGCGCCGTGACGGCGCAGCTCGGATTCCGGCAACGGATCGGCCGCGATGCCACGTGGGCGGCCGTAGCGGCGGCGGTCGTGACGGACCTGGACCTCGCGACCGCGCCCATGCTGTCGGTTTCCGAGCCGTGGACGACGCCGCTCGGCCACATGATGATGCACCGCGGCCTGACGCACTCGCTGCTGATCATTCCGGTCACCGCACTGGTGGTGGCCGGCGCGTGGTGGGCGCTCAGGCGGAAGTTCGCCGGCCGTCCCAACCCCGCCGCCGCCTCGCAGGCCGCGCCGCCGGCGCCGGTGCCGTTCTGGCTTCTCTACCTGTGCGCGCTGGTGGCCGCCGTCAGCCATCCGCTGCTGGACTGGAGCACGGCCTACGGCACGGAGTTGTTCGCGCCGCTGACCGACGCCCGCTACGCGCTGGGCATCATCGCGGCGGTGGACATCTTCTTCACGCCGGTGCTCGCCCTTACCCTTCTCGCGTGTTTCCTCATTCGGAAGGTCGGCCTCGGCCCGAAGCACCGGGCCACGCTCGTCGTGGGCTGGGTGGGGTTCCTGCTGGCCCTGGGCTACCTGACCACGAGCGCCGTGCTGCGCCAGGAGGCCATGGCCGAGGCTCGCCAACTCGCCGGCCCGGCGCGGATCGTGCGGGTGGGCGCTTATCCGGCCATCGGAAGCATCTTCCGGTGGCGTGGCGTCGTGGAGACCGAGAACGCGTGGCTCACGTATCGGCTGAGCCCGCTGGCAGGCATCGACGCAGCCAGGGGGCCCGAGACGGCCCCGCGCGAGGCCGGACCGTGGATCGACCGTGCCCGGCAATTGCCCGGCGTGCAAACGTACGAGTGGTTTGCGATGGGCATGGTGCGGGCGACCAGCCGCGACGCCGACAGCCGGCACATCGTGGAGTTTCACGACATGCGCTTCAGCCCGGAGATCGGGAGCATCTCGGGCCTGTGGCCGCTGCACGTTGTGTTCAACGATAACGGCCGCGTCGAGGAGATCGAGGTGCGCTCGGCGTTTACCGGGCGGAGCCATTGGCGATACTTCAGCCAGGTGTGGCACGACATCCTAGAGCCGTAAGGCCCGCGCATAAGACAGGCGCGACTCATAGGAGCCGCGCCTGGGGGCCGCTAACACTACAATGCTATGAATTGCAGCCGACCAAGCCCCGAAGGGGCGTCTTTTTTAGCCCAGGGCGAAGACGAAGTCGAGCCCTGGGTAAGCGTGGCCCCTGAAGGGGACAAGCCCCGTCAGGGGCGTCTTGCCGAACAACTGCCACACGGACGCATACGCCCAAGGCGCCCCGATGGGGCTTGATTTATATGTTTCTTTATGCGTACCCAGGGTTCGGGCTTCGCCCTTCACCCTGGGCTAAGAAAGACGCCCCTTCGGGGCTGACCGCCAATTCGCCATGGGGCGTTGTGGTACTACGCCTTCGCCGCCAACATGCCCTCGAGGTCCTTGATCGGGTCGCCGACGGGCGTCAGGCCGAACTTCTCGACCAGGATGCCCAGAACATTCGGCGTCACGAACTGCGGCAGGCACGGCCCGATGCGGATGTTCTTGATGCCCAGGGCCAGCAGCGTCAGCAGGATCGCCACGGCCTTCTGCTCGAACCACGTGAGGACGAACGTCAGCGGCAGATCGTTCACGCCGCACTTGAACACCTCGGCCAGCGCCCCCGCCACCTGGATGGCCGAGTACGCGTTGTTGCACTGCCCGATGTCGAGCAGCCGCGGGATGCCGTCGATCGTGCCGAGGTCAAGGTCGTTGAAGCGGTACTTGCCGCAGGCCAGCGTCAGCACGATGCAGTCGCTCGGAACGGCCTTGACGAATTCGCGGTAGTAGTTGCCGCTCATGCCGGGGGTATCGCAGCCGCCGACGAGGAAGAAGTGGCGGATCTTGCCGGCCTTGACCGCCGCAACGATCTTGTCGGCCACGCCCAGGATAGCCGTGTGATGGAAGCCCGTGACGAGCTTGCCGCCCGGCCGGTCCGGCAGCGCCGGCGACTGGAGCGCCTTCCGGATGACCGGCTCGAAGTCGCGGTCCTTGAGGTGCACGGTGCCCGCGACCTGGGCCACGCCGCACGTGAACAGCCTATCGGCATACGTGTCCTTTGGGATGAGGATGCAGTTGGTCGTGGCCAGAATCGCGCCCGGCCACGCATCGAACTCCTTCTTCTGCGTCCACCACGCGCCGCCGTAGTTGCCCACGAGGTGCTTGTACTTCTTGAGGCCCGGATACGCGTGGGCGGGCAGCATCTCGCCGTGGGTGTAGACGTCAACGCCGCGGCCCTCGGTCTGCTTCAGCAGCGCCTCGAGGTCCAGCATGTCGTGGCCGGTGACGACGATCGCATGACCCGCGCGGGTGCCGGTGGGCACCTCGGTCGGAACGGGGTTGCCGAACCGTTCGACGTGGGCGGCATCGAGCAGGGCCATCGCCTTGAGGTTCATCTGGCCGCACTTGAGGACGAGGCCAAGCATGCTCTCGATGTCGAAGTTGACGTTCGTGAGCGTGGCGAACAGGGCCTCGTGCATGAAACCGTCGACCTCGGGATCGATCTTGCCGAACTCGCGGGCGTGATGGGCGTATGCCGCTACACCCTTGAGTCCGAAAATGAGCGTATCCATCAGGGCCGCCAGGTCGGGCGACTTGCCGCAGACGCCCGCACGGGTGCATCCGCCCTCGGGCGTTTGCGAACATTGATAACAGAACATCGCGTTCTTATTGCTGGTCGTGGCCATCGTTTCGTTCCTTTCGCTGGTTCACATTCGCGACCGCCGGGACGCCTCGTCCCATGTCTCTTATGCTATCGTACAGGGGGCCGCCCATGTTGCCTTGACGCAGATCAAGAAACGCGAAATCGGTTTGCGATCCCCGAGTCGGGTGGCATGCCCACGCCGTCCGTTGCGTGGGCATGCTGTACGCCCGGGGCAGAACATGCCCACGCAGACAGCGGCGTGGGCATGCCACCCAGCACCTATGACCGAGCGGTTTACTTCGGCCGGCAGATTTGTCTCTCACTCTTCGGCCGGCATTCGCTAGAATCAGTGACGACTGCGAGGGCATGCTTTCCCGCCGCGGCGGGCGAAGGCATGGCACCCACAAGAATAATGTTGACGCACCACTGGACGAACAGGGCACCCGTGCCAAACGACGCGGCCATCTATCGGATTCTCGATGCCAACGCCAACCGGGCGCGCGAGGCCCTGCGCGTGGCCGAGGAGGCCGTGCGGTTCGTCCTCGAGCGGCCCGACCTGGCGGAGGCCCTGAAACGGCTGCGCCACGACCTCAGGGCGGCCCTCGCGCAGCTCGATGCCCGCCGGATGCTTCTGGCGCGCGACGCCGCCGGCGACATCGGCACGACGATCTCGACCGAGTCCGAGCGCCGCCGCACCGATGCCCCGGACGTGGCCCGCGCCGCGTTCAAGCGCCTCACGGAAGCCCTGCGGGCCATTGAGGAGTACGGCAAGACGATCGACGCCGACATGGCCGCGGCCGTCGAAAAGTTGCGCTATCGCGCGTACGACCTCGAGAAGCGTTTCGAGGAGGCGGCGCGGCCGGCGACGAAACTTGCGGCGGGCGGCCTGTGCGTGCTGCTCACGCAATCGCTCTGCAGGAGGCCGTGGGGCGACGTCCTGCGGGCGATCCTTGCCGGGGGCGCAGCAGCCGTGCAGGTCCGCGAGAAGGAGATGCCCGCCGGGGCACTGCTCGCCCGCGCCCGCGAGGTGGCACGCGCGGCCCATGACGCGGGGGCGCTGATGATCGTCAACGACCGGCCCGACATCGCCGTGCTGGCGGCGGCCGACGGCGTCCACGTCGGGCAGGACGACCTGGCGCCGCACGAGGCGCGGCGGCTCGTCGGCCCGGACCGGATCGTCGGCGTCTCGACGCACAGCCTTGCCCAGGCCCGCGCAGCCGCCGAGGCGGGGGCCGATTACATCGGCTGCGGACCGATGTTCCAGAGCACCACGAAACCGCAAGCGGTCGTTCCGGGACCGGCGCTGGCGGTTGCGGTCACGCGCGAGGTGGGACTGCCGGTAATGGCCATCGGCGGGATCACGGCCGAAACCGCGCCCGATGTCCTTGCGGCAGGCGCGCGGTGGCTGGCCGTTTCAAGCGTCGTGTGCGCCGCCGACGACCCCAAGGCCCAGACGCGGCGGCTGGTGGAGTTGATCGAGGCGAGCGGGCGGGGCAGCCCAGCGTAAGAAGCCGCCGGTCTTGACTGCCGCGACGCCCTATGTTAGGTTTCCTATGTTAGATTCGTTTCGAGGACGCAACGCATGAGCCCGCGCATTGCCATTCCGTCACAGGCGGTCGCCGATTTCTGCCGGCGACACCACATCCGCCGCCTGGCGCTCTTCGGAAGCGTGCTGCGCGATGATTTCCGGCCCGATAGCGACGTGGACGTGCTCGTGGAGTTCGAGGAAGGACACACGCCCGGCCTCGACTTCTTCTCCATGCAGGACGAGCTATCGGAACTCCTGGGCCGCAAGGTGGACCTCAATACGCCGGGGTTTCTGAGCGCATACTTTAAGGACCGCGTGCTGGCCGAGGCCGAGGTGCTGTATGACGCAGCATGACCCGCGCGTGAATCTCTGCCTGGTGATGCAACGCGACTAACGCAAGAACGGCCAAACAGGCCCTACGGTGTGTGACGGCAGACTTGTGGCGCTTCAATCTCGAAATTCGAACTGGCCCGGCACCCGTCAAGCCGGTTAAGGGGTACTGTTGTCGGGCCTGCTGGATGATGCTTCTCGCGTTCTTCAACAGAACTCGCGGCGAAACTGGTTCCGACAGCCGGACTATGACTGAGTGGGGGTAGGACCGATTATCCATTCACATAGCGTTGACAGTCTGTAGGCGGCCTCCACGTAGACGCTGTTAGGTTTCAGTTGCCTGATGATGATTGCGTGGGCTGGGTTGGCGCTCTGTGATTTGCTCTCGGGAATGGGGTCTCTCGCAACTCCCTCCACTCCGGGCTTGATTCCTCGCACGGCCCCAGTGGACAGTCTGACCACGCCGGCGTGGCCGGGCCGGCGTTTCAGTGTGTCCTCAGGTGTGGCGAGGCTGCTAAGTTCAACAGATGGGTGGGGGTTACTGCTGCTCTTGAAGGCACCTGACGATACCGTGTTCCCATCCTTCACTTGCTTGGGGTGCACCGTCCGGAAAAGCCACTCCGAATCTGGAATGGTCGGGTCATCCTTCCAGGAAATGTTGCGGTCCATCACGTATCCCTAGGCGCTGGCAAGCCAGTCGAGTAACTTGCGGCTTCTGTTGACATCGGAGATGGGGTATTCGCCGTGTTCAAAGGGGCTTGCGGCTGTGGGATTCTCCACTCGCAAGAAGACTAATGTTTGCCGGTCGGTGAATTCCAGTTCGACATGTCTTCCTGCGGATGACCACTCTATCTGAAGGCCACCGCCAGCAATAGGGCAGATGAATGGCAGTGGCACGTCGTCTCGTTGCAGGTACTGCAACAGCCGCGCCGCAGATTCCACGACTTGGGGGTTAGGGGGAGGCCCACCCTCACCATCCCAGCCAGAGGGAAGGGCCGCTACCGAGCCTAGCCGGTTCAGTGCCTGAATAAGCCAGTCGCGACCATTCGCTCTAACTCCTGGCATAGTAATAAGGTCCCCTGTGCGGGAAACAACAGGACTCGTAGCGGTTCGTACGCTACTGCCCAATCTGCTCGTGATCATCGTGACTATTTCGGCAAATCTGGGGAAACCCGGAACGTCGGACGTCACTATGCGGTCCGTGCTTGGTGCCAGTGTGGTCATGCCAATCTCTCCCACAGAAAATCCGTTCTCTTATCGACCAAATCGGCGAATCCCTTGACGATCCATTCATGGGCAAGGTCAAACCAGGCGTTCATTGCCTTGCGGTCTGTGGCGCTTGCCGGTATCCCTCTAGCCGTAAGTACCAACTGAATTGCCTGCTCGTTCTCAGGCGGAGGAGAGCAAACAGGCACCATTTCCACATGCAGGCGCCCCGCTTGTCCTGGAAAGACAAAGTCGAAAGCCCACTGGACTCTGTGCGGAGTGGGCAGAAAGCCGTAGCGCGTTTTCCAAACAAACGTCGCGAAAACGCCCTCGATGTCCGCCATCGACATCCAGCCCTTGCCCTTCTTAATGCGATTAACATAAGTAAGTTCACACATGTTTATGTTTGGTGAATGCAACTTGTTATCGTTCAGGAAATGCAGGAACCCGTCCCAGTAGGAGAGAAAGTCCTCTCTAATCTTTGTGAACCTGGGATACTCATCGTCAGCGGCCATGTTTCTCCAGTTGTGTATAAATCTGTCGCGTTGCAACTGGATTATACGAGTTGACGTTCCGTCGATAAACCAGAGTCTAGGTGTTGGCGGCTTGCCGAAGGCGAGGATTGAAGACGCCCCGTCTCTCTCCCAAGATGATGGGTCAGTCAACGGCGGTATCGGCGCCTGTTCCTCAACCCGCCCAAACTTACTGCGTATCGTCTTCCAGTAAAGCCCGGCATGTGCCGCCGTCAGTTCCTGAATCTCATCAAACTGAAGGGCAATTGCAACCTCAACAACCGGCGGCTTCTTATAGTCTGGAAACGGAATCGTTGCCATAGCGCATCCCCACCTAGCACGATCAGGACCCTTACATATTCTATGCATAGTACAGCCGAGCCCTCAAGGAATGCAAGTGATTCCTTCGACGGACATAGTGGCTGGCCATTTCAAGCGTCTTTTGCGCAGCCGACGACCCCGAGGCTCAGGCGCGGCTGAGGAGGCGGCCATGGCGGGCAGGCCCCCCCCNNGCGGATCTTCGACGTGGCACGCGGACGAGCCTCACGCTAAACACATACGTCCAGACCTTACGGCTCTGTCAAACGCGTACCAAGGTCGCGTCGCCGGCGGGCGATGGCGCGCGGGCGCCGGCGGGGGAGGTCGGTTTGACCTGGGCCGGGACGGACTTCGGCAACGGCGCCGGATTGGGCGACGCGCCTGGGGCGGCGTTGATGGATCCGCCCATGTTGAGAATCACGCCCCCCGCGACGTTGGCAAACGTGCCCTGCGCCCATCCGCCGTTCATGCCCCTCGACGCCTTGTCCATCATCTCCTGGGCCTTGGGCCGCTGGTCGGCGGTCAGCAGCGCGAGGGCGGCATCGCGGGCCTTCTGCCCGATCTCCTGCTGCTGCTTGCCGAACTGCTGCCACTTGTCGCGCATGACCTCTCCTCGCCGCTCGGCCGGCACATCCTGGACGGAGGTCGCCATTTCCTTGCGCATCGCGTCGGCGCGGTTGGCGGTCTCATCGAGGATCTGCTTGATCTTGCCAGCCAAGGTATCGCTGAGCCCAAGGTCCTGCTGGCCCTTCTTGCTGGCCAGTGCCCACAGGCCACCGCTCGATGTGATGAACCGCCACCGGCTGCGCGTGACATCCTGGAGCCGGGTCTTCTCTTCCTCGGTGAGAAGGCCCACGGCCTCCTTCCGGATCGCCTCGAGCTTCGGCTGCGCGGCCTGTTGTGCTTCGCCCAGGGCCTCCGCCATGTCGACGGCGCGGGCGTTGCGTTCAGCCTCGGTCATGGCGTCGGGCGATTTCTCCTGGCCAAGACGAAGCCGCGCGCTCTCCTGAATGGACGTCTGGATCTTCTGGTACTTATCGACGAGGGCGGCGATCCGGGCCTCTCGATCGGCCGAGAGACCGATCTCCGCCCGGTTGAAATCATCGCACAGTGCATTGAAGAGCATGTTGGTGCGGGCCTGTTCCATCATCTTGGCCTGGTCGGCCGGACTCATCGGAGAACTTCTGAACCCGCCGACCGCTGCGCCGGGAGCGATGTTGATCGGTCCGCCCTCGCCGGCCTCGGTGCTCACGTAGACCTGGACCTGGCCCGTGGCTGCGCCGTTGGGCGCCACCGTGAGAACATTGCCCTCGCTGACAACCACGACGCCGTTGCCGCTGCTGCGCTCCACCTGGCTGACCGGCAGGAACCGCGCGGGCGATTCTTCAATAACCCGATCGTCGGCGCTCGGCTTCATCGGGCTTGCCGCAGCCCCTTCGCGCTCGCCGCGTTCCTTGGACTTCTTGGAATCCTTGCCTCCCTTGTGCCCCTCTTCTTCCTCCTCTTCCTCTTCCTGCTGCTTGCCTTTGCGATCGAACCCGGGACCGCCGCGCCCGCCTTGGCCGCGCTCGGCCCACGGCGGCATCGGCTGCCCGGGGCCGGCCTTCGGACCCATCGGCTGCTGACCGCCCATGGGACCTTGCATCGGACCGCCCTTCATGCCGGGCTTCATGCCTTGCATTGGACCGCCCTGCATCCCAGGCTTCGGACCTTGCATCGGGCCGCCCTTCATGCCGGGCATCGGATCCTCACGGCCGCACATCGGGCACTTGCCCTCCATAGGCCCCTTCGGACCGTGCATCATACCGCCCATCATGCCACCCATGCGGCCTTGCATGCCGGGCATCGGACCTTGCATCGGACCACCCTGCATGCCACCCATGTGGCCTTGCATTGGACCGCCCTGCACGCCGGGCATCGGGCCTTGCGTCGGTCCGCCCATCATGCCGCGCATCCGGCCGCCCATCATGCCGCCACCCATCGGACCGCCCGTCATGCCGCGCATGTGGCCGCCCATCATGCCACCCATGGGACCGGGCGACGGCTGCTCGCCCGGCTTCATCGGCGGCATCAGCTTGCGATGCTCGTCGGCCATCTTCATCCGGAACGCGGCCTCTTCGCGTTCGCGCTGCATCTGGTGTTGGGCGAACTCGTTGGGTTGATCGAGGGCCTTGGCGATGGCCGTGAGAAACGCGATCAACTCGGGCGGACCGAGAATGACGACGGCGTTGGCCTCGCGGTTCACCGAGATCGGCATCTGTTTGAGGGCCTCGCCCAAGGCGGAGTTCGCCCCCAGTTGCATGAGCGTGCCGACAAACGACTCGGCCGGGATGTTCTTGAACTGGATAATGAGCGGCGTAGGCGGGCCGTCGGGCTTCCGCTCGGCCGCAAACACGGTTTGCAGCAGAACCCCCGTGCCCAACACGAAAACGCCCAACAGAATCCATCTAAACGTTGCTCTCATGGCGTGCTCCTTTGATGGGACCTGGTATTCCAGCATAACCGGCGCAGACCTGATTATTCAGCATAACCGGCGCAGAACTGCCTTGCCATGTGAAACTGAGGTTGGAGGCTGCCTATTGCGACCAAAACGTGCAACTACGATCACGGCTTCTTCGCGGGCATCTGCTGCACGGCCCACAGGTATCGTTGCGACGCGACGTACAAGACCCCGTTGGCCACGATCGGCGTGCTGTAAGCGGGCGAGCCCAGGGTGATGCGGTTCAGGACCTTGGCCTCTTTTCCCGCCGCCATGATGAAGAACGCCTTCTGGGTGCCGAAGTAGAGCTTGCCGTCGGCCGCGAGGACGCTGCCCCACGTCTCCGCGCCGGTTTCATAGACCCAGTAGACCTTGCCGGTCTCGGCATCGAGGCAATGGACCCGCCCGGCGATATCGGGAATGTACAGGAGGCCGTCGGCGATGGTCGCGTTGGAGATGGTGCGGTCGAGACCGTCGTACTTCCAGAGGCAGCCGGTCTTCGTAATATCGCCCGTCTTCGTGGCGTCGATGCAGTGGAGCAGCCCCTTGCCGCGCCCGTGCATCGGGTCATGCCCAATGGCCACGTAGATGCGGTTCTTGTAGAAGACGGGGGTGGCGATGACCTCACTCGGGCCGACATACGTGCCGTCATTCTTGTTCAGGCTCTCCTTGTTCGGGCCGTCCTTGCGGCGCTTGTCGCCCGACATGTAGTGCATGGGATTGCCGTCGGGGTGCAACCTGTACTCCGGCGGGTTGCAGTCGTAGGACCAGACCTTCTTGAGGAACACGGGCTTCTCGGGCATCGCGGTCAGGGTCTCGAAGGCGTAACACCAGCCGTCGGTGCCGCCGAAGAACACGAGGGTCTTGTCGCCCACCTTGCCAAGGCTGGGCGGCGACCACTGGGCGTGGAACATCCGCTTGCTGATCCCCTCGTTCTCCATCGCCGCCAGCTTGCCGGTCTTCTTGTTCAGGACGATGATGGCCGGGGCATCGGGCGCCAGGGCGCGCTCGTGGCCGTGATCCACGCCGTTCGACGTGCCGACGTAAAGGAAGTCTCCGTGGACCAGGATGTGGCAACTGGCGACGTCGTGCGGAATGACCTTCAGTTCCTCGATGATATCGTAGCGCCAGAGGATGTCGCCATCGGTGGGCTTCACCTCAAGCGCCGGCTGGCCGGGCTGGACCATGTACTTCGCCTCGTCGGTGAAGGGGCCGCGGTTGCCGCCCACCTGCCCGTGGACGTCGAGGCACACGACCTCGTCGGCGTTGGTGACCACGTAGACGTGGTCGCCGTCAACCGTGGGCGACGAGCACGTGCCGAGCTGCTGCTGGCCGTAGTGGAACTCCTTGGGCAGGCCGGTCCGCGCGGGCACCACGAGCTGCCAGAGGAGCTTGCCGGTGGCCTCTTCAAAGCACTTGACCATGCCGCCCTTGGTGCGCTTGAAGCGTGGGTCGGCGTCGACCGTCTGGTCGTCGGTGCCGACGAAGACCCGGCCGTTGGCGACGGTCGGGTTGCCGTAGGCCGTGCCGCCCAGGCGGGCGACCCACTTGACGTTCTGCGTGGTTTCCATCTTGATGCCGGTGCCCTGCGGGTCCTTGTCGCCGGGCACGAACGAGTCGGGCAGCCCCTTCTCCCGCGAGATCATGTTCCGGTCATCGGTCCCGCCCCACTGGGGCCAGTCGGCAGCCGAGGCCACGACACCGCACGCGAGGACGCACAGCCAGCCCAGAGAACTTACCCGCGTTCGACAAACGGTCATCCATTGCTCCTTTGCGGCGTGGAAGAGCGCTACGGCCCAGGTGTCTACGGCATCTCCAGCGACCCGCCCAGCCATCCCCCATGCGCCGCTGGAAACGGGCCCGGAGCCGACTGTCGGAAGAACGGTCCAGGCAGGGTTTTAATGCAACGGAGGCGGGAAGGTTCCTGCCTTGTTTCCGCATTGCTTCCCTCACGAGCGTTGCCCGCCGCGGCGGGCGATGTTGGGTGGCCGTGCGCGCCGTTGGAGATAGCACGGCCACGCAAAGGCGCGAGGCCGTGCCACCCGGCGAAATCCTTTCTGGGGTCGCGATTGACAGCCCTCATGGCCGTTTCATATAATCGCCGGTCGTCTGAGCGGGGGTTATCCGGGCGCGGCATCGTACGCCGGCACATGCGGACCCGAGCGGTACGCGCAAGTCTCAGCCGCGGTCAACTTCAGTGAGGAGCACCGATGCGTAACCGGAACGTCCAGGCCGAATCAAAGCCCGGCCGGTCCGCGCCGCTCTCGCGCGGCCTTTTTCGCATATCCCTGGTAGCGCTGGGCACCGCGGCGGTGGCGGTCGCGCTGGTGGCGGGTTGCGAGTCGGAGGTCGAGCGGCTGATTCGGCCCGCGGTGGCGGGGTCGCTGACGATCTTGTTCTCCTCCGACAACCAGGGCGTTCTGGTCTCCTGCGGGTGCACGTCGGTCCCCACCGGCGGCCTCGCCAAGCGGCAGACGATCATCGACAAGTACCGCCGCGTCCGCCCCAACGTCCTCGTCGTCGATGCCGGCAATATGTTCCCCGACCACCCGAACGCGCTGAAGGTGAAGTACCTGGCCATGATCCTGGAACGCGCCAAGTACGACGCCATGGGCCTGGGCGAGCAAGAGTTTGACATGGGCGTGCCGAAGCTCCAGTCGATGGCCGGCGAGTACAAGCTGCCGTTCATCTGCGCCAACGTCCGCGATGCCGCGGGCAACCCGGTCGTCCCGCCGCACGTCGTCCGCCAGACGGCCGGACGCCGGGTCGGCATCTTTGCGGTGATCTCCGATCAGGCCCCGCCCGACGCGCCGTCCGAGTGGCGGAAGAGCCTGAAGGTCGAATCGCCGATCGAGGCCGCCAAGCGCGAAGTCCATGACTTGGCCGACTGCGACCTGATCGTGGCCCTGTCGCATCAGTCCAGGCAGCGCACCGAGGAACTGGCGAAGCAGGTTCCGGGGATCCACGTGGTGGTCTGCGGCCAGGATGAGGCGCCGCTGCGCCAGCCGCTGAAGGTCGGCGAAACGATGATCGTAGCCACCGGCCCGCTGGGGCACGTCCTGGGGGCGGTCACGTACAGCCTCGGGGCCGGCGGCAGCCCGGAAGTCAAGATGGCCCTGTCGGACCTCACGGCCAAGGTCTCCGATGCCGGCATGGTGACGGACCTGTATGGGAAGTACATCAAGCAAGCCAAAGGTGAGCCGCCGCCCGAGTGGGCCCACTTGCCCGTGCCGGTGGCCTACGAGACCGCCGAGGACTGCGCCAAGTGCCACGAGGCGGAGTATAAGCAGTGGAGCCCGACGCGGCACGCCAACGCCTACGCGACGCTCAAGAAGGCCGGCCGCGAGCAGGACCCCGAGTGCCTCCTCTGCCACACGATGGGCTACGGCCGCGAGGGCGGCTTCAACGCCATCGACACAACGCCCCGGCTGGCCAACGTCACGTGCCAGGCCTGCCACATCGTGACCAGCAAGCATGGCGTCAAGGGGGCAAGCCCCGAGGCAAAGCAGGATCCCCACAAGTTCATCAACGCGCGGTTGTGCATGACCTGCCACGGGTTGATGGAAAGCCCGCACTTCGACTTCTACGCCTACAAGGCGAAGATCGCACACAACGCGCCCAAGGCGGAGAAGAAATAACCGCTTCGGACAGGCCTCCTGTTCCCCACCAACGAATAGCCACCGGCCAAAATGAGTTTGGCTTGGACATGGCTTGCGGCCACCTTGTATAATGGCTGTGGATCAACTCGTATCGTCGACGTCCGCCCGGGGGGGACTCAATGCGGTCGCTACTAAACAGCGAGGGAGCATAATGCGCAAGATGAACCGCCGTCCTTTCGCCGGAGCCGTCCTGGTCGCCTGCGCCATCCTGGCCCTTGCCGCCGGAGGCTGCGGCGGCGGCGCCAAGGTCACGCACATCGGTGAGAACATGGCCGACTTCGAAAAGACGGTCACCCAGGCCGACAAACCCGTCCTGGTCGACTTTTTCAAGGAAGGCTGCGTGGCGTGTGCTTTCCTGGAATCCACCATCGACCAGTTGGCCGAGGAGTACGAGGGCCGCGCCGTCATCGCCAGCTTCAAGACCTACACGTTCCTCTTCGGAACGCCCTGCAAGGACATCAACCGCCGCTGTAACATCGGCCTCGTGCCGACGGTAATTCTCTTCGTCGACGGGAAGGAAAAGAAGCGCTGGATTGCCGAGTACAACGGCGACATCTATCGCAAATTCCTCGACGAGGTCGTCCCCCCTGCCCCCGCTGCGCAGCCGAAGGCGGAGGAACCCGCGGCCAAGGAGGCTGAAGCAGCGCCTGCGCCGGCCAAGGCATAGCAAGGCTCTACCGCCGGCTTGGGGGTAGACTTTACCCGCTGGAATGCTTTATAATCCCGCCCCATTATGCCGGACGCGAGGCATCATCCGCTCTCCATGGCCGGAGGTCATCTTCGAGGAGTACACCGGGCAACGGGGCGGATAGTCCGGAGCATACGTCGCCTGAATTTCTGAAAAGGTTGGGGAAGGCAATGAACGTCCGGCCGGCCGTAAATGTTCTCGGTGCCTCGTCGGAGGCCCGCCGGTCCGCGACTGCCGCCGGCCGTCGGTGGCGGGGGCGTGCCGCCGGCCTCAGCGTGGTTGCCTGCGTTCTCCTGGCCCTTGCGTGCGGAGGCTGCGGCGGCAACACGCGCACTACGCGTGTCGGAGAGAGTGCGGCGGACTTCAATCAGCAGGTCCTCAAGGCCGAGAAACCGGTCCTGGTGCAGTTCTTCAAGGATGGCTGCGTGGCGTGCTGGGCCATGGAAGGCACCGTGGATCAACTGGCTCAGGAATACGAGGGCCGGGTGACCATGGCCAGTTTCAGGGCCTACAACTTCTTGTTCGGGATTCCGTGCAAGGAGATCAATCGTCGGTACAATATCGGGGCGGTGCCCACCGTGATCCTCTTCATCAACGGGCAGGAGAAGAAGCGTTGGGTCGGAGAGCACAACGGCGACAAGTACCGCCCGGTGCTCGATCAGTACGCCGGCCCGGTGCCGACCCCCAAAGAAGTGCGGGCCGCGCCCCGCGGGGCCGGGTAGCCACACGGGCCGTACGGTGCGACGACCCGAAGAAGGAGATGGTGCCGGTATGGCCAACAGTCAGCCGTCCAACAATATGGGCCTCTGCAACCAGTGCCGCGCCCGCGTCCCCTCCGAGTTCTTCACCCGCGACGGGAAGACCTGGATCCGCAAGGATTGCCCGACGTGCGGCCCCAACGAGTCGCTCGTAAGCTCCGACGCGGCCGTGTGGCAGGCCAAGCGCGACTTGTGGAAGTACGTCCCCACCGACCGCGTGGCCTGCACCCTGAACTGCGACCAGTGCGGCATCGACCACAAGCCCAGCATGGTCTTCCTCGACGTTACGAACCGCTGCAACATGAACTGCCCGATCTGCATCGCGACGATCCGCGACATGGGCTTCGATTTCAACCCGCCGCTGGAGTACTTCGAGAAGATCTTTGCCGAGCTCGGCCGGATGGAGCCCAAGCCCGTCGTGCAGCTTTTCGGCGGCGAGCCTACCCTGCGGGACGACCTCCTCGAACTCATCGCCATCGCCAAGAGGAACGGCCTGAAGCCGCACGTGGTTACCAACGGCATCCGCCTGGCCGACGAGGAGTTCTGCAAGCGGCTGTGCGACGCCCGCGTGCCGCTGCGCTTCGCCTTCGACGGCCGCAGCCCCGACATTTACGAGCGCCTCCGCCACAACCGCCCCGCCTACGAAAAGAAGATGAAGGCCCTTGAGAACCTGAAGAAGTACAGCAAGCGCAAACACGCGATCATCGCGTGCGCCGCGTGGGGCATCAACGACCAGTACATCGGCGACATGCTCCAGTTCATCCACGACAACCGCGACCTGATCTCCGACCTCGGCATCATTCCGCTCACCGAGAACTGGAAACCGGGCGAGTTCGACGCCGCCAAGACCACCACCATGGAAGACGTGGAGAAGATGGTCCAGCAGGCGGTGCCCGGCGGCCAAGTGGAGTTCGTCCCGGCCGGGCTGGCCTACGCCATGCGTAAGCCGCGCTCCTTCTTCCGACGGGATTCCCGCTCCGAAATCCTGCTCCTCGGCGGCGTGCACCCCAACTGCGAGTCGATGACGCTCTTGATCTCCGACGGCAAGACCTACCGCAGCATCAACCATTATCTGAAGAAGCCGTTCAGCCAGGTCGTTGCGGACTTCGTCGACGCCAGCAAGAGGATCGACCCCGCGCTATCGCGCCTCGACCCCACCAAGTTCTTCCAACGCCAGCGCGGACGGTTCCTGGCCATCAGGACCTTCCTGCCGGTGGTCCTCCGGTCGGTCGATTTCAAGCGCCTGACCGACGGCCACCCGGTCCTGGGCCTCGCAAAGGTCATCTGGACGCGGCTCTTCCGTCGCGGGACCACCGAGGACTCGGCCAAGGGCCGGCGACCGCGGCGGCTGCTGCGCGTGGCCATGCTCCCGTTCGAGGAACTGCACTCGGTGGATGCCGCCCGCATGGAGAACTGCAAGGCCGTTTTCGCCTACGAGGACACCGACGACGGCAAGGTCAAGACCATCCCGGCCTGCATGTGGTATCCGTACCGCAACCCGATCCTCGAGAAGCTCTCGAAGAAATACGGGATTGCCCGCCGCAAGGGCGAGACGCAGGCGCCCGCCGCCACCTGAGCCATCGGGCCGAAACGCCGCCTGACCGCTCCGGGCGAGGGCCTACTTCACCACCGGCTGCTGCTGCGTAAGGCAATGCAGCGTGCCGAAGCCCACCACGAGGTCGACGGCGTGGATGCCCACGACCGCGCGGCCGGGGAAGAGATCGCGCAGCACGCCCAGTGCCCGGCGGTCGGCGGTGTCGTTGAATGTGGGCACAATGACCGCCGCGTTTGAAATGTAGAAGTTCGCGTAGCTCGCCGGCAGGCGCCACTCGCCGTAATGGAGCGGCGCGGGGCACGGTAACTCCACCACCTGAATCCTCGAGCCGTCCTCCAGGCGCATCCCCTCGAGCCGCTCGCGGTTCTCCTTCAGCGGGCGGTAGTTGACGTCCTTCGGGTCCGATTCCCGGGCCATCACCACGGTCGTGGGGTTCACGAAGCGGCAAAGGTCGTCCACGTGGCCGTGCGTGTCGTCGCCGGCGATGCCGTTGCCCAGCCAGAGGACATTGGTCGCGCCAAGATAGTCGCGGAAAACGGCCTCGTAGTCGCTGCGCGTCGCGCCGGGGTTGCGGACCTGCACGGTCGGGTGGAGGTAGCACTGGCGGGTCGTCAGAATCGTTCCTCGCCCGTTCACGTCGATGCCGCCGCCCTCGAGCGCGAACTCCTGGCCCTCCACGATCGCGGGGAACACCCGCAGCCCCAGCGTCTTGGCCACCTTCAGGGGCACGCGGTTGTCGCACTCCCAGTTGGGGTACCGGCCGCCCCACGCGTTGAACTTGAACTTGACGATGGCGACCTCGGGCTTCCGCCCGCTGCGCCGCACGCAGATCGGGCCAAAGTCCCGCGTCCATCCGCGATCGGTCGGCCGGCGGTAGAACTCCACCTGCTTCATGTCAACGTGGGCATTCTCGAGCATGCGGCGGGCCTGCGCCTCGTGGGCGTGGCCCTGGACGAGAATCCGCACGATCTCGCCCGGCGAAATTTTGCGGACCATCTCGCCAAAGGCCCATTGCACGGGCACGATCTTCCCGTGCCAGTCCTTGCGGTTGTGCGGCCAGCCCAGCCACGTGGCCTCATGCTTTTCCCACTCCGCGGGCATGGCAAAGTCCAGCTCGGCGGGCGTTTTCGTTGTCGTTGTCGTGTTCTTCGGTGACATGGTCATTCCGTCTCTTTGTCTGTGATGCTCGCATCGATGAATCGCCGCGTGAGATCGCCGTACGCGTCGATCCGCCGGCCGCGGAGGAACGGCCATCCGCGACGGGTCTCCTCGTACCTGCTGACGGCTTCCATGACCCTTGAAGTCTACCAAGAACGGCCTCTGATTTCATCATTCTGCCCGCCCGGGCGTCATTCCTGCCCACCCTCAAAGTAAGACGGGTGGCATGGTCAACCCTTGCGGCGACCATGCCACCCGGAACGCACCACTCAGGAGCTACTGATTGTTCGCCGTCACGCCCGGCCAGGTATCGGTCCGGAACGGGCTGGCGGGGATGACTTCCTTGTTGTACAGGTTGCACTCGGGGTTGTCGGCCCAGGCGTACCGGACGGCCACGGGCTTCTCGACCTCCTTGGCCGAGACGACCACCGTAGCGCCCTCGATCTTGGCATCGGCCCACACGAACTTCTTGTCCTCGCCCGCGATGGCAAAGCCCGTGAGCTTATCGCCCTTGGCTACCAGGCCGCCGCCGACGTTCTTGAACGTGAGGACCACCTTCGAGCCGTCCGCCTTCATCGAATCGTACGTCGGGCCGGAGAAGACCACGTCCTTGCCATAGGCGATCTTCTCGGCGGCAAGGGCCAGACGGTGGCCCACATCCTGCTTGTTCTTCGGATGGATGTTGGTGGCATCGCCGATATCTATGATCACGGCCTGGCCGGTGTTGGGCAGGCTGAGGGTCATCGACTGCGCCTCGCGGAGCTCGGCCCAGCCGCTGTCGCCGGGCTGGTCCTTGCGGGCCATGAAGTTGGCGAGCTGGACGAAGAAGAACGGGAAATCGCCCTGGCCCCAGCTCTTCCGCCAGTCGGTGATCATGGCCGGGAAGAGCTTGCGATACTGATACGAGCGGCCGGCGTTCGACTCGCCCTGATACCAGATGGCGCCGCGAATGCCGTAGGGAACGATCGGGGCGATCATGCCGTTGTACAGGGTGGCGGGGCTGTTCGGCGAGAAGTTCGGGTCAATGGGGGCCTGCGGCTGGCGCGGCGGCTGCTTGCCGTCGGCCTTGGCCTTGGCCACGGCGGCCTTCCACTTGGCGGTCTGCTCGTCGCGGGTCTTCTCCCAGTTCTCCTTGGTCTGCGGGAACTTCGCCACGTTGTCTTTCATCCGGTCGACCATGACCTTGAGGTCGGGGTCTTTTTCGAGCGTGGGCATGCTCGTCCACGCCTCGGCCGGCGTGCCGCCCCAGTACGTGCCGATGAGGCCGACGGGCACGTTGAGGACGTTCAGCAGGTCGCGGCCGAAAAAGTACGCGGCGGCCGAGAACCCGGGAACCGATTCCGGGCTGCACTCGACCCACTGGCCTTTGGCGTCGGGCAGCGGCACGGGCGCCGTGGCCTTGGTCAGCAGGAAAAGGCGGATCTTGGGGAACTTGGCCTCAAGGATTTCCTTGTCGGAGTCATTGGAGCTCTTGACCGACATCTCCATGTTCGACTGGCCGGAGCAGACCCACACCTCTCCGACGAGGATGTTCGTGACCTTGATCGTATTCTTGCCGGCCACGGTCATCTCGAGCGGCCCGCCCGCCTTCAGCGGGTTGAGGGCCACCTTCCACATGCCCTTCGCGTCGGCGGTGGCTTCGGCCTTCTGGTCGCCGATGGAAACCGTGACTTTTTCGCCAGGCTCGGCCCAGCCCCAGATCGGATCCTTCATGTCCTGTTGCAGGACCATGTTGTTGCCGATGATGGCGGGCAGTTTCACGTCCGCCGCAGCGGGCATGGCAGCCAGCAGAGTGAGGCTGCACACAGCAACGAACAGCGTTACGGCGATTCGACGCATGGTGAGGCTCCTTTCATGAATGCCTGTCGCACGGCTTATCCTTTTCAAACAGGTTCAAGCGGCGACATGAAGCCCATAGGATACGGCCCGGCCCCCTGGGTGTCAAACAAAGTAAATGTACGGTGCGCCAATGCCCGTTCGCACGGCCGGACAAGACCGGCCGTGGCACACGCCACCCCTCCATAAACTCCTGGCACACCCCTCACTCGCGGCCGGCCCGTTCCAACTGCCCGCCAATGTCCTCCCATTCGGCCCAGAGGGCCTTGAATCGGGCGTCGCGCTCGGCGTATTCGCGGCCGAGTTGCTCAACGCGAGCCACGTCGCCGGATTCGCCCGCAGCGGTAATCTGGGCCATGCGCCCGGTCTGCTCGGCCTCAATGGTCTGGAGCTCGGCCTCGATCTTCCCGTGGCGCCGGCGGAGGCGTTCGATCGCGTTGGCCTTGCGGCGGACCTCGCGTTTGGCGGCATCGCGCTCGGCGTAGCCGGCCTTGCGGGCCTCTTTGGCCTCGTCGACGGCGGGCGTGGCGAGCAGGCCCCTCGCCTCGCGCCACTTCATGTACTCCGCCCACCCGCCCAGGAGGCACCGCACCTCGTGGCCGTCGATGGCCCAGACCTGCGTGGCCACGGCCTGCACGAGGTAGCGGTCGTGGCTGACGAAGATAATCGCCCCGTCGAAATCCTGAAGGACGTCCTGGATAACCTCGGTTGACGGGATGTCGAGGTGATTCGTGGGCTCATCCAGCGCGAGCACGTTCGCCCCCTGCACCACCAGCCGCGCGAGAACCACGCGGCTCTGCTGCCCGCCGCTGAGCTTGCCGAACGGCTTGAAGGCGTCGTCGCCGCTGAGCAGGAGGCAGCCGAGGAGGCCGCGTGCCCGCTCGGGCGTCCAGCCTTCGCCGGCGGCGAGCACGGCGTCGAGGGCGGTCATCGCGGGGTCCATCTCGGTCCGCGTCTGCGAGAGGTATCCGATGTTCAGACTCGCCCCCTGCCGCACGGTGCCGGCCAGCGGCTGCATGCGCCCCAGAAGCGTCAGGAGCAGCGTCGTCTTGCCAACGCCGTTCGGGCCGAGGATCGCCACGCGGTCGCCGCGCATGACCTCGAGGCTCTCGACCGCCAAGAGCGGCCGCACGGGATCGTAACCGATCTCAAGGTTGGCGGCCTGGAAGATGAGTTCGCCGGTGCGTCCGCGGGCCGAGAGCGTAAAGCGGATCGCTTCCGGCTGGCGCGGGCGGTCCATCGCCTCGCCCTCAACGAACTTCTGGAGCCGCGTGCGGCGGCCTCGCGCCACGCCCGTGCGGTTCGCGTAGATGTTGCGGCGGATGAACTCCTCGGTCCGCTCGATGTGATCCTGCTGGGCCTCATACTGCCGCTGGCGCTCCTTGAACCGCTCTTCGCGCAAGACAATGTACTGGCTGTACGACGCCGGGTACGGCTCAAGCTTCGTAAAGGCGAGGTCCCACGTCGTCCGCGTCACGCGGTCGAGGAAGTAGCGGTCGTGCGAGACAAGGATGACCGCGCCGCGGAAGCCGGCGAGGAACTGCTCGAGCCACTCGACGGACTCCAGGTCGAGGTGGTTCGTCGGCTCGTCAAGCATGAGGACGTCGGGGTCCTTGAGAAGAAGCGTCGCCAGGTACGCCCGCGTCCGCTGGCCGCCGCTGAGGTTCGCAAGGGGGCGGTCCCACATCTCGCGCGGGAACGCCAGGCCGTCGAGAACCCGCTCAATGCGCGTGGGATACGCGTAGCCGCCGCGGACCTCGAACTCTTCCTGCATGGCGCCGAACCGTTTCAGGAGGTTGGGCCGGTTGCCGCTGGCGGCAAGCTCGGCGGCAAGACCCTGAAGGCGCCGCTCCATGTCGCGCAGGTCGGCAAAGGCGGTGAGGGCCACCTCGTGGATCGTGGTTCCCTCAAGCGCGGGCGGGTCCTGCGGCAGGTAGCCCACGTGGATGCCCCGCGCGCGGTGCACGTGCCCGATCGTAGGCTCCAGCAGGCCGCCGATGATCCGGAGGAGCGTGGTCTTGCCCGCCCCGTTCGGGCCGACGAGGCCCACGCGGTCGCCCTGCGCCACGCAGAAGGAGATTTCGTGCAGGATCTCCTGGTCGGAAAAGACGTGCGTTATGTTTTCGCCGATGACAAGCGACATTGCGTGCGTTCCGATTCCCACTGATGCCGGCACAGTATCCGGCCGGCTATTGTAGTGCACCGCGGGAAAATGCAAGGGGAGAACTGTAACTACCGTAACCACTCAGTTGCGGGTGCCACCCGCCATTAAACCGCAGAAGGCAAAGAGCGCATTGGGTTGAGGAAAGTTCTTGAAGTGTCGTTGGGACTTGCTACGATGGACGTTTAGAGGCAATTCTCGAACCTGGAGCGTAAGAGCGGCGAGCCGATCGCCGGCGCGGCCGGCACTTCGTCGTGGACACTCCGGGAGTTCCTGGGCCTGGAGGTGCCGAGATGAAACATGTCCTTCTGGTCGTCCTGGCCTGTGCCGCAAGCCTGCTTCTTGTCTGCGGTTGTGCGACGATCAACTGCATAACTGATCCGCCGGGCGCAAAGGTGTACGTGATGGGCGCCTGTCGGGGGACAACACCTTTTGTTGGCACGTTCTGGGCTTGGGAAGGCTCTGGCCCCGTGGAGGTGGTCTTGCCGGGGCACGAGCGGACGGAATGCCCGCATCTTCCTTTCAACGTGCCGCCTGGGGCCACTCCCATGACAAGCGCCCCGCCCGGAGCCGAAATCACCGTTGACGGCAATCGCGTCGGCACAACGCCCGAGTTCGTGGCCCTCTGGTTCCCCCATGAGATCATGCTCTCATGGTCGGCGCACCCGGCCGAAGCCCCCGTCCAGGCGAAGCCTCCCGCTGTTCAGCAACAACAGCAACAGCAGCAACAGCAGCAGCAGCAGCAGACGGTAATCATGCCAGGCGGAACCGGCGGGGAGAAGGAGGCCGGTCAAGGGGCCGTTATTGTCTCCGCGACGCCCGAGAATTGTGAAGTATGCGTGGACGGCCTTTTCGTCGGCAATGCCCCGACAAATCTCAAACTCAGTGAAGGAATTCACATCATCGAGGTGAAGAAAGAAGGGTACGAGACTTTCAGGCGGGAACTCCGGGTTCTTAAAGGGTCAGACGTTGTGTTGCGCGCCGAGTTACAGAAGAAATAACTTTCTTCAGGAAACCCGGGGACGCTTCTGCGCTGTGCAAAAGACGATGAGAGGTTGTAGCGTTTCATGGCCCGGCCTCCGATAAGATTCGCCTTGCAACGATCTCATCGGCATGCCGGGCCACTCTTCATTCATCGCCTTGCACTCCACCTCAACCCCTGGCAAACACCCGGTCGGCTGTAGAATGACTCGCCGGCGTCCGGAACGCACTGACCATGAACGAAAGCACAAGAGCCGCCATCGGCATCGACATCGGGTCGCGCATGACGAAAGTCGTGCGCCTTGAGGGCGGCCGCATCGCTGCGGCGCGGGCTTTCGACACCGGCCACGACCCGCTGGCCCGGCTTCGCGAGCTCCTGGCGGAACTGAGCCGCCCCGGCGACATCCACGTTGCCACGGGCTACGGGCGTCACCTGGCCAAAGCGGAGCTTTCCTGCCCGGCGGTGACGGAGATTCGCGCGTGCGCCCGCGCCGCCCGGTGGCTCTGCCCGGACTGCGAAAGCGCCATCGACATCGGCGGGCAGGACACCAAGGCCATAGAGCTTGCGGCCGGCGGCGGTTTCGGACGGTTCGAAATGAACGACCGCTGCGCAGCCGGAACGGGCCGGTTCCTCGAGGTCATGGCCGGGGCGCTCGGGTACACGCTTCAGGACCTGGGCACCGAGGCGCTTGCAGCGGACCGCGGCGTGGAGATTTCGAGCATGTGCACGGTGTTCGCCGAGTCGGAGGTCGTGTCGCTCGTGGCGAGGGGCGAGGATCGGCGGCGCATCGCGCGAGGCCTGCACGTGAGCACGGCCCGGCGCGTCGCAGCGATGACGTCGCGAATCCAGATGGGCCGGCGGACGCTTTTCGTCGGCGGCGTGGCGCGGAATCCGTGCATGATCGAAATGCTGCGCCAGGAACTGGCGTGCGAACTCGTCGTGCCAGAGCAACCGGAGTACGCGGTCGCGATCGGCGCAGCGCTGATCGGTATCGAAAACGCCCCGGCGGCGTAAATTCGGGAGGACATCGCAGGCCCTCAGGCCGTTGCCGCCGCTTCCACCCTGGCCGTCTTGCCGGCGATGCCGTATTTCTTCGAGAGCTTCGCGAGAATCGGGTTGCGGTAAGGATACCACAGGCAGGCCGGGACGGTCTTGACCTTGCCGTCCTCCACGTCCTCGTATGCAAAGACGGCCTTGCAACTCTCCATGCGGGCGGCATCGACCGAGTGCTGCTCCTCGAACGGCAACATGCCGACGCGTAACAGCCGCCGCGGGCGACGGCCGCTCGCAAGCCCCTCGGCAACCTGACGCCGGAACAACTGGCCGAAGACGAATTTGAAGAAGCCCCGCACGGGTTTTCCGTCGGCCAGGCGGGACCAGCGGATCGTACGCAAAAGGTACGGCATGAAAGTCGCGAGCAGGAGGAGCCGCCCGCGCTGCCGCTGGAAGAACTTCTTCGGGTCCAGGCGGTCCAGCCGCGGCTCGATCGCCTTGCTGCGCGCCGCAAGGTCCACGGCCACCTGGCTCAGCGGCTTGGCCAGGTAATAGTTGATGCCGCGGTAGCGCGTGCCGTCGGAGACCAGCAGCGTCATCGACTCGCAGTTCGGATGTACGCCCGCCAGCAGCAGGACCTCGGAGCGCGGGCTCTTCCGGAAGAACGAGCGCGGCTTGCGCATGGCGTAGGCCAGGCCGGAGGGGATGAACTCCACATCGGGCACGGCCTGCTGGACCATCTTCTCAACGTCTTCCATCGTGGTGGTCTTGGCGGCGTCAAACTCGCCGGGTTTCCAGTTCTCGGTGAGCGGGATGATGCCCAGGTCGGAGATGAGGTCGCGGTTCTCGTGGACGAACTGGACCAGGTCGCCGATGTGCTGGTCATTGATCCCCCATGCGGCGCAGGCGATGATGGCGTGCTTGCGCCGGCTGAACTTCTTGAGGTTCGCGAGGGCCTTCATCTTCTTCTCGTAGGCCCCGCGATTCTGGCGCAGGCGCTCGTAGATGTCGGCACTGCGGCCGTCGAAGGCGAACCGCAGGGGCACACGGGCATCGCAGAGCTTCTTGCAATATTCCTCGTCGGCCAGCTTCACGCCGTTGGTCACGACGTGCGGCTTGAGACCGTGCTTCTTGGCCAGGGCGATGATCTCCAGGAGGTCGTCGCGCAACGTCGGCTCGCCACCGAACAACTGGACCACCGGTTGGGGCTCCATGCGGCCGAGCGTCTCGAAGATCTTCTCGAAGTACGCCAGCGGCGGATGAAAATCGAACCCCATATCGCGGATGGTCGCGATGCAGATCGGGCAGTTCATGTTGCAGCGGTTCGTTACGTCGACGAACACGATGTTGGGCTTGTGGTTGGTGTGGCACTGGTCGCAGTTAAGGGAGCACGAGGTGCGGTCCTTGGGCACGTACTGCCAGAGGTCGCGCTTGGCCTGCCAGACGGCGGCGTCTGCGCTCACCAGCGCCTCGTTGGGGCCGCACGTGGGGCAGGCCTTGCGGATCCAGACCTGTCCGTCGCGGAAGAAGAACTCCGACGGAACCCGCGCCCGACACTTGCTGCACAGGCCGATGTTATTGGAAGGTTGGGCAATCGTGGACGGCTGCATGTCGACACTCCCCTTCATTTTCCCGCGGATTTCGCCTCACTGACCAAAAAAACGCACATGGCCTTCTATTCCGACCGAGTTACTGTACTATAAGGCGAAACATTGTCAAGTAGTTTCTGCAAAATTGGGGGAATAGACCATGCTACGGCAGGTTGTGCCGCGCGGCGAGCAGTGCCGTTGCCCGTTCGATGGCCAGTGGGGTATTGATCGGGGCGTCGAGGTTCAGGTCGGCCTGGCGGCGGGAGAAACGGCTCTCGCCCACGTTGATGATCAGCAGGTCGCTGGGCCGGTTCAGCGTGTCGAGCACGTCAAGCTCGTCGTCATCGAGGTCCGACACGGTCGTGATCAGGATCAGGCCGGCGTCGGTGAAGAGGTGCGAAACCTCGCCGAGGCGCCGCAGGTACTCCTCGCGCTCGAACTGGTCCTTGAGGTCCGCACCGAAGCCGAGCAGGCTGTTCGAGAGGCCCAGATAGTAAACCTGCCGCCCACCCTGGAAGAGATGCTCTTCCAGCGCCTTGGCAAACGCGATCTTGCCAGTGCCAACAGGCCCTGCCACAACGACCAGCGTCCCCCGCTGATGGTACTTCGCCTGGCGCTGGGCGGGAACGATCGCGCTGCGTTCCCATGCCTTCTCGCGGGCCTCCACGTGTTTCTGGGCCAGCGTGTTGGCGGCCTCGTCGGCCCGCAGAATGATGCCGCCGCCGGCGATCTCGAAGTTGTCGATGATGACAAAGCGGCCCGTCTGCGGGATTCCCGTGGCAAGGTCGCACGCCACCGGCTTGAAGGTCTCGAGCACGCACTCGGCCACGTCGTGGCGCTCGATCTGCCGGCGGTTCGCGTACGTCGAGAGGTTCGTGGCGTCGAGCACCGACGTGATCTCGGTCAGCCACACGGGAGCCCGCAGGCTCGCCAGCTTCATCTTGTAGCGTTTGCCCTTGATCATCGGCTGGCGTCCGAGCCAGAAAAGGGTGACGTGCAGGCGCGAGCTGACGCGCGGCGGGGCCTCACCGGCCTTGCCCATGAGCTCGCCCGGCCTGAGGTAGAGTTGCGTTGAGAGCGTCACGCCGGTGGACTTCCCGGCCTCGACGCGGCGGCGCGGCGGGGCGTTGAACTCCTCGATGCTCGTCACGGTCGCGTGCTTGCCCGAGGGATAGAAGACCACCTCGTCGCCGACCTCCAGCGTGCCCGTTTCGATCCGCCCGGCGATGATCCGCCGCTCGTCGCCGTGCTCGGTGAACTTGTAGATGTCCTGCACGGGCAGGCGCAGCGGCTTATCGGTGGGCGCGGCTTCCTTGGCGAAGGAGTCGACCATTTCGAGGACCGCCGGCCCCTGGTACCACGGCATGCGGTCCGACCGTGCCACAAGGTTATCGCCCTCGCGGGCGCTGATCGGCAGAAATCCCAGCGGCCGGATGCCCACCTGCTCGAGGAACGCCGCATACTCGGTCCGGATCGCCTCGAAAACGCGCTGGTCAAAGTTCACCAGGTCCATCTTGTTCACGCAGACGGCGATCTGGCGGATGCCCAGCAGGCTCATCAGGTAACCGTGGCGGCGCGAGTTCTCCTGCACGCCTTCCTTGGCGTCGATCACGAGCAGGCCCGCCTCGGCCCGCGCAGCCCCGGAGATCATGTTCTTCAGGAACTCCATGTGGCCGGGGGCGTCGATGATGATGTAGTCGCGGCGGCGCGACTTGAAGAAGCACCGGGCCGTATCGATCGTGATTCCCTGGGCCTGCTCGTCCTTCAGGGCGTCGAGCAGGAACGCGTACTCGAACGGCTTGGCGTTGCGGCGGCACTGTTCCTGCACGAGCGCCAGGCGGCCTTGCGGCAGAGACCCCGTGTCGGCCAGCAGACGGCCGATGAGCGTGCTCTTGCCGTGGTCGACGTGCCCGATGACCACGATATTCATGCGCTCGCGGACTTCGGCCGCCGGCGACTTCGTTCCCGCCTCAACTGCCATCCGATGCACTCCGGGTGCTTCCTATCACGCCAGCGCCGCTTTCCAGCTTTGCGCGGCGGGTCTCCGCACCCGCCGCGCCGGAAGATTACATGTACCCATCGCGGCGCAGGGTCTCGAGGCCGTAGCCGTCCTCTTTGTCCTGGTCGCGGCCGCTGCGCTCGGCGATGTTCGAGAACTTGCCGCTCTGCAGCTCCACGATGATCTCGGCCACGGTCTTCGCGGTCGACTGCACGGGCTTCGTGCACGGCCCGCAGCCCAGCGACCGGTACCGCACGCCCTTGCCCTGGTCAAAATACAGGCTGACCACGGGGATGTTCTCGCGCCCGATGTATTCCCACACGTTCAGCTCGGTCCAGTCGAGGAGCGGATGCACCCGCACGTGCGTGCCGGGGGCAAAGTCGGTCTTGAACTGGTTCCACAACTCGGGCGGCTGGTCGGCGATGTCCCACTCGCTTTGCTTGTCGCGGGCCGAGAAGTACCGCTCCTTGGAACGGCTGCCTTCCTCGTCGGCCCGGGCGCCCACGATGACGCCCGTAAACGGCTCGCCGCCGACCGTCTTCACGTACTTGCCCGTGGCGTGGTCAAGGATCCATCGCGGCCCCTCGCCCGAAAGGGTGCGGCGGAGCGCATCGGTCTTCAGGACCGTGCAGCACTGGAGCCGCGTGGCGTGCCCCGCGGGGAACGTTTCGCCGGCCTCGAGGGCCTGCTCGTTGGCGCCGACGATCATGTTCAGCTTCCACTGCATGGCGAAGCGGTCGCGGTACGCGATCATTTCGGGAATCTTGTGGTGCGTGTCGATGTGCATCAGCGGNNCTTGAACTCGCGATACGCCTCGCGCAGGATGAAGATGCTCTGCGATTCCAGTTCGTCCAGACGATCCAAAGAAAACTCTCTTTCATTCGGTCAAAGCTCGGCGAACGGCAGAGCCATCGCATCCGGGCCAAGCGGAAGTCGAACGTCGCCAGTGTGAACCACGTAGCCCTTAGTCGCCTGCCTGGGGAAATTCCTGCGAAAGGCTTCGATGCCCCGCGCCATGCTGGGGTTGGGCGTCGCCGAGAGCTTCACTTCGATGGGAATCAGCTTGCCT
This sequence comes from Planctomycetia bacterium, assembly GCA_003170085.1. Lineage (GTDB taxonomy): Bacteria > Planctomycetota > Phycisphaerae > FEN-1346 > FEN-1346 > FEN-1346. Next base: position 8,817 of record PMZT01000037.1, on the reverse strand, counting down.
TCGCTCTGGACCACGACGTCCACCTCAGCCCCCGTCGAGGTTCTCCAGAAGTAGACTTGCGGCTCCAAGCCCTGGTGCCAGTAGCTCTTGAAGACCTCCGTGACCACCGCCGTCTCCAGGATTGCGCCGCCCATGGGCCCCGAGGCCGCATGCTCAGCCGTCCGCAGGCCCGCCAGATAGCACAACATGCCCACATCAGTGAAGTAGATCTTGGGCGACTTCACCAGCCGCTTGCCCACGTTCGTGAAATACGGTCGCAGAACGATGATCTGGTAGGTGGCCTCCAGCACCGAGAGCCAGGCCTTTACCGTGTTGACTGCGATGCCCAGTTCCCGCGACAGATCGGTCAGGTTCAGGAGTTGGGCGTTGCGCGCCGCCATGGCCCGCAGAAAGCTCTGGAACTGTGTCAGGTCCCCAATCTGCCGCAGCGACCGCACGTCGCGTTCCAGGTAGGTCTGGGTGTAGCTGGCGTGCCAAAGCGCGACGTCCCTCTCGGGATTGGCCACCAGTTCAGGGTACCCGCCGCGCAGGAGACTCGCCCAAAGTTCCTTCCGGGAAAGCGGCGTGTGCTTGTGGGCCTGCGGACCAGAGTCCCAGGGCAGCGCTTTGCCGGGACATCCGAGGACCTCACGATACGACAGAGGCAGCAGCCGCAGCACGGCGGCGCGGCCGGCGAGCGATTCGGAGACGCGCTCCAAGAGGAGCAGGTTCTGAGAGCCGGTCAGCACATACTGCCCCGCCTGCCGGCGATGAGCATCGACCCGCTCTTTCATGTACGGCAGAAGTTCCGGCGCGTACTGCACCTCGTCAAAGATCACCGGGGGCGGATACAGGGCCAGGAAGCCGCGCGGGTCGGACGCCGCAGCCATCCGTACATCCGGCGGCTCCAGCGACACGTAGGCATAGCGTTTGCCAAACAGGCGCTTCAGGAGCGTGGTCTTGCCCGACTGGCGCGGCCCCGTGAGGGTCACCACGGGGAATTCCCGCGCCGCCCGTTTCAGGACCGGCTCCAGGCTCCGAGAGATGTAACCGCCCTGCCTTGCCTTCGCCATGGTAGTGCAATTATGCATTCTGAATGCAAAATTGCAAGGCCCTTCTTGCCATCTTTCCGCCCCTTGCCAAGGCCGGGCCTCAAGGCCACGGCGAAATGTACCGCCTAGGCAACAAATCCAGGCAGTGCCTTGAGGAAAGGACCGCCCCACCGCGGCGGGCGGCTGCGCATCTTACTTGGCCGGGGCGGGAGGAAGTCTCCATAGCTCGGCTCTGATTTGCATCACCTTGCTGTCCAACTCGCCAAACGAGAGCCACCCGTAGTGATACCATCGCTCCGCCCTCTTGAACGCACTGGAACCGTGCGTGGAATCCAACTCGGCATTCCTCGCGGCGGCTCTTACGTCATCTTCGACAAGACTCTCCGCCCCCAGAACGATCCGAAGTTGCTCAAGCGGCGCAGGTTTTCTCAATATCCCCGTGCACGTGAACTCGATCTCCGTACCATAGCGCTCGGCGGCCACTTTCGCCGCGTCCCTGAGACCCGCTGACATGTCTTTGTTGAAAAGGAGTCGGCTCATAACGCTCATCGTCTCCGACAAAGCCGCATTATCTATTGAAGATTGCTGCCTTGCCACCAGTCGGTGGGGGGAGACACCGAAATTGAAAGTGGTTCCGAGCATACGAAACGCCTCCTGCTCCCGCTCCAGCGGCGGGTTGGGGTCGTTGGCGGACGGCCCTGCAGCCGGGACTGAAGGCGCAACGGGCGTCGGTTTTCTGGTTTGCGCAACAGGTGCAACGGACCCTGCCGACACGGAAGGCGCGGGGGACGCGACCGGCGCGGCTGGTGCCGCTGGCGCAGCCGGAACGGCGGGTTTCCCGTCTTCTATCACCGGACAGCTCACCGGCTGGGCCAGGGGCTCGAACTTCGCCTCCACTAGCAGCGGCACGAGCGCGAACGAAAAACTCCCGCTGCCGGGACCGGACGTCGACATATCCACCATCTCGGTCCCCGCGACCTTCCCCGTCACAAGGCCGCTCGCGGCAGGCGGAGGTACGCCGGGGCCGTACTCGACAACGAAGCGGTAAGGCGCGCCGGTGCTGGAGGACTTTGCGCCGACGTAGATCGCGCGGGTACCGCTCGCACTCTGAAACTCGCCGTACCATTTCGCGGTCTTGCCCGCGTGCTCCAGCGGCAACCGCCTGACCTCGACAAACGACGGGCCCTGAAGCAGCGCCGGGTCGAGCGGCCTGGCCTCCGTCGCCGCCGTGGCAGCCTGGGCGGCAGGGCCGAAGAGGCAACAGATCGCCGCGCCGAGGGCAATGGCCGCGGCCGCCCATCCGAGGACGGCGAACCGGCCGGCGCCGCCGGGAGTTTCCCTGGCCCGGCAGCCGGCCGATTCGTTCTCGAACGCGTACGGCTTGCCGCATCGAGGCGTGGTGTGACTTGGCATGTGTAGTCTCTGCAAGACCCGCGTAGCCGCGCATCCTACTTGGCCGGGGCGGGAATGAGTTTCCATAGCTCGGCTTTGAGTTCCACCACCTTGCCGTCCAACTCGCCAAACGAGAGCCACCCGTAGTGATACCACTTCTCGGCCTTTTTGTGCTGATTTGGACCACCCTTGAAGGGATCCGGCCCGGCATTTCTTGCAGCGGCGCGTTCGTCATTTTCGATGAAATTCTCGGGACCCAGGGCGACCCGCACCTGTTCCATCGGCACGGAATTCTTGAAGCTCGCTATGTACGTGAACCTGATCTCGGGGCCGCGCTCGGCGGCCATCTGCGCCCCCTCCCTCAAACTGTCTTCCAAGCCCTTGCCGCGTATAATCGCGGATAAGTCTCGCACAAACTGCGAAACCGCCGCATCATCCATTGAGGATCTCTCCTTCGGCACTTGTCGGCCGTAGGAACTGCCGGAACCGTCGGGCTTCCCGAGCAGGCGAAGCGCCTCAAACTCCCGCTCCCGCGGTGGGTTGGGGTCGTTGGCAGACGACCGTGCGGTCGATGCTCCAGGCACACCCGATCTCGACGTCCGGATTGACGAGCCGGACACGAAAGGCGCGTCGGTCGCGGCCCCCACGGCCAGCACCAGCGGCCTCTCTGCCTCCGTCAGCGGTGTCGTCTTGACCGCGATCTCGAACACGGTGGAGGGAATCTCCTTACCGCCCCAGGCGCAGCATTGCTTGTCATCCGTCCCCACGTGGCTGCCGAACCCCCAGCCCGAGTAGTTCTCCCAGCTCCCGCCCGCGAAGATGCCCACCGTCCCCTTGACCTGTGGATAAGGCAATCTCACGGTCTTGTCGTAGATACCCAAGTGATAGGCCCCGAGGGAGAAGGCGCCCCGACCATCCCAGCAATAGTTACCCGTTCCCAAAGGCCCCATCATCCTGAGATGATCGTTGGTCATCGGGATGATGACGGCGCCGCCACCGGCGATAGCCATCTTGAGGAATTGGATGCCTGCGGGGGCGTCCGCCAACGGGACAGCAAAGTCGACGGAGCCCTTGTTCGCGTCCTTATTCCAGTTCGCGGGGTCGCAGGACCGAAACAGGACCGTCCAACCCTCGGCAACCTCCTGGCCACCGGCACCCTTGGGCTGGAGAACAGGCGCGGAGACCGCGGGGTTGGCGACCGTTCCCGGGGCGACGGACCCCGGCAAAACGGCTGACGGCGCCGGCACAGCAGGCGCAATGGGCGCAGCGGGGGCGGTCCGCACCGCCGGCGCAGTAGGCGCAACGGGTGCGGCAGGGGCAGTCCGCGCGACAGGCGGTGCCGGCGCAGCAGGCCCGGCCGGTACGACGGGCTTCCCATCATCCAGCACCGGACAGATTACAGGCTGTGCCAGTGGCTCGAACGTCGCCTCCACCAGCAACGGCACGAGGGCAAACGAAAAACTCCCGCTGCCGGGGCCGGACGTAGAAACGTCCACCATCTCACTGCCCGCGACCTTGCCCGACACAAGGCCGGTTGCGGCAGGCGGAAGGGCTCCGGGGCCGTACTCGACAACGAAACGATAGGGCGCGCCGGTGCTGGACGACTTGGCCCCGATGTAGGTCACGCGGGTGCCGCTCGCGCTCTGAAACTCACCGTACCATCTCACGGTCTTACCCGCGTGCTCCAACGGCGACCGCCTGACCTCGACAAACGGCGGGCCTTGAAGCAGCAACGGGGCAAGCGGCCTGGGCTCCGGCGCCGCAGGGGCCGCCTGGGCGGCAGGACCGAAGAAACAGCACGTTGCCACGTCGAGGGCCATGGCTGCAACGACCCATCCGAGAAGGGCGATCAACCCGGCGCCGCCAAGAGTTTCCGCGGCCCGGCCGCCGACAGATTCGTTCTTGAACGTATGCGGCCTGCCCCATTGACGCGTGGTGTGACTTGGCATGGGTAATCCCCCTGAGAACCGGGCGGCGCACGCTCGATACGGGCCGATGTTAGCCAGGACAGATTCTTAACGCAAGGGCAAAGATAAGGGAAAAAGAACCTCTTGCATAGGAATCTGGGATTCTCTATAGTGACGGCTGCGTTGGGCCGGACGGCACTTATCGGAGGGAGGCGATATGCCAGGCAGAGGCCATTTCTCGAATCGCAGCGGTGCTCCTCGCAGGGCCGGTGTGTGGGTGGCCCTCCTCCTCCTGGCTGCGGCACCGGCGTTTGCGGCAGCGGTCGCCGCCGCACCCGCGGCGCAGGGCTCCGCGATTGGCAAATCCACGTACATGGTCATCCCGATTCGTGGGACGATCGGCAAGGATTTCCAGGCCTCGCAGATGAAGGCGTACCTGGACCAGGTCTCGAAACTGAGCCCCGCGATCGTCGTGTTGGACATCGACACCACCGGCGGCGATATCCGCGACGCCGAGGCACTGATCGACGCCATGATCGAGGCCAGGAACGTCCGGTTCGCGGCAATCGTAAAACGGGCCTTGTCCGCGGGCGCCGCCGTTGCCATGACCTGCGAAGATCTCTATATAACCGAAGGCGGAACGATCGGCGGGGCCGAGGCGTCGGCGTCCGGCGCGGCCGACAGGAACCTGGCCGCCTGGTCGATCATCTGCCGCAAGGCCGCCCAGCACGGCGGGCACCCCACCCTTCTGGCAGAAGCCCTGGTCGATCCTTCTTTCGCCCTGACGACGCGGAGGCAGGGCGAGACCGTCATCGTCGAACGCGACGGCCCCGGAGACATTCTGAAGGCGCGGGGCCGAGTGCTAACGTTCACGGCGCAGGAGGCGGTGGCGTGCGGCCTGGCGCGCGGCATCGTGGATACGGTGGCGGCCATGGGGACGCGGATGGGCCTCGCCCACTGGCAGGAGTTGGCGGCGGCTCCGGCAACCCCAGCGGTCACAGCGCCTGCGGCGACACCGGCAGTCCCGGCGGCCACGGCAACCCCGGCGGCGGCTCCGGTAGCCAGTGCCGTCCCCAAGGCCGCCGCCGCGGCTGCGAAGGCCTACGTGATCCCCATCAGCGGACCTTTGGCAAGCAGCGTGCTTTCCGAGGCCGTGGAGACGGCCCTCGCGGATGCCGCCCGGCAGAAGGCAAGTGTTGTGATCTTCAGGATGAACACGGGAGGGGGGTACATCTTCGTTGCCGACAAGATCATCAGCCTGATTGAAAAGATCGATTGGGCCACCCCGGTGGCCTTCGTCAATGGCGATCAACGCCAGGCCCTTTCTGCCGGGGCCTATATCTGCCTGTCCACGCGGAAGATTTTCATGGCGCCCGGCACCACCATCGGGGCGGCCACGCCGTACCACCGCACGGTCACGACGCCTCCCCCGAATAATCCCACGACCACGTTTGGGTTCCCGCAGAACCGTCCGTTCGTGCCCCCCACGTCCTCCGGCTCGAAGCTCACGGTTGCGCTGGAGATCGAGGAGAAGATGATGAGCGTCTTCCGCGCCCGGTTCCGCGGCCTGGCGCAGACGCGCGGCTATCCGCCGGCCCTTGCCGAAGCCATGGTCGACGGCAAGACGACCATCGTCGAGGTCTTCATCGACGGTAAGCAGGATCTCGTCTCCGATGAAGAGGCGAGACGCCTCGAGAGTTCGGCCAGGCCGGGCGGCGGCAAGTTCCAGCGGGGCCGGACCGTCAACTCGTTCGGCAAGCTCATCACACTGACCAGCCAGGAGGCGCTGGATTACAAGCTCTGCGCGGCCCTCGTGAACAACGAAAAGGAACTCACGCAGGCGATGGGCATCGAGAATTGCACGGTCGTGGAGGCCACATGGCTGCCGCAATGGGTCGAGAAGACCGACAAGGAGCGAAGAAAGAAGGTCGAGGATCTCATCAGCTACTACTTCGCGCAGGGCGAGCAGGTGAATGCGGCGGCATCCACCATGGCGACGCGCAGTGCCGATTCCAGGTACGGCTACGGGGCCATCAACCCCACGGATCAAAGGCGGCTCCGGGACAAGTGCTTCACCAGTCTCAAGGAGTGCGCCAAGGCCGTGACCGAACTTGAGAAACTTGCGAAGGATCCGAAGTATCAGGACTACATCCACCCGCAAACGGTCGAAGCAATGAAGCGGAGCGTCGAAGGCGCAAACGCGCAGGTCAGCAACATGTAGGTCGGGAAAGACCTGGCGGATACCAGGGTCTCCTGCCGCGAGACCCTCTCACGGCTCGCCCTCCCATCGCGGATTCGACGCGGCCGACTTGGCGGAGAGGGTGGGATTCGAACCCACGGTACCCTTGCGGGCACACCGGTTTTCAAGACCGGCTCTTTCGGCCGCTCAGACACCTCTCCCGCCCTTGTCATAGCCCCTGGAGCGGCGACAGTCAAGCACGTCTGCAACCCGTGCTTGACGGATCGGCCCCGTCGTGCCGAGAATGGCGGACCCCGGCCGCCGGTTCGGGGGTTTTCAAGGAAAGCCCGAGCGAATGCGGGTGGGTGGAGGAACGCCGACATGAACGGGCGTGAACGATTGGCGGCGGTGATGGACTACAAGCCCTTCGACCGTCTGCCGGTGCTCTGGTTCGACGGGTGGGGCGAGACGGCCCTCCGCTGGAAGGCCGAGGGCTTGCCGGACTTCGCCGACGCCCCGGCCGCCACGGGCATGGACCCCGACTGGGAGCGGGGGATGTGGGATTGCCACGGCCTCGGCAGCATCCATCCGCGGACGGCCCGCCAGGATGAAGTCGTGGAGGAGGGGCCCGACTGCCGGATCGTGCGGGGCCGGCTGGGCGCCCTCCTGAAGGTGGGCAAGACCGGCGAGTCCATACCGCAGCACCTGGAAGAGGCGCTGAAGCCGACGCGCCGGTCGTGGGCCGAGTTCAAGACGATGCTCGACCCGGCCGACCCCTCTCGCCGCCCGGCCGACTGGGAGAGAAAGGCCGAGGCCCTCAACCAGCGGACCCATGCCACGTGTTTCCTGGGCGGCAGCCTGTTCGGCTGGCCCCGGGACTGGATGGGCCTGGAGCCGATATCGTATCTCTCCTATGACGATCCCGCGCTGTACGAGGAGATCATCGACCACCTGGCCACGTTGAGCATGGCGGTCTACGGCCCCATCCTCAGGAAGGCGAAGTTCGAGTTCGCGTACTTCTTCGAAGACTGCTGCGGCAAGAGCGGGCCGCTGTTCTCGCCGGACACCTACCGGCGGTACTATCACAAGTACTACAAGAAACTCATCGAATTCTATCGAGGTTGTGGCGTGCCGCACGTGCTGATCGACAGCGACGGCCTGGTCGAGCCGCTCATCCCGTGCTGGATGGAATCCGGCTTCGACATCCTGTTCCCCATCGAGGTGGGCACATGGCAGGCGGACCCGAACGACATCCGCCGCCGGTACGGCCGGGGCCTCCGGATGTTCGGCGGCGTGGACAAGCACGTGATTCCCCGCGGCGAGGCGGCGATCCGGGCGGAGTTCGAGCGGCTGCTCGCGCTGATGAAGACGGGCGGCTTCATCCCGAGCGTCGATCACCAGACTCCGCCGGGCGTGTCGCTGGCGGAGTATCGGGTGTTCCTGCGGCTGCTGAAGGAGTACGCGCGGCTCGGGGCGACGTGAGCCACCCTTTGGACCTGATGACGAAGGGCACGGCGGGTAACCGCAAAGAACGTAAAGAACGCAAAGGACGGAAAGGACACGAGGGAAGAGAAAAAGAGGCGCCACGGGCTACAGCGTTGGCCGTTTTGTCCCTCTGTACCTTTGCGCTCTTTGCGTTCTTTGCGGTTCAATCGCCGTGTCCCTTGACCTGTCGGTCGACGGAAGGCATGCGCGTCATTGGTTGGAGGCCCCACCATGTCGGATGAATTCTGGCGCAGTTTCGGCGACCCGTACCTGGTGCCGCTCGCCAGGCTGCTGGTGGCGGCGGCGTGCGGCGCCATGGTCGGGTGGGAGCGCGAGGTCCGCGTCAAGGCGGCCGGCCTGAGGACCCACATGCTCCTGGCGATCGGGGCGTGCCTCTTCTCCCTGGCGGCGCTGCGCATGAACGCGAACGATCTGACGCGCCTGGTGCAGGGCATGCTGACCGGGGCGGGGTTCATCGCGGCCGGCGTCATCTTCCGCCAGGGGCCGAGCGTCCACGGCCTGACGACGGCCGCCGGGCTCTGGGTGATGACCGGCATCGGCATGGCCGTCGGGCTGGGCGAGTATTTTCTCGGCGTGGTGGCGACCGTCTTCATGTTCTTCGTGATGTCGAGCTTCCGCCGCATCGAGAAACGGATTCCGCACCGCCCCGACGGCGAAGACCAGCCGCCAAAGTAAGAAAGGGAACTGGGAACAGGGAACGGGGAACGGGGAACAGGGGATGTCAAAGGCATTTATCATGATGAACGGCGTTGACAAAGTCCTTTCCCGTCGTCATCGCATTCGTGCCGTTGACCACCCCTGT
>PMZT01000220.1 GCA_003170085.1 Planctomycetia bacterium | reverse complement strand
ATCTGCCAGTTCTGGCAGAACCCGCACTGGAAATTGCAGCCGACCGCCGCCACGGAGTACGACTCGCTGCCCGGCAGAAAATGGCACAGCGGCTTCTTCTCGATCGGGTCCACGTGCCGCGCGATCAGGCGCCCGTAAACGAGCGTCATCAGCTGCCCGCCCTGGTTCTCGCGCACGCGGCAAACGCCCCGCTGCCCTGGGGCGATGTGGCACCGGTGCTCGCACAGGAAGCAATCGACCGCCTCGTCGTGGGCGGGCTTCCAGAGGAGCGCCTCGTGGCCGCCGATCGTCATCGCCGGTCCCTTTCGTCGCATCGACTGAACGACATACGCGTTATGCGTCATCACGCCCCGGCGCGGCCGCGGCCGCCCAGGTCGGTTTTGAATTGAATCAGGGTCAGGAGATCGTGGCGGGTCACGATGCCGCAGAGCCGCCCGGCCTCGACCACCGGCAGGTGCCCCTTGTCTTCCTCGGCCATCTTGCGGAGGACGCTGTCGAGGTCGTCGCTGGGGCGCACGAGATTCTCCTGGCGGATCTGGTGCATCGCGTCGCGGACCTGCTGCGCGGGCCACTCGGTGCGCGGCACGTTCTGGAGGTCGCGCAGGCTGATCATGCCGATGAGCCGGTCGCCTTCGAGCACCGGAAAGCTGCGGAACTTGTACCGGAAGAAGTAATCGTCCACGGCCCGGTCGAGCGTCAGGTCGGGCGTGATCGTGATCACGCTGGTCTGGATGGCGTCGCGGACCGTCTGGCCCCGGAGCACCTCTCGCACGACGAGCTGCTGCGCACTCATGCGGGCGGCATGCCGCAGGAACAGGCCGATGAGCACCAGCCACAGCGGTCCGGCCGAGAAGGTGTGCGAGTACGTCAGGTCCCACCAGAACTCGACGAGGCCCAGCGCCACGAACCCGCCGCCGATGAGCCGGCCCATCCACGCGGCCTTCGACGTGGCCTTCGCAAGGTTGCCGTAACGCTTCCACAGGATCGCGCGCAGCAGGCGGCCACCGTCGAGCGGGAAACCCGGCAGCAGATTAAAGACCGCCAGCATCAGGTTGATGATCGCGAAATAGATGAGCAGCGCCCGCGCCTGGCCCGGAATCAGCGTGCCCAGGCCGTAGTACGCCATGCCGCAGACGGCCGCCAGCAGCACGCTCATGAGCGGCCCGGCGGCAGCCACGCGGAACTCGACGCCCGGCGAGTCGGCCTCCCCGCCCAGTTGCGAGACACCGCCGAAGACGAACAGCGTGATCCCCTCGACCGGAATGCCGGCCCGCTGCGCCACCACGCTATGCGAAAGCTCGTGGGCCAGCACGCACACGAACAGGCCGATCGAGCCAAGTGCCCCCAGCAGCCAGTATTCCCACGTGGGCCAGAGCGTGATGTCAAGAAGCTGCGCGGCCTCATGGAAAGACACGGGGCGGTGCAACTCGCCTTCCAGCCGCGCGATGCGGGAGAGGCCGTCCAGCCAGAGGCCGCCGCCGGCGAGGTTGCTCAGGGGCAGGATCTGCTCGGCCAGGCTGTAGGTCAGGAGGAAGAAGATGATGAGCCAACTGGCATGAATCCGCACCGTGATCCCGAAGATGCGGGCGATGGGCATTCCCGATAGTCCGGTGCTCGCCATGCGCGTCCCCCACATAAACGCCTTAGAGACTTAGACAGATTATAGCGTCTCAAGACTTGCGGTTGAATTGAAAAACACGGCCGATGGCGGGTGGCCCCAAGGGGTGGGGGTTGGCGGGGCATCGTGTCCAAGTGGTTGGGGCTGACGGGCGACGAATTCTTTGGACGTATTGACGTAAACCCAAGCTGGATTGGGCTTTGCGCCATTAAGGGCACCCACATAGGGGTGCCCCTACGGGTGCGCGCATCGTAGGGACGGCCCCACGTGGCCGCCCGCCGTGCGGTGCGCCATTGCCCGTTCGCACGGCCGGACAAGACCGGCTCCGCCACGGCGGATCTTCGACGTGGCACGCGGATCGGGAACACGCTATGCCCGCTACTTCTTCCCGACCAGCTTCAGGAAGGCCGCTTCGTCGAGCATCTTCGTGCCACACTTCTCGGCGGCGCGCATCTTTGTCCCGCCGGGCGAGGCGCCGACGACGACGAAATCCGTCTTCTTCGAGACGCCCGACGCCGCCTTGCCGCCAAGCTCGCGGATAAGCCCCTCGGCCTCGTCGCGGCTCATCGAGGCGAGCTCGCCCGTCACGCAGATCGTTTTACCCGCGAGCGGCCCCGCGCCGGCGGCTGCCGCCTGGCGCCGCTCGGCCTTGGGGTCGATGCCATGGCGCTTCAGCTTCTCGAGGAGCCGACGGTTTTGCTTGCTCATAAACCACGCCCGGATCGACTCCGCCACCACAGGCCCCACGTCCGGCACCTCGCGCAACCGCTCCTCGGCGGCCTCGGCCAGGGCGTCGAGCGAACCGAACTCGCCGGCCAGCGTCTCGGCCATCGCGCGGCCGACGTCGCGGATGCCCAGGCCCAGGATGACCCGCGGCAGCGACGCCTGCTTGCTTCCGGCGATCTCGTCGAGAAGGTTGGCGGCGCTCTTCTCGCCCATGCGCTCCAGTTCCGCCACGTGCTCAAGCGAGAGGTCGTAAAGATCGGCCACGTCCTTCACCAGGCCGCGATCGACAAGCTGATCGACGATCTTGTCGCCGAGACCGTCGATATCCACCGCCTGCTTCGATCCCCAATGCTTCAGGCTCTCCTTGAGCTGCGCGGGGCACGAGAAGTTCGTGCAGCGGGCGATGGCCTCGCCCTCGGGCTTGACGACCTCACCGCCGCAAACGGGGCACTTGTCGGGCAGACGCCACCGCTTCTCGTGGCCCGTGCGCTTCTCGGTAATGACCTGGACGACGTGCGGAATCACGTCGCCCGCGCGCTCAAGGAGGACCGTGTCGCCCACGCGGACGTCCTTGCGGTCGATCTCGTCCTGGTTATGGAGGCTCACGTGCGTGACCGTGACGCCGCCGATCTCCACCGGCTCGAGTGTGGCCACCGGCGTCACGGCGCCCGTGCGGCCGACCGACGGGTCGATCGAGACGATCTTCGCCGTCTTCTGGCGCGGCGTGAACTTGTAGGCCACGGCCCAGCGCGGGTTGGCGGAGCGCATGCCCAGGCGCTCGTGGTCGGCCAGGCGATCGACCTTGAAGACGCAGCCGTCGATCTCGTAGGCGAGGTCGTCGCGACGCTTCTCCATTTCATGATGCCAGCGGATCGCCTCTTCCGCGTTCTTCACGCGGTGCGATTCCGGGCACGTGGGCAGGCCCCACGCCTTCATCGCCTCCAGGCACTCCCACTGCGTGGGCGGGCGGCTGGCGGAGGACGCCGCGATCTCCCACGCGAAGATGCGGAGCGGCCGCGCCGCCGTCATTTTGGGGTCAAGCTGGCGCAGGCTGCCGGCGGCAGCGTTGCGGGGATTCGCAAAGGTCTTCTCGCCCTGCCCTTCCGCCCGGCGATTGAACGCCTCGAACTCCTTCTTGAACATCAGCACCTCGCCGCGCACCACGAGGTGCCCGGGGCTGCGGCCGTCGCCCGCGCGCAGGCGCAGCGGCACACCGTGGATCGTGCGGACGTTGGCGGTCACGTCCTCGCCGGTCTCGCCGTCGCCGCGCGTTGCCGCCGACGTGAGCCGGCCGCCCTCGTACACGAGTTCGATGCTGCAACCGTCGTACTTAGGCTCTGCCACGAGCGGCACGTCGTTGCGGCCGAGTTCGTCGCGGCAGGTCTCGTAAAAGCGGCGGATCTCGTCCTCGCCGAAGATCGAGAGGAGGCTCCGCATCGGCACTTCGTGGCGGATCGTGGCGAAGCCCTCGCGCGGCTGCCCGCCCACCCGCTGCGTGGGCGACTCGGGCGTCACGAGGTCCGGCCACCGGGCCTCAATCGCGCGGAGTTCGCGCATGAGGACATCGTACTCGGCGTCGGAGACTTCGGGCGCGTCCTCCACGTAGTAGTGGTAATTGTGGTGCTCGATCTCGCGCCGAAGCGCTTCGGCCCGCGCAGCGGCCTCGGACTTGGTCATGGCGTCTACGGCCTTGTGTTTCGTCAAAGGGGCACCTCGCTATTACTGCCTGGCCGGCGATTGGGTGGTTAGCCCCGCAGGGGCGTCTTGTTTAGCCCAGGGTGAAGGGCGGAGCCCGAACCCTGGGTACGCATACGAAACTCGGGCGCCAAGCCCCATCGGGGCGCCTTGGGCCGATGCCTCCGATTGCCCATCGTTCGGCAAGACGCCCCTAACGGGGCNNGAAAAACGCCCCTACGGGGCTGGGCCATACAAGGCGCTGCAACTCTTGTCGATTGAAATTCATGGCTAAGTGCGCTTAATGCGTTTCTCGATCGCCGCGGCCGAGAGCGTGTTCAGCACGTCGGCCTTTTCGAGCCAGCCCCGCCGCGCGACCCACACGCCGTACTCCATCAGATCAAGGTCGGCCGTTTTGTGCGAATCGGTGGAGATGACCATCGTCAGGCCGATCTCCCTGGCACGCTTGCAGTACACGTCGGGCAGGTCCAGGCGATCGGGCCACGAGTTGATCTCAAGGCACACCCCCTGCTCCTTGCACGCGGCAAACACCTTCTCGGCGTCGAACCGGATCGGATCGCGCTTGCCGATCAGCCGCGCGAACGGGTGGCCGATGCAGTGCACCACGCCCGACTTGATCGCGGCAACCATGCGGCTGGTCATCACGTCTTCGGGCTGCTCGAAGTAGCTGTGGACGCTCGCGCACACCCAGTCTAGCCCGGCCAGGACCTTCTCGTCGAGGTCCAGGCGGCCGTCCTTCAGGATATCGACCTCGACGCCCGCGAGCAGCGTGAACTTCTTGAGGCCCGCCGCGCACTCGCGGATGCGGTCGGCGTGACGCCGCATCTGGGCATCATTCAGCCCGTGCGCCACGGTCACGGCCTTCGAGTGATCCGTAATCGCCAGGTACTGATACCCGCGGGCCTGGGCGGCTGCAACCATTTCTTCGATCGTGCCCGCGCCGTCGGTGGCGTCGGTGTGGACGTGGAGGTCGCCCTTGATGTCGCTGCGCTCGATGAGCTTGGGCAGGGTGCCCTTCTCGGCGGCCTCGATCTCACCGCGGTCCTCGCGCAGCTCCGGCGGAATCCACGCAAGGCCAAGGGCCTTGAAGACCTCCTCCTCGGTCTTCCCCGCCAGGCGTTTTTCGCCGCGGAAAAGGCCGTACTCGTTCAGCTTGAGGTCCTCTTTCTGGGCGCGCTTGCGCAGCGTGATGTTGTGGGCCTTCGAGCCGGTGAAATACATCTCGGCGGCGCCAAACTCGGCGGCCTCCACGAAACGGAAGTCGACCTGCACGCCGCTCGCAAGCTGCACCGAGACCTTCTCGGCGCCCGAGGCAATCGTATCCTCCACCGACTCGTACGCCAGGATGGCCTTGGCGGCAGCCGCGCGGTCGACGGCCTCAACCAGGAAATCGAGGTCGCCAATCGTCTCGCGGCGACGGCGGAAACTGCCGGTCACCTGGAACCGGCGGATCGCCTTCGTGCCATCGAGATGCTTCGAGATCGTCGCCACGAGTTCCGCGGCCTGCTTGATGCCGATGCGGCCGGCCGTGGCCGCGAGCGTAACGAGGCCCTTCAGGATGTTCTGCTCGGTCTTTTCGCCCATCCCCTCGATGCCGCGAATCTTGCCGGCCTCGGCGGCGGCCTTGAGTTCATCGAGGCTCTTGATGCCCGCCTTCTCGTACAAAATCTTCGCCCGCTTGGGTCCGAGGCCCTTGACCATGAGGAGGTCCGTCAGGTGCGGCGGCAGGCGCTTGCGGAGGTCCTCCAGCGTGGGGCATGTGCCGGACTTCAGGATGTCGCGAATCTTCTCGGCCATGCTCTCGCCGATGCCGGGGAGTTCCGTCAGGTCCTTGCCGGCGCCCACGAGGTCCTCGATGCGGTCGGGCAGGTCGCCGACGGTGCGGGCCGCGTTGTGATACGAGCGGATGCGGAAGGCGTTCTCGCCCAGGATTTCAAGGATGTCGCCGATCTCGTCGAAGACGGCGGCGATCTGGCTATTCTCCATGCGACCCCCTACATGACATCGCCCTGAGGCACAAGCATTAGTAGCGCATACGTCGCCGTCCGCGTCAAGCGCGTATTGCTGATGACACGAGGCCCGTCGAACGGGTAATATTACCCGTCCGTTGTGCCGATGGGTGGCATGCCCACGCCGCTGTTTGCGTGGGCATGTGTCCGGCCATACAGCATGCCCACGCAACGGACAGCGTGGGCATGCCACCCTGAAATGAAACATTGGCATACCAACGAAGCATGGCACCCCCGCAAATAGCGGCATTTTGAGGAGTTAGCGAACGTGACCCGACTCATCGTCGCCATCGCAATGACGATTGCCATTGCCGGCCTCTCGCGGCCCGTCATGGCGGCCGCTCCGCTTCCGACGCCGGCCAATGAGTATTACGTGGCCCCGGACGGCAAGGACGTCAACCCGGGCACCAAGACGGCGCCGTTTGCGACGCTCGAACGCGCCCGCGACGCCGTCCGCGACCTCCGTAAAGCGGCACCGGCCGGCGGCATCACCGTGTGGCTGCGCGGCGGCACGTACGCGATCAAGCAGACGCTCGAGTTCACCGACGCCGATTCCGGCACCGCCGCCGCCCCCATCCGCTACCGCGCCTGCCCGGGCGAAACGGTGCGGCTCATGGCCGGGCGAGTCATCACCGCCGCAGACTGTAAGCCCCTCACCGACCCCGCGATTCTCAAGCGTCTTGACCCCGCGGCCCGCGGCAACGTCGTGCGGGTGGACCTGGCGACGCTGGGCGTGCAGCACACCGGCCCGTGGGCCGACCTCTTCCACAACGGCGCCGGCACGGTCGGCCTCTTCGCCGACGGCAAGCGGATGCCCATCGCCCGCTGGCCCAACGAGGGCTATACCACCATGGGCAAGGTCATTGACAAGGGCGACCTGACGGCCGGCCCCGGCAAGCGCGGCGGCACGTTCGTGTACCGCGACGACCGCCCGTCGCGCTGGCAGGTGGATGACGGCGTGTGGCTGGACGGGTTCTGGCGTGTGCCGTGGGCGCCGGAGACGGTCCGGGTCCAGTCGATCGACACGGCGAAGCGCGAGATCAAGCTGGCGGCGGCCGTAAACGCGGGCATCGGCTCGAAATACACCGGGGCCGAGGGCTCGGGCAAGGAACCGTGGTACGCCGTCAACGTGCTCGAAGAACTGGACCAGCCGGGCGAATGGGTCCTGCGCTCCAAGGAGAAGGCGATCTACTTCTGGCCGCCGGCGCCGGTGGCCAAGGCCGAAATCTTCCTGACCGACATGGCCACGCCCGTCATCCGCGCCAAGGGCACATCGTACGTCACGCTGCGCGGGCTCACCCTCGAGGGCGGCATGGGCCACGGCATCGAGATCGCCGGCGGCACGGGGTTCCTCGTGGCCGCCTGCACGGTGCGGAACATCGACGGCACGGCGATCCTGGTGCGCGGCGGCAAGGATTGCGGCGTGGTCGCGTGCGACTTGTATGACCTCGGCCGCGGCGGCATCTACCTGGCGGGTGGCGACCGGAAGACCCTCACGCCCGCCGGCCATTACACGCTCAATAATCACATCTACCATGTCGGGCAGATCCAGAAGACGTACGCCCCGCCGATCGAGGTAGGCTGCTACGCCACCGGTTACGCGGCCGGCTGCCGCGTGGCCCACAACCTGATTCACGATTGTCCGCACGCGGGCGTGCTGTACGGCGGCAACGACAATGTCTTCGAGTACAACGAGATTCACGACATCGCGCTGGATAGCGGCGACGTCGGCGCCTTCTACACGTGGAACGACTGGACGAGCCGCGGCAACATCGTCCGCTACAACTTCTTCCACCACTCGCCCAAGGCCAACGGCGTTTATTGCGACGACGGCGACAGCGGCGACACGATCGTCGGCAACATCTTCTGGCAGATGCAGTGCGGCCCGTTCATCGGCGGCGGGCATGACAACATCGTCCGGAACAACATCATCCTCGATTGCCCGAAGGCCATCCACGTGGATTCGCGCGGCGTGGAGCGCAACTACAACCTCCAGAACAAGAAGATGGTGGAGGCCGTCACGTCGGTGAACCCCTCGCAGCCGCCCTGGAGCACGAAGTACCCGGAGCTGGCCAAGCTCCTCGAGTCCCATCCCGAGCTGCCCACGGGCAACGTGGTCGAGACGAACGTCGTGGCCCGCTGCGTGAAGATGGTCAACCTGGGCGGGAAGCCCGAGAACTTCAAGTTTATGACCGTCGGCCAGAACCTGGACCTCGGCCAGGCCGACCCCGGCTTCATCGCGATGGACAAGATGGACCTGCGGCTGCGGCCCGATTCGCCGATCTTCGCGAAACTGCCGGGGTTCAAGCCGATCCCGTTCGAGAAGATCGGCCTGTACGTTGACGAATACCGCCCGACGCTGCCGGCCGACATCCGCAAAAGCCCCGCCCCGATGAAACCCGGCGAGGTCTTCAACTCTGAGACCGATCTGAACCAATCGAACAAGAAGCCCGCGGGCCGGTGACACCCGGCTGTCACACCCCCGCCGGAAAATGCTGCGTCCTCCCCTGCCATCGCTCACAATAGCGGTGGCACGCAATTGATGCCACAGCGCCACTTGGGCATTTGCGCGGTGGGTCTCCCGACCCACCGCGCAACGAAGCCGCGGCGGCACGATCGAAGACACGGTTTGCGCGGCGGGTCGGGAGACCCGCCGCGCAAAGTGGCGATGTGGTATTAAACGGGGGACACTTATGATAAGCACCGCGCCTAGACGTGCCGACCTTCGGGTCGTACGCATCATTAAGTGCTTGAGGATGTTGCAGGGCGCCTGCTATAGTGTGGACGACCTGGCGGCGCGGCTCAGCGTCAGCCGGCGGACCGTGTATCGCGATCTCCGCCTGCTGGGCGCCGCCGGCGTGCCGGTCGTTCGCCGGATGGCCGACCGCGGGCTGCACGTGCCGCCGGCGCCGCTATAGCCCAGGGAGAACCGCATGGACGTTACCCGGCTTCACCGGGTCCTCCGGATCATCACGCTCCTTCAGACGGGCCGCCCGTTCAACGCCGACCAACTGGCCGCGGAGTGCCAGGTCTCGCGCCGTACGGTGTACCGTGACCTGGCGACGATCGAGAAGGCGGGCATTCCGTTTTTCTACCATGCCGACGACGGCGGCTACCGCATCCACGCCAACGGGCTTCTGCCGGCGATCAACCTGACGCTGGACGAGGCGCTGGCGCTGGTGCTCCTGGCCGGCGAACTCGGCAAGACGGGTCGGCTGCCGCTCTTTCAGCCCGCGCGCGACGCCGCCGCCAAGATCGAGTCCTCGCTGCCGGTGGGGCTCAGGTCGGTGCTGGCGGGGCTCATCCAGCGGATGGCCGTGCGGCCGGGGCCGGTGGCCCGTCACAACGCCCTCCAGGAACCCTACCGCCTCATGCAACGGGCGATCCTGCGGCAGGAGGCCGTTGACGCCTCCTACATCTCGTTCCACGACGCCGGCAAGATCCGGCTGCGCATCGAGCCGTACTGGCTCATGTTCAACGAGCGGGCGTGGTACGTCATCGGCTACTCGTCGAAGCACCGCGAGGTCCGGACGTTCAAGCTGGGCCGGTTCAAGGACCTCAAGCTCACGGGCACGCATTTCAAGATGCCCAAGGACCTGACGATCGAGAAGCACCTGGGCAACGCCTGGCGCATGATGAGGGGCGAGAAGTCGTATGATGTGCGACTCAAGTTCAGCCCGCTCATCAGCCCGAACGTGGCCGAGGTCAACTGGCACAAGACGCAGCGCATCTCGTGGGACGACGACGGCCACGTCTACTTCACGGCCACCGTGGACGGCCTCGATGAGATCGTCTGGTGGGTGCTGGGCTACGGGCCGGAGGTCGAGGTTCTTGAGCCGCCCGAGTTGCGTCGCCGCCTGGCCCCCTTGGCGCAGCGGATGCTGACGCTGTACAAGAAGGCATGAGGCTTTCCGCTCCGTGCGCCGTCTCGGGTGGCATGCCCACGCCATCCGTTGCGTGGGCATGCTGTGTGACCGGCGCGGACCATGCCCACGCGAACAGCGGCGTGGGCATGCCACCCGGCTATCGGGGCGGCTTTCCGATTGCTTTACGGCCTGAAATAGTTATGCTGTGTTAACCAACGGGGGACGCGTCGCGTGCGCCATCATCGTGGAATAGACGAGCCATGAGAACCCAAACGCGGGTGCCGCGTCGTAAGCCCCCGGCAATGCCGGGGGATTTCTATCCCCACGCATGCGTGGAGCTTGTGAGTTTTCTCCTCCTGGCCTGCGCGCTCCTCGCCGGCGGATGCGCCCGCACACAGTCCGTCGATTCCGTCACCGCCAAGGTCCTGATGACCTACCCGGAGACGGCCGCCGCAGCGCCCGGCGAGGCGCCCAAGGCCGAGCCGAGCCGCTTCCAAAACCTCCCCAAGTCGCCGTCCGCCGCGAAGCCTTCCACCCAGGCGCCCGTGGCCCAGGTCGCCGGTGCCGAGGCCGCGTCGAAGATCCGCCTTGGCGGAGCAGCACCGTCCCCCGCAGCGCCCTCCGCCACAAAGCCCGCACCGGGTGGCGCACCTCTTGCCGAGGCGCCCAAGGAAACGCCCCCCGGCACCGCCGCCGTGGCTACGCCGAAACCGGCCGGCGGGCTGGACGGCTTTGTCGACCCGCTCACGAAGCGCGGCGACCGCGTGCCCGTGTCGCTCGAGGCGTGCCTGCGGCGGGCGCTCGCGCATAACCTCAGCATCCAGATCGCCAGCTACGCGCCGCCGGTCGCTCGCACGGCGGTGACCGAGGCCGAGGCCATTTTCGACCCGTCGTGGTTCCTCAACAACGCGGTCGGGCGGACGAAGCAGCAGGTCGGCGGCATTGCGGCCTTGTTCGGCGGCCCGACGGCCCTCATCCAGAAGGACTGGAACTTCCGCACGGGCCTCCAGGAGTTTCTGCCGACGGGGGCCAATGTGACCCTGTCGCAGGACTGGACGTTCCTTCGCGCCAACAGCCCGATCCTCGCCTCGCCGAGCCCGCAGTACGATTCGAACCTGACGCTGGCCGTCGCGCAGCCGCTGCTCAGGGGCGCGGGCGTCGAGGTCAACACGGCCCCGATCGTCCTGGCGAAGCTGAACCAGGACATCAGCGACGCCGACTTCAAGATCGCCGTGATGGACGTCATCCTGGCGGTCGAGAACACCTACTGGGACCTCGTGGTCGCCGAGACCACCGTCGAGTCGGTGAACGAGGCCCTTGTGGCCGCGCAGGAGTATCTGCGCATCACCAAGCGGCGATTTGAAGAGGGCAAGGAGAAGCGGGTCGTCGTCAGCCTGGCCGAGAGCGCCGTGACCACCCGCCAGGCCGAACTCGTGGCGGCACGCCTGCGCCTGGCCCAGACGAGCGACCTTCTGAAGCGAATCGTCAACGACCCCGACCTGCCCCTGACGCAACCGGCCGTCCTCTCGGCGACCGAGGTGCCGATGGCGTCGCCCATCCCCGTTGACCTGACCATGCTCCGGCAGAGCATGGCGACGGCCCTCCAGCACCGGCCCGAGATGACGCAGGCCGACGCGCGCGTGTCGCAGGCCAACCTGCGCGAGCGCGTGACCAAGAACGGCACGCTGCCGCAACTGGACCTCTCGGCCATGTACAACCTGAACGGGCTGGAGACCGAGTGGCACCGCTCGCTCCGGCGGGAGTTCACGACGGAGTTCAACGACTGGGCGATCGGCCTGGATTTCAGCGTGCCCATCGGCAACCGCGCCCGCACGGCGGCGCACCAGCGGTCGCTGCTCGAGGCGGCAAGCTCGCTGACCACCCGCGAGGACGTGCGCCAGCGCGTCTTGCTCGAGGTGAACGAGGCGATCCGGAACCTGGCATCGGCCGAGGAGTCGATCCGAGCCCGCCGCGCCGCACGAGAGGCCGCCGAGCAGACCCTGCACGACATGCAGACGTTTGTGAGCGCGGGGGCGGCGCTCTTCAAAGACCTCCTGGACGCCCAACGCGACCTGGCAATCGCCAAGGTGACCGAGATGACGGCGATGGCCGATTACATGGTCGGCCTGGCGGCGCTCGAACGGGCCAAGGGCACCCTGCTGGAGTACAACAATATCCGCGTCCTCGAAGAGGGCCGCACCACGACGCCGGCCCCGGCGACCGCCAAGAAGCAGACGCCGTAACATCGCAATATAGCTACTTTCAATGTTTTGCGCGGCGCCGGCGATCCTGGAAGTACATGGCCCCGAAAACCAGGGCCAGCACGATCGAGATCGGCGCGACCCATCGGAACGCGATCAGGCCGCCCTTGTTATCGGCCGGGTTGAGAATCGCCGCGGCCGCCTGCTTCGCCTCCAGCGCTGCGCGCTCCGCGTCGCCGGCCGGCGCGCCCTCGCTCCCGCCTGGCCCGTTCTTGATGGCGCTCCGCAGGGCGTTGGCGGTGGCGATCTCCGGCAGAAAACCATTGGCCTGCCACGCCCGGAGGACCGCCCCTACGTCGGCCCGCGCCACGGCGATCTCGCGCCGCGTCACGTCGTCCTGCCTCGACATGCCGAGCGCGGCCTCCCACGCCGCATAGGTCGTGTCGATCTTCTGGAGAACCTCGACCGTCTCGCGCTCGTGATTCATTGGCACGCCGTCCGCGGTGCCCTTGGCCACAAGCTCGCGATGGAGGTACACGTCGGCGGCGTAGCCCATCAGCGGCGTCGTCACGGTGTTGACGAAGAGGCTGCCCATGCCGCCCAGGAGCGCCAGGGCCAGTGCCCCGCCCTTGGGCACGCGCTCGGCCACCGTGCCGAGCATCGTCGGCCAGAAATAGCACACCCCGAAGGCGAAGACCGTGGCCGAAATGGCCACCATCCAGAGGTCGCTGCTGAAGCTGAGCGCCAAAAGGCCCACCCCGCCCACGATGGCCGACACCAGGAGCAGCCCTGTGTCCGAGAAGAACCGCACCACCGGCCCGCAGAAGAACCGGAGCACCGCCATCAGGCCGGTCACCCACACCAGCACCAGGATGCCCGGGATGCCGCCGGCCTCGAGGACCGCGGGCACCCAGCGGTTCGGCCCAAGTTCGAGCGAGGCCGTGAGCATCATGCACACGAGGAGCACCAGGAAGAGCGGCCGGAAGAGCGTTTCCTTGAACATCCCGCCGAACGACACGCCCGACTGCACGCGCTCCGTAAGCGGGAAGGACTGCCCCGTGAAAAGGATGCCGTACGCGACCGTCGGGATCAGCACCAGCGCCAGCTTGAGCTGCCAGTAATTGAAGCCCGCCTTGGCCAGGAAATAGCACCCCAGCCCGCCCAGGACGATGCCGCCGGGGAACCACATATGAAACTGGCTGAGTTTGTGCGTCTTCTTGTCGGGGTAGATCGTGGCGATGAGCGGGTTGCAGGCGGCCTCGACCGCCCCCGAGCCCAGGGTGTTGATGAGCGCCCCGGCAAAGAGCATCCAGAACCCGTCGGCGAAGATCATCAGCAGAACGCCCACCGCATGGAACACCAGCGCCAGCCTCAGCACCAGGCGCATGCCCAGGCCGTCGCACAGCGGCCCCAGAATGAACATGCCGATCGTGAAGCCCCAGCCGGTCCAGCCCAGCAAGAGGCCCGTCTGCTCGTTGCTCAGGATGAACTGCGTCTTGAGGGCGCCCGCGATGTCGGAGGTGATCGCGAACATCGCCGATCCGCTCGTCAGCGCAATGCACCCGGCGACGAACAGCCGGCCCGGATGAACCCGAGGCCCCAAGGTCAGGCCCTGCGCAGCAACCTCCGACATGGTCGTCTCCTTGCCTCGTCAGGCACCGATGCGAACCCGCACGCCCACGTTGCCGGTGTCATTTAAACCTTGCCGCGATAAACGTCACAAGGTCAGATAGAATGAAAACTGATACGACTCCCACAATCGCTAGGCAAACGTCTAAACTGTTTCCCCGGTTAAAGACACCGGCTATACAAAGGGCGCCTGCAACCCAGCTTATGAATTTGACTCCGGTCGGGATTGACGTGTCAGCCACTAGAACAAGGATGCCGGAAATGATCCCTAGCACGAAAAAGCCCACCGAACCCAAGGTACTGGATACCTCCCTCGCGGCTATGTGGCCGGCTTCCGGCGTGGCAGAACCTTCCGATGCGGCAGCCGGCGCCGCGGGCGTCGCCGCCGGGGTCTCCGCGGAGGCAGCCTTGTCGGCCAGCGACGCGGCGTCCGCCGCATGAAGGGGCAAGGGCGCCAGGGAAATGGTCGCGAGCAGCGTCACGCAAATGGCAAGTTCTAAGAACCTCACCCTTCCCCTCCTGCGGCAAGCGTGCCCACTGACACTGTGCGGACTCATTCTGAACGCGCGCCGCCGCAAGTGCAATTCTTTTCGGATCGACGAAAACGCTTTTCGCGCCGCCGCGTTTCTGATAACGTGCCGTTTGTGAAAGCGTGGAGGCCGCACGTGTCCGAAACGGGAAGATCGCCGCGGTTTTATATCGCCGCCGACCCCAGGTCCGGCGGGGCCGGGTTCGCCGCGGGCCAGGAGATCGACCTGCCCCAAGCCGAGGCCCATCATGCGGCGCACGTCCTGCGCCTCAGGGCCGGCGACGCCGTGGAACTTTTTGACGGTTGCGGCGGATCGGCGCGCGGGCGACTCGCGCGCGTGGCCAAGCGCGACGTCACGGTGATGATCACCGAAGCTTCGTCCGGCGGGCCGGCGACCGCCCGTCGCGGCCCGATCATCGCCCTGGCGTTTGCCGTGCCCAAGGGAAGCCGCCTCGACTGGCTCCTCGAAAAGGCGACCGAACTGGGCGTGGCGTCGCTCGAGCCGGTCCTTTTTGAGCGGAGTGTCGCGGGCGGCGATGAGCTTTCAGACGCCAAACGGGCACGCTGGATGGGTCACTGCATTGCCGCCGCCAAGCAGTCGGGCAGCGATTACCTGCCTGCCCTTTGCCGGCCGCGGCCGCTGGCGGAGTTCGCCCGGCAGTCGAGCGCCGCCGTCCGAATCTACGGCGACCTGGCCGCCGATGCCGTGCCGCCGGCCCGCGTGCTCACCGACGGCGCAGCGGCCCGCGCACTCACGGGCAGCGCCGCGGCCGGCGCGCTCAAGGCCGGCGCCGCGAGCACGGTCAAGGGTGGCGCACCGGCGGGCACGGTCACGGCTGGCGCCGCGGCGGGCACGCTCGCGATCGTCGTCGGCCCCGAGGGCGGCCTGACCGACGCCGAGCGTCAGGCCCTTCACGCCGCGCGATTCATCCCCGTGCGGCTCGGCCACACGACCCTCCGCATCGAGACGGCGGCGCTGGCGCTCGTGGCGGCTGCGCTCGCGCTGGCCGATTGACGAAAGGACTTGCCTCGGGGTTTGTAGTGCGCCCTGGCAGGACTCGAACCTGCAACCTACGGCCGGCTGGTCGGCTCCTGCGCGATTCGGAGTTTCCGCTGCATCCAGAGCGACCAGTGGTAGAACGGCGAGTCCTTGTTTGCGGCACACCGGGCCAGGGTAGCGAGTTCTTCCGTCCCTTCGTCCCTCGTACCTTTGCGACCTTGCGGTTAAAGAACGTTGTAGTACCAGAAGTGGCGCGCCTGGCAGGACTCGAACCTGCAGCCTACAGCTTAGAAGGCTGTTGCTCTATCCACTTGAGCTACAGGCGCATGCGGCTGAGGCAGCCGGGGCGTGCGGCGCCGCACCTCGTCACTTACGGGGCAGCATCACAACCCGGGGCTGGCACGGCCTCCCGCTCTTGGGTGGCCGTGCTTCCGCCGAAGTAAGCACGGCCACGCAACATCGCCCGCCTCGGCGGGTAAACAGTGGCCGTGCCACCCAGCCCCGTGACTTCGCTTGCCGCCCGCCATTTCATACCTCGGCCATACGCGCAGACTCTATCGGTCGTCCGCGGCGGCGTCAAGCAGGAAGCGATTCGCCGCGGCATGCGGGGGGGGGGGCCGGCGGGCAAAGGCGGCTGAAGCCGCCTCATGGCGGTACAGAGGCGAACGCTACCACTAAGAACGGCCACACCCGGCAATTCGTGGCCCTTGCGTTCCGAGATGTTGCTGCGAGTCGAACCTTGTGGCGGCCTCGGCGGCAGGTACAATACGAAGTTCGTAGGGTGCGTGCTTGCACGCACGCGGAGAACGGATGGCCATCTATTCTCAGACGACCTTGAGGCCCGACACCGCCGGCGGCTGCGCCGAACCCCAGTCCTCCGGGTAGACGACCGCGTGCGTGCAAGCACGCACCCTACAAACTACGAAGAACGCGCCGTAGGGGCGGCCCCGTGTGGCCGCCCGCCGTGTCCGGCCATAACGCTAAACACATACTACGATCCCGCAGCGGGCTCGATGTTACGCGAGCGTTTTTGCCTTCTCAATTGCCTCGTCCATCCGCGCCAGGCACTCCTCGCGCCCAAGAATCTCCATCGTCTCGAAGAGCGGCGTGGAGACGCGGCGGCAGGTGATGGCTACACGCAGGGGCGTAAAGAACTCGCCGGGTTTCCAGCCGAGTTCGTCGGCCAGCGCGCGGCCGGAGGCTTCGAGCGCCGCCGCCTGCCATTGCGACGAGAGAGAGTCACCCGATGCTTCCGCGTCGGGCTCGGGCGCAAAGGCCGCGTAGGCTTCCTTCAGCCGCGAGAGGGCCGTGCGGGTCTCTGTGGCCGTCATGATGGGCTTGCCCTTCTTGTCGGGCACAAGCAGGGCTGCCTCGTACGGCAGCCGCGCCGCAAAGAACGCCACGGCGTCGGAGAACTCCGTCAGGCGGCGCATCCGCTCCCGCATGAGGCCGACGATCGCCTGGGCCTTGTCTTCCGGCAGGCCCGCGGGCCAGAACCCTTCGGACTTCAGCCGCGCCGTAAGCGTCTCGACCGGCAGCCGGCGGATCCACTCGCCGTTCAGCCACTCAAACTTCTCCATGTCGAAAACGGGGCCGGTCGTCGTGACCCGCTGCCACGAGAACTCGCGCATGAACTCCTCGCGCGTGAAGACCTCGCGCTGGTCGGGCATCGAGTGGCCCAGCATCCCCAGGTAATTCACCACCGCCTCGGGCAGGAAACCCTGCTGCCGGTACCACATGACGTTCGTGGGGTTCTTGCGCTTCGAGAGTTTCGAACGGTCGGGGTTCCGAATCAGCGGCATGTGGTAGTAGCGCGGCACGTCCCACCCGAATGCCTGGTACAGAAGCACGTGCTTGGGGGTCGAGACGATCCACTCCTCGGCCCGGATCACGTGCGTGACGCCCATGAGGTGATCGTCAACCACCACGCCCAGGTGGTACGTGGGGTAGCCGTCGCTCTTCAGAAGGACCTGGTCGTCAACGCTCTTATGCTCGATGGTGATGGCCCCGCGCAGGCCGTCCTCGAACTGCGTCTGGCCCTCCAGCGGCACGGCAAGGCGCACGGTGTGCGGCTCGCCGGCGGCGGCGCGGCGGGCGGATTCTTCGGGCGGAAGCGTGCGGCACTGGCGGTCGTAACCGGTCATCTCGCCGGTGGCCTTCTGGCGCACGGCCTTCAGGCGCTCGGGCGTGCAGAAGCAGCGGTACGCGTGGCCGCCGGCGATCAGGCGGTCGACGTGCTCGCGGTACAGCGGCAGCCGCTCGCTCTGGCGATACGGGCCGCACGGGCCGCCGGTGTCGGGGCCTTCATCGTGGTCAAGGCCCAGCCAGTCGAGCGACCGCAGGAACATCGCCTCGGCGCCCTCGACGAACCGCGTGCGGTCGGTGTCCTCGATGCGGACGACGAACTGCCCGCCCGACTGCCGCGCGAACGCCCAGTTCACGAGGGCCACGTACATGTTGCCGATGTGCGGGTCGCCCGTCGGACTCGGGGCGATACGGGTGCGAACGGTGGGGCTGGCTGGCTGCGTCACGGGCGATTTCATCCTTTGATATAGTCCTACAGCGCCACTTGGTCTTTGCCCGCCGCGCTAATACTACAACGCTGTGAATTTCAACCGATAAGCCCCACAGGGGCGCCTTTTTTAGCCCAGGGCGAAGACGAAGTCGAGCCCTGGGTAAGCGGGCGCCAAGCAGAGCCAAGCCCCGTCAGGGGCGTCTTGCCGAGCGATGGGCAGACGCATGCATCTGCCCAAGGCGCCCCGATGGGGCTTGATAGCCATATTTCTTATGTGTACCCAGGGTTCGGGCTTCGCCCATCACCCTGGGCTAAGAAAGACGCCCCTACGGGGCTGACCGCCAATCCAGCAAGTAGCGTTGTAGTGCTACGTGGCGCTTTAGTAACAGGTGCCCGGCCGGGCGGTCACGGCTGCGGCGGCGCGCCGGGATCGGCCTTGTAGGCCTTGTCGGGATCGAAGAGGATGCTCGGGCTCGGCGCCGGCATGTCGGGCTCGGGCTCCTTCTTCGTCGCGGGCGGCTTGGCCGGCTCGAGATTGATATCCGACAGCTTCGGCAGCGTGAGCGTCTTGGGCTTCTCGGCCGGCTTTTCGGGCGGCGTCTTGGCGACGGTCTTGGCAGGCGCCTTCTCGGGCGACTTGGGCGCCTCGGGCGGCTTGGGCGTCTCGGCCACCTTCTCGGGCGGCTTGGGCGCTACGGCCGGCGCGGGCCGCGCGATCCTGGTCGCCGGAATCTTGGTGGTCGGCGCCGGCTCGTCGCCCGCCTCACCCAGCGGGACCGTATCAGACGGCAACGGCTGGGCCCACCGGGCCAACTGGTCCTTGACCTGCGACTGATCGGGATTCGCCTCGAGGCTCATGTGCCATTCCTCGAGCGCCTGAAGCCGCAGGTTGTCCTGCTCCGGGTGCCGCAGATAGAAGATCATGTAGATCGCGGCCAGGCTGTTGTGGCTGTCCCAGTCCTTCGGACTTTTCTCGAGCGCCGCCTGGAGTTGCTCGATCGAGGCCCCGTACTTCTTCTGCTTCGAGTAGACGTAGGCGAGGCGTTTGCGAATCAGGATCGAGTTCGGGTCGAGGGCGGCGGCCAGCTTCAGCTCCTCGATCGCCTTGTCGAGCCGCCCCTGCCTCAGGTACGTCGTGCCCAGGTTGATGTGCACGGGGGCCTGGCTCGGGTCGAGTTCGATGCTGCGCTGGTAGGCCGTCACCGCCCGGTACGACTCGCCCAGCGCATCGTAGACGGTGCCGAGGTTCGACCAGGCGTACTCGTGCTTCGGAGCCAGTTCGACGGCCCGCTCGCACTCGCTGCGCGCCATGATGAGATCGCCCAGGCGGAAGTGAACCACGCCCAGGTTGATCCACGCCGGCGCGAAGTCCGGGTTCATCTGGATCACGGTTTGATACGTCTTGGCGGCGTCCTTGTCGCGGTCCATCGCCTGGTAGACGCGGCCGAGGCGATAGTAGTAGCCGTACTCGCCCGGCATCCGCTGGATGGCCGCCTCGTACGGGGCCAGGGCCTTATCAAGCTGGCCCGTCTGACGGTACACGTCGCCCACGCCGACGTGGGCCACGGCCATGCTGTCGTCGAGCTTGATGGCCTGCTCGAACTCCTGCAGAGCCTTGGCCGTATCGCCCTTTTCGTTGGCGATGTAACCGTTGCCATAGTGGCGCAGGGCCTCATCCGATTGACAGCCCGCCGTCACCACCGCCAGAGTCAGAAGCACCAGAATCCGTTTCATGGAGACCGCCTCCCTCAGCCGTAGAACGCGTCGTTGAGCGATTCTACACGGGGGGCGCGGGAGAGTCAAAACATCATTGTCGCCAATGACGAAAGAACTGGCGGCCGGAGAGACAGGCCAACTCCCACTTTTTTCATTTGCCCATCCCCTCATCGTGTGGGGGACTGCCCTGGCCTAACACAAGCTTCAACGGCACGTACACGCAGGATACCGGCAGCGGCGGCAACTACCTGCGGTTCGATGGCGTCACCGGCGACACGTTCACGCTGACGGCAACCGCCCACAAGGGCGCTTCTTCGCCGGCGATCAACGGGATTGAGATCATCCACGCCCCCGAGCCGGCCACGCTGGCCCTCGTGGGCCTTGGCCTAGCCGGCACCCTGCTTCGCCGCCGGAAGTAACTTGCCCTCCCCCGCCGCTCTTGGTCCTTCCTCTTTGACCTTGGACCTGGGCTTTGGACTTAGGACTTCTTTGCCGTCTCCTTTTCTCAGATCTGAAATCTCAAATCCGAGATCTCAAATTTGAAATCCTCAAATCTCAGATTCTCAGATTTTTTTCCGGCCTTCCTTGAAAAATTAATATGGAATCCCGAAAAACGCCCGTG
>PMZT01000198.1 GCA_003170085.1 Planctomycetia bacterium | reverse complement strand
GGATTCCATATTAATTTTTCGAGGGAGGACGGAAGAAAATCTGAAAATCTGAGATTTGAGATCTCAAATTTGAGATCTGAAATCTGGGGAAAGGAGGGCCGGCAAGAAGTCCAAAGTCCAAAGTCCAATATCCAAAGTCCAACAAACCGCCCGCGCCGGAGGTCCCTCACGACCTCCGGCACGGGCGACATGGGAAGAACGGGTACGGCCTTGCCGCCCAATTTCTGGGCCGATCGCCGCCGGCGTACGGCCTCGGATGTACGGCCTCCTGGAATTACGCTATGAACTACGCTATTTCGCCTGCGGCTGGGCTGCGCCGGGGCCATGACGGCCTGGGGCGCCGGCGCCCTCGCGCCCGGCTTCCATCTTCGTCCGCTGCTCATCGGTCAGGATGGTCGTCCTGATCTGCTCCAGGGCCTCGCGGATGATCTTTGCCTTGGCCTCGCGGTCGGGGGCCTTTTCGGCCTGCTCGTGGGCGGTCTGAAGGATCGCCTTGGCCTTCTCGACCTGGTCCGGCGTAAGGCCGAGGCGTTCGGCCATGCGGCTGAGCATTTCATGGGCGCGGTCGGCGGGGCCTTCGCGGGCCTCGCCCATCTTCTTCTGCTGATCGGGCGTCAGGACCGTCGTCTTGATCTTCTCCATGGCCTCATGGAATATCCTGGCCTTGGCCTCGCGATCGGGGGCCTTCTCGGCCTCCTCGTGGGCGGCCTTCAAGATGGCCTGGGCCTGCGTCTTCTGATCGGCGGTAAGGCCCAGCCGCTCGCCCATGCGGTCGAGCGTTTCATGCGCCCTCATGCCGGGATTCTCGCGGACCTCGGCCAGCTTTTTCTGCTGCTCGGCGTTAAGGACGGTGGTCTTGATCTTCTCGAAGGCCTGCTCGTAGACCTGGCGCTTGGCGGCCGGATCGGCGGCCTTCTCGGCCTCGGCACGGGCGGCCTGGAGGATCGAGCGCATCTGCTCGCGCTGCTCGGGCGTAAGGCCCAGGCGCTCGGCCAGCTCGCCACGCATGCCCTCGCCACCCTTGGCGGGGGCCGGCGGCGCGACCGTCGGAGGGGTGGTCGGCGGCGTGGTCGCCGTATCGGCCCAGACGATTCCCGCCCCCACCGCAAACGCCACAGCCAGCACCCCTGCCATCACATACGCTTTCATGGCCTGCTTCCTTTCTCAGGCGTCCGACACACCCGCCGGGCGCGCTCCGTGCGGTTCTACAGGGGCAAACGGTTATGGCCGCCCGGATATTGCATAGGAATGCAATGAAACTGCGGCGAGAAAGGTTTTGCGCGAACGCCCTCGCGAGGAACTGTACATCGTCGGCGCGGTTGAGTAAAATGGCACCTACGCTGCACGATGGCGATTATCCGCGTTATTGAGAAAGGACCAGCCATGAAGCTCCTCGCCCTGGCGTCGCTCGCCCTCGCCGTTGGACTCTCGGCAATCGCGGGTTGCAGCCCAAGCAAGCCGGAAACGCCGGCAGCGGCCGGGCCTCTGTACGTCTATGTCGGCGGGACGATGCGGCCGGCGATGGAGGTACTCGCCCAGCAATATGAGAAGGAAACGGGCCGCAAGCTGGAGATCGATTATGGCGATTCCGGTGCCAACTATATCAAGGCCGAGACGACCGGCCGCGGCGACCTCTACGTCGGCCACGATCCGTTCCACGGGGCGCTCGAGAAAAAGGGCCTGATCCTGGACGCGTGGATCGCCGCAACCCTCGAGCCCGTGATCGTCGTCGCCAAGGGGAACCCGAAGAAGATCGAGGGCCTGGCGGGCCTTGCGCAGCCGGGCGTGCGAGTGGTCCTGACCGACGCCGTGTACTCGACCGCCGGGCACGTGTGGCAGGTCATGTTCAAGAAGGCGGGCCTGACGGACGCGATCCAGAAGAACGTGGTAACGACCACGCGGGCCGGCGGCGAGGCGGCTAATGCCGTCGTCCTGGGCAACGCCGACGCCGCGATCGTCTGGAACGCCGTCCAGTTCCTCCGCCGCGACAAGCTCGACGCCGTGCTGATCGAACCGCCCTACCGCCCCGTGCTGGGCGTGGACGCCGTCACTAGCCCGACGTTCGGGCCGCTCGACATGGCCCAGATCCGCGTGACGGTGGACGTGCTGAAATCGAGCAAGCAGCCTGCCGCCGCGAAGGCGTTTGCGGAGTTCGTTACGTCGGACCGCGCCGCGACGGTGTGGAACGACTTCGGCTTCAGCCCGGCACCGGCTGCAAGGCATCTTGTTGTGGCGGGCGCGGGTGACGCAAAGGCCGCCGGCACAGCCGCCGCGGGCGCCGCCGGTGCCGCGAAGTCGCAGGGGCCGCTCCTCGTCTACGTGGGCGCGGGCCTGCGGGATGCGATGGAGGACCTTGCGCAGACGTTCACGGCGAAGACGGGCATCAAGCTCGAGTGCGATTACGGCGGCAGCGGCATGATCATCTCGCGGCTGCGCCTGGCGGGCCGCGGCGACCTCTTCTTCCCCGGCGACCTCTGGTACGTGGAGCAGGCCGAGAAGGACGGGCTGGTGGCGTCGAAGGCGCCGGTGTGCTACTTCGTGCCCGTCATCCTTGTGCCGAAGGGAAATGCGAAGAACATCCGCACGCTGGCCGACTTTGCGCGGCCGGGCCTGAAGGTGGGTCTCGGCGACCCGCGGGCCTGCCAGGTGGGGCGCACGAGCGAGGCGCTCTTCGCCAAGAACAAGGTCGACAAGGCGGCGATTGACAAGAACCTGGCGATCTCGGCGGCCACCGTGGGCGACCTTGGCGTGCAGGTCAAGGCCGGGCAGCTTGACGCCACGATCGTGTGGGACGCCGTGGCGGCCCAGTACGCCGACAGCGCCGACGTGGTGGCGATTCCGCCGGCCGAGAACGAGGTGTCGCAGGTGGCCATCGCCACGCTGAAGGCGAGCACGAACCCCGAGGCGGCCGCCAGGTTCGTCGAGTTCGTTGCCAGCCCCGAGGGCCAGGCGATCTTCAAGAAGCACCATTACCAGACCGAGTTGCCGAAGTAGCGCAACCCCAGGGGAACTCCAGCGATGCCAGCCGTAGCCGGCCCGCGCGTGCATGGGGTGTCCATCGCCACGACCACCTTCCTGGTGGCGTTCGTGATGGCCGTGCTCGTGCTGATCGCGGCCGACCTCTTCTATGCCAAGCCGGAGACGATCCTTGAGGTGCTCCGCCTGCCCGAGGTCCAGCACGCGATCTACCTGAGCCTGGTCACCACCGCGATCACGCTCGTGCTGGTGATCGTGTTCGCGGTGCCGATGGGGTACGCGCTCAGCCGGTACCGATTTCCGGGGAGCGTGGTGCTCGACGCGATCGTTGACCTGCCGATCGTGCTGCCGCCGGTGGTGGTCGGCGTGTCGCTGCTCGTGTTCTTCCGCACGTCGGCGGGCCAGTGGATCGAGAGCGTGCCGTGGCTGGGGTTCGTCTACACGGTCAAGGGAATCGTGCTCTGCCAGTTTTTCATGTCGGTCTCGTACGCGATCCGGGCGTCGAAGGCGTCGTTCGACGGCATCGACCGGCGTCTGGAGCACCTGGCCCTGACGCTCGGCTGCACCCAGGCCCAGGCGTTTCTGCGGGTATCGCTGCCGATGGCCCGCAACGGCCTTGTGGCCGGGGCGGTTATGGCGTGGGCGCGGGCCGTGGGCGTATTCAGCCCCGTGTACGTGCTGGCGGGCGCGGTCCGCATGAAGACCGAGTTGATGCCGACGACGGTGTGGCTCGAGCTTTCGATCGGGCGGATCGAGCCGGCGCTGGCGCTTTCGCTCGTCATGCTGGCGATCGCCATGGTGGCGCTCGTGCTCATTCACCTCCTGGGCCAGACGCACCGGTGGTGGGGCCTATGATCGAGATCCGCGACCTCACATTCCGCGCCGGCGACTTCCAGGTGCGCAGCGTCTCGCTCGACGTGGCCAACGGCGAGTATTTCGTGCTGCTCGGGCCGAACGGGTCGGGCAAGACGCTGCTCATCAGTTGCCTGTGCGGGCTGCTGCGGGCCGAGTCGGGGCGCATTCTCATCGACGGCCAGGACGTGACGCACGCCGAGCCACGCCTGCGGCGCATCGGCTACGTGCCGCAGGATTACGGCCTCTTTCCGCACCTGAACGTGGCGAAGAACGTGACGTTCGCGCTGCGGGCGGCGGGCCACTCGCGTGCGGCGGCGCTCGTGAAGGCCGGGCCGCTCATCGAGAAGCTGCGGCTCGGGCACCTCCTCGATCACATGCCCGCCACGCTGAGCGGCGGCGAGCGGCAGAAGGTGGCCTTGGCCCGGGCCTTGGCGATTCAGCCGCGGCTGCTCCTTCTGGATGAGCCGGTGAGCGCACTTGACGGGCCGACACGGGCCGAGGTGATCGAGCAACTCAGGATCGTGCAGCGCGACGTGGGCGTGACAACGATTCACGTCTGCCACAGCACCGACGAGGCGCTGGCGGTGGCCGACCGCGCGGGCGTGATGATCGACGGGCGACTGGTCCAGACCGGGCGGCTCGAGGAACTCATGGAACATCCGGCTAGCCCCGACGTCGCGCGGCTGCTCAATGCCCGCCTCCTGCCGCGTGCGTAGGGAGACCGCTTTTTCCTCAAATCTGAAATCCTCAGATTTGAGATTTCAGACTCTTGAGCTGCGAGCGCTCGTGGTGCGTCAACATTAGTCTTTGTGGGTGCCATGCTTTCGCGCCGTTGCGAAAGCATGGTCNNGCGAAAGCGTGCGCCGCGTTTACATAACATGCTTTCGCAACGGCGCGAAAGCATGGCACCCTCAGATTAGATGTAACACAGTTCTAGTCGTCGCGCAGCCGCCCGGCCTCCATCCGCACCGTGCGGGTGGCGTACTCGGCGGCCATCGGGTCGTGCGTCACCAGAAGGACCGCCCCGCCCTCCTCGGAGAACTCTTTCAGGTGGCCGAGCACCGTGCGGCCGCTGGCCGGGTCGAGGTTGCCGGTGGGCTCGTCGGCCAGCATCACGTCGGGCTGATTCAGCAGCGCCCGCGCCAGGGCCACGCGCTGCCGCTCGCC
>PMZT01000135.1 GCA_003170085.1 Planctomycetia bacterium | reverse complement strand
AGGATGCCGATCTCGCCGCGCCGGTCGCGCACGTTGCCAAAGGCCAGCAGGCCGACCCACACGATGCAGGCCACGATCACGAGCGGAATGGCCCACGCCGCCAGGGCCTCGCGCTCGCGGCGGAGCTGGTCGTTGTCGTCGGCCACCGCGGAGATCGCCTCGCCGCCGTGCTCGGCCGCCCGTGCGCGGGCGGCGCGCCGCGTGGCCGCCTGCGGCGCCAGCTCCAGCACCTGGACCTGCTGCTCAAGGGCCGTCCCGATCTCCTTGCGGATGCCGTCGAGCGTCGCCTCGGCGCAGAAACAACTCAGGGCCAGGATCGCGTTGATGCGGCCGGGCTTGCCCAGGAGTTCCTGCGCGTCGGCCAGCGGAATCCACACGGTGATGTCGTCCTCATTGCCGCGCAGCGGATGGACCTTCTCAACCGTGAACGCGCGGCCCTTGAGCGTCGCCTTCTCGCCCTCCGCCAGGCTGAGCCGCTCGTGCACAAGTTGGCCGATGATCATGCAACCCGGGCTTACCGCGGGCCGCAGCGGCTTCTTCGGGTCGCGGTGCGCGAAAGGCACCTCGCCGCGCGTGCCGATGAGGATGATCGGGAGCTTCTTCTCGGGCCACTCGATCTTTTCCTGGAGACTTGGCAGGAGGTGCTGCACGGTGATGATCCGCGACTCGGACAGCCGCTTCACGTAGTCCTCGGGCATCGTCTCGGCGGCGTAGCCCTGGGTGTAAAAACGGCCGAGGTCCTCGTCTTTCGAGAGCACGAGCACGTTGTAGCCCAGCCCCAGCATGATCTTGGTGTAATCGTCCTCGAGCTTGCCGGCCATGCTGCGCGTGCGGGCCTCGCGGGCGGCGTCGAGGTTCTGCGAGCGGACGTCGTGGCCGCGCAGCAAGGTGAGTTCGCCGACGAGGCACGCAACCGCCACGGCCACCGCCAGGACGGCGAGGCCGAAGTTGAGTCGGCGATACCCGATTTCCTTGAGCGCCAGTTGCCAGACGGTCATGTCAGTTCGATCCTGAGCCTCTGCGTCGCCGGGCCATGACGGCGGCCAGCACGGCGATGATCGCCACGCCAACGACCACCGCTACCGCCACGTTCTGCCAGAGCGAGGTGCGGGCATCCCCCTCGGTCGCCGCGGCGCCCGCCTTCGCAAACGCCCCCACGCCGGTCAGCGGCGGCGGCTCGACCTTCGGAATCGCCGACTCCTGACCCGCAAGGGCCGCATCCCAGTCCACGTTCATGAGCATGTCGACGCCCGGGTTCTGCCCCTTGATGATGCACGAACACGGGCCGCCCATGAACTCGCAGACATCCTCGATGGCCGCCGCATCGAAGTTCTTGCCCGCCAGCGCCGCCAGCGCCCGACCCCGGCCGAAGAACGGGAACACCACCGGCCCCTCATCGCTGCCCGGAATCGGCCCGGCCCCGAGAAGCATCTTGACGAACATCGCCTCTGCCGGGTCGCTGCGCGCCATGCGCACGAACGAGAACGCCAGCCTGAGCGGCGGCGGCCCTTTCTCATCGTAAACCGGATCGCCCCACTGGCCGTCGTCGGGCGCGGGCAGTTTCAGCACCTTCTCGAGTCGCGCCAGTTCCGTTTTCAGGAGGTCGGCCGCGGCATCGTCCTTGGCACGGTCACCACTCTCGAGAACCAGGAACACGCCGGCCTCGCCCTCGATGATCCGCTTGGCGATCTGACGCCGCGCGGGCGAGTCGAGCAACCGATCCACCGCCTCGGCCGCCAGCGGCCCCGCCCAGACCTCGGCCGCGATCTCAAGATCGGCCGGATAGCATACGACCATCAAGGGCAACGTCGCAGACTCATGACGCTTGTAAATCGCCGCCGCGTCCTCATCCGGCTTGCCGGCAACATCGATCACCGCAAGCTCGATCGGGCCGGCGGTCGTACGGGTGCCCGCGGCGGTTTGCAGCCGGTCCACTAACTTCTGAGTCTCGGGCGAGAGCGCCCCCCGGTGGAACACGTAGACGCGGTACGGCTCGGCGGGCCACCGCTCAAGAGAGTAACGGAACACCGGCACCGAGCACGCCGCTGCCGGCACCGCGGCAGCCAGCGCGAGGCCGAACATCGCCCAGAACCACGGCCGATTGGCAAGGTTAGTTCTCATAGGCGTTCCGATTATACGCGCGGCCCCCGCACATTTGAACAACCGTTTCGCCCGCGAGGGACGCGCATTTGCCGGACACACATTTGTTGAGCGCGTAATCACACGATGCGCTCTCGATCGCTCTTGTGGGTGCCATGCTTTCGCGCCGTTGCGAAAGCATGGTCGTTCCAGCCGGACGCGCACTTGCCGTATTGTCACCGGCGGCGCGGCAAAGTAGGATGTGGGCGTCTCACCAGCCTCCGCCTGACGGGAGGACGCTGTGAAGCAACTCGCTTGCCTGATGGCGCTACTGGCGCTGATGGTTGTCGCTTCCGTCGGCACCGCCGCAGCCGAACCATCGGACCTTGCAGCGCCGATCCTCGATGCCACCGGCGTCCGCGCGGGCCTGGCCGTCCACCTTGGGACGACCGACGGCGGAATCGAGATCGCCCTGGCCCAGAGCGGCCGTATGCTCGTCCACGGCCTGGCGACGGATGATGCGTGCCTGGCTGCATCGCGGCGGGCGATCCAGGCACGAGGCATCTACGGCTTGGCGTCAGTCGAGAAGGCCGCGACGCTCAGTACCCTGCCGTACGCCCAGAACCTCGTGAACCTCCTCGTCGCGGACCTCGACGCGCTGGACGCCGCGGCGGAGACCCGCCGAGGAGAGCCGGCCGAGGCCGAGATTCTGCGCGTTCTCTGCCCCGGCGGCGCCGCGTACCTGAAGCGCGGCGGCCGGTGGGTGAAGTCGGTCAAGTCGCGCCCCTCGGAGATGGACAGTTGGACGCACTTCGACTACGGGCCGGAGGGCAACGGCGTTTCCCACGACCGGCTGGCCGGGCCGTCGACATTCGTCCAGTGGATCGCGGGCGTCCAGCCGATCAAGCTGGGCGGCAACCCGGCCGGGTTCCGCGTGTACGCGGGCATGCGCGTGGCCGAGGGCCGGGCGTTTTTCGAATGGGGCGCAGGCGAGAAGAGCAATCGCGAAACATTCTACAACGGGCGCGACGCGTTCAACGGCCTGTCGCTCTGGAACGTGCCCTCGACAAGCACCGGTCGCAAGGACTGGCAGTTCGTGGCCGCGCCGGGGCGGCTGTACACGTTCCTCGAGAAAGGCGGGCCGCTGGTGGCCCTCGACGCCGACACGGGCCAGGTCGTGCAAACGTACGAGAACGCGGCGAAGCTGCCCGACGAGCCCGGCCGGACCTCGCTGCGCCTGTGTGACGGGACCATCCTCGATGCCGCCGGCGACACGCTTTACGCAATCGACGCGAAGTCGGGCGCCCTGCGGTGGAAGCACACCGAGGACGCGGGCCTCCTCTGCTTCCCCTCGGCCACGGCGAAAGCGGGCAGAGTCTTTGCGATCGTGGCCGACGCGCCCACGCGAGGCTCCTCGCGCTGGCCGGTGGCCAAGGCGCAGGCGGTCGTGTGCCTCGACCTCGCCGACGGCAAACCCGTGTGGCGGAACACAGAGGTGGCCGGCGGGCAGATCGGCCAACTCGTGTACGCCGACGATAACCTCGGCGTTTTTGGCGCGGGCGCGATCGGCGGCGGCGAGGAGCCGTTCCTCGGCAACATCCGCGTGGCCGACGGCAAACTCCTCTGGCACTCGACGTTCCAGAAGAAATACAATCGTTTCGGCTACAACATGCTCGCCCGTGACGGCACGCTCTACTACGCCGACGCGTGGCGAATCTACGCCCTCGACCCGAAGACCGGCGAAGAGACCCGGCCGTTCGACGACGGCGGCTATAACATGCGGTGCAACCGGTTCGCGGCCACCGAGAACTATTTCCTTTACGGCCTGGTCGCGTTCGTCGACCGCCGGTGGAACGGCGCGTTCCAGAGCATCACGCGCAGCGGCTGCGCACTGGGCGCCGTGCCGGCCAACGGCATGACGTATTTCACGCCGAACGCATGCGGCTGCATCACGCAACTGCGGGGGCACGCGGCGCTCTCGTCGGAACCCGTCGGCAAGCCAATCGCCGACGATCTGCGTCTCCAGCGCAGCGGGGCGAACCCCGACGCCGCCCCTCCGCCCCGTGCGCCCAAGCCGCCCGACGGCCCGGTGGCCGAGGACTGGCTGCGCGGACAGCCCGCGGGCGCGCTCGAGACGGCGCCTGTGGCCCTCGGCGGAACAACCTGCGTCGCGATCACGCACGAACACCGGCTCGAGGCACGCGACGCCGCGGGCAAGGCGATTTGGTCTTTCACGGCGGGCGGGCGGATCTCGTCGCCGCCGGTGATCGCCGACGGCCTCTGCCTCTTCGGCTCGCACGACGGTTGGGTATACTGCCTGAGCGCCGCCACCGGCGAACTCGCCTGGCGATTCATGGCGGCACCGTACGAGCACAAGGTGGTCGCCTACGGTCAGCTCGAATCATCGTGGCCGGTGTACGGCGTCGTGATGCACGAGGGCCTCGCGTGCTTCTCGTCCGGCGTGCACCCGGAGGTCGGCGGCGGCATCTTCGTGTACGGCGTCGAGCCCGGGACGGGCAAGATCGCGTGGAAGAAGGTGTTCAGCCGCGGGCCGGTGCTGTACGATGGCAAGAGCCGCATGGCCATTCGCCCGAATCGCATCCTGAACGACGTGCTGAAGACCGACGGGCCGGCGCTCAGCCTGCCGGGCATTACGTTCGAGCCGCGCGAGCCGGACACCGAAATCCAGAAAAAGGTTGCCGGGGAAGCAGGGGACGACAAGAAGCCCAAGGGGAAGAAATGATGCGAAAGACGCTGCCGCTGGTGCTGGCGGGCCTGGTGATCGCGTGCGCGGCCGCCGCCGCATGGGCCGACGACTGGCCGACCTACCGGCATGACGCGGCGCGGAGCGGTGTCTCGGCCGAGGCGCTCGCTGCGCCCCTTTCCGAGGCGTGGGTCTTTACCCCCGCGCTACCGCCGGCCCACGCGTGGGGCGACCCGAAGCCGACGCCGGTCGAAAAGGTCCTTGAGCTCCCGCGCCTCCGCTTCGACGATGCCTACCACGTGGCCGCCGTGGGCGACCGCATCTACTTCGGCTCGTCGGCCGACGGCAAGGTCACCGCGCTCGACGCCGCCGATGGCCGGGTCGTCTGGGAGTTCTTCACCGAGGGGCCCGTGCGCCTGGCGCCGACCGTCGCGGGCGGGCGCGTGTACGTCGGCTCCGATGACGGCATGGTCTACTGCCTCGACGCCAAGGACGGGCGGCCGGCGTGGTCGTTTGCGGCGGCCCCCAGCGCCGAGCGCATCCTGGGCAACGGGCGCATGATCTCCGTCTGGCCCGTCCGCACGGGCGTCGTGGTCGAGGGCGGCGTGGCGTACTTCGGGGCGGGCGTCTTTCCGGCCGAGGGGCTGTACCTGTACGCCATCGACGCCGCCACCGGCAAGCTCCTGTGGAAGAATGACACGTATGGCAAGGGCGGCGCGGGCGACGTCTCGCCGCAGGGGTATCTGATGGCGTCGGCGGAGCGATTGTTCATGCCCTCCGGCCGCTCGTTGCCCGCCGCGTTCAGCCGCGCGGACGGCCAGTTCCTGTTCCACCGCAGCCTGAACTGGCGGAGCGTGGGCCTTTCCGGCGGCACGAACAACCAGCTTCTCGGCGACCTCGTCCTTTGCACAAGCGAGCAGATCATCGCCATCACCGAAGCCACCGGGCACATGGCCTTTGCCGAGGGCCTGACGGCCGACACGCCCACGGAGGGCGCGCGGCAGATCGTCGCCGACGCCCGCATGTTGTACCTCGCGACCGGCAAAGAGGTCGTGGCCGTCGACCGCGTGGCGTGGTTGACGTTCGCAAAATCGCTGGGCGCCCTCAAGACCAAGGTCGCCGCGCTGACCACTCAACGCAACGATCTCAAGATCCAGACCCGCACAACCCCCAGCCTCCAGAAGCAAGTGGACGAC
This sequence comes from Planctomycetia bacterium, assembly GCA_003170085.1. Lineage (GTDB taxonomy): Bacteria > Planctomycetota > Phycisphaerae > FEN-1346 > FEN-1346 > FEN-1346. The sequence continues at coordinate 23,043 of PMZT01000135.1, read as the reverse complement.
GTCCAGGCGCAGTTGACCAAGACAACCGCCGATCTCAAGGAAATGCAGCCGCGCGTGGACCAGGCCACAAAGTGGCGCTCCCCTTGCACGGGCAGCGAGGCCATGGCGCTCGCGCGCGGCACCGTCTTCGTCGGCGGACCCGGTCTTGTGACGGGCTTCGACGCGGCCACCGGCAAGAACGTATGGTCGGCGCCGGTCCAGGGCAAGGCGCGCGGCCTGGCGATCGCCAACGGGCGGCTCATCGTCAGCACCGACACGGGCCGCATCCACACTTTCATCGCGGGCACGGGCGGCAAGTCGCTGAAGGCGGCGCCGCCGATCCTCGCCAACGCGTTTCCGGAAGGCGAGCGGGCCACGCGCGCGGCAGCGCTGGCAGAGCGGATCATCAAGGAGAGCGGCGCCACGCGCGGCTACGCCCTGCTCCTGGGCGATGACGGCCGGCTGGCGCTGGAACTCGCGCGGCGGACCGGCCTGGTCATCTACCTCGTCGAGCCCAGCCCCGACAAGGCCGCCCTTGCCCGCAAAGCGCTCGCAAGCGCCGGCGTCTATGGCAGCAAGGTCTGGGTCATGGCCCAGCCCGCGGCGGACTTGTCCGCCAAAGCCTTGGCGGCGGCGGACGCGCTTCCGCTGGCCGATTACTTCGCCAACCTGATCGTCGTCGAGGGCAACTTCACGCCCGAGGCCGCCGTCCTTCCGGCCAAGGAAGTCCTGCGGATGCTGAAGCCCTGCGGCGGCGCCGCGTACCTGTGCCCGGCTGCTGCGGCCGGCGCCGCTGCGGCGCCCCCCGCGCGCCGTGACGCGTGGCTGGCGGAGCTGCGTCAGGCCCTCGCGGGTCTCGGCGAAACGGGCACCAAGGTGGCCGTCGACGGGGCCGCCCTGCACATCGCGCGCGGGCCGCTCAACGGGGCCGGCTCGTGGACCCACGAGTACGGCGAGCCCGGCAACACGGCGTGCAGCGACGACAAGCTCGTCCGCGGGCCGATCGGCATCCTGTGGTTCGGCGATCCGGGGCCGGAAGAGATGCCCAGCCGGCACGAGAGCAACTCGGCGCCGCTGGCCGCCGACGGCCGCATGTTCATCGAGGGCGAGAACGTCGTCATGGCCTACGATGCCTACAACGGCCTGAAGTTGTGGGAGGTGCAACTGCCGGGCGCGCGGCGGGTGGGCCTCAAGCTGAACTGCTCGAACTTCGTGCTCGGCGGGGGCAGCCTCTTCGTCACCATCGGCGACCGGTGCCTGCGTCTTGACCCGGCCACCGGCGAGACGAAGAGCACCCTCAAGGCGCCGCGACGAAGTCCCGACGTGGCGGGCGACAAGGACGGCAAGAATCGCAACTGGGCGTACATCGCCTATGCCGACGGCAATCTCATCGGCGGCACGCCCGATAGCTGCGTCTTTGCGATGGACCCCGACACAGGCAACGTCCGCTGGCTCCACGAAGGCAAGACCGTGATGCCGGCAACGATCTGCCTGGGCGAGGGCAAGGTCTTCTTCGTCGACCGCACCGTCACGCCCGAGCAAGAGGCCGCGGTGCTCAAAAACGTGCCCGAGAAGATGCGCATCGACGATCGCGGCCGCGCGATCAAGCCCGACGTGCGGCTGGTCGTGGCCCTCGACTCTAAGACCGGCAAACCCGTGTGGCAGCACCCGGAGTACGTGGCCGACTGCGTCAAGGTCGGCGTCCCCGGCGGCGAGCTCACGGCCATGTACGCCAAGGGCGTCGTCCTCCTCTCCGGCCAGCCGTGGAACGGCCATTTCTGGAAGGAATTCCTGGCGGGCGAATTCTCGCGGCGCAGCCTGATCGCCCTGGCGGCAAGCGATGGCAACACGATGTGGTCCGGCCGTAAGGGCTACCGCAGCCGGCCGCTGATCGTCGGCGACCGCATCATCGCCGAGCCCTGGTCCTACGACCTCAGCACCGGCGTGGAGACGCAGCGCACGCACCCGATCACGGGCGAAGTCGCGAAATGGCAGATGTCGCGGCCCGGGCACCATTGCGGCAACATCGCGGCGTCGCCGAACGCCCTGTTTTTCCGCAGCGGCACGTCGGCCTACTACGATCTCGTGGGCGATTACGGCACCTCGCACTTCGGCGCCCAGCGGCCGGGATGCTGGATCAACTGCATCCCCGCCAACGGTGTCGTGATGATGCCCGAGGCCAGTTCCGGCTGCGTCTGCCCGTTCGCCATCCAGTGCACGATCGTGTTCGCGCCGCGCCAGACGAGCCGCGTGTGGGGCTACTTCAGCGCGCCCGGGCCGCTGGTGCCGGTGAAGCACCTGGCGCTGGCATTCGGCGCCGCGGGCGACCGCAAGGACCACGCCGGCACGCTGTGGCTGAGCTATCCGCGTCCGCCGGGCGGCGAGCGGCTGGTCCTCGATTTCACTCTGCCCACGCAGATCCTGCCTGACGGCGGCTACTTTGCGGGCAACGGCGACTTCCTCAAGATCGCCGGCACTCTTGACCCGTGGCTCTACGCCGCCGGTTGTCGCGGCCTGACGCACTGCACGATCCCGGTGAACGCAAAGGGCGCCCCGCCCTCAGAGTACACCGTGCGGCTGTACTTCGCCGAGACGGAGAACGAGAAGGCGGGCGCGCGGGTGTTCGACGTGAAACTCCAGGGCGTAGCGGTGCTCAAGGACTTCGACATCTTCAAGGAGGCCGGAGGCAAAGGCCGGGCGGTCGTCAAGGAGTTTCCCAAGGTCAAGGCCGGCGAGACCCTGACGGTGGAGTTCGTGTCGAAGACGCCGCCGGCCGCCGGTAGCGCGATGCCGATCATCAGCGGCCTCGAGATCATCGAGTCGCAGACCCGCTGAAGCCTCGGCGAAGGCGGGAAGAAGGGCGACTAACATGCTAACACGATTGCTGCCCCTTGCCCTGGCGGCAGTCTGCGCTTGCTGGACGGCGGCGCTGGCCGATGCGCCGGCTGCCGGAAAGGCATGCCTTCAGGCAAGCATGGGCCGGATCGTAACGGACGCCAGCGGGACGATGACCGCGCAGGATGCGACTACCCTGAGCATCGGCCCAGCCCCCTCCGGTCCCTACCGCTTCGAGGCCCAGGTGCAACTGGCCGAGCGGGGCAAAGCGGTCGGCGACTGGCGGCTGACGTTTGCGGACCCGAAGGATCCCAAGACCGTCCAGGCTGTGGCGATCCTCAACCGCGACGACGAAGGATACGTGCTGAGCTTCCAGCTTCAGGAACGCGACACCCAGAACAAGCTTGTGAACGTCGGGACGGCCGTCGTGTTCAAGTACTGGCCCAACGAGAAGCCCGCCAAGCCCAACTGGATGACCCCGAAAGATGTCGTGTTCGTGCCGCCGCCCACCGCCGGGGAAAAACTCAAGAAGGCGGGCATCGAAGAGCGTTCCTGGCACGACCGCTGGTGCTCCCTGCTGGTCGATGTGGAAGGCGACTCCCTCAGCCTGTGGTTCGACAGCCGGTACGTCGGGACGGTCCGGTTATCCTCGGCATGGCAGTATCCAGCGACACTCCTGCTGGGCAAGGACGACAAGGTCCGCAATGCCACCCTCGCGCCGCATCCCGCCGATCGGATGATCCCGATCAACGTTCAGCCGCAGACGAACGACCGCTTCGCCGCCGAGTTCAAAGACCGGCGGATGGAGGTCGGCGGCGTGCCGTTTCTGCTGCCGCAGGGTTCCGACAACCAGTTGAGCCTCCGCCAGGCGCAGTGGATCGAGTGGAGGACGGGGCTGGGGGCATACTGGTCGCCCTACGACGCCGGCTCGCCGATGCTCTTTGACGCCCGCATGCCCATGATGCGGATACCCTCTGCCGACTACGTTGCCGCCCATCTCTTGGCGGTCGCCGACGATGACCCGGCCCTTACGTCCACGCTGACCTTGCGGGCCGGCAGTTACAGCAGCACCACGGTCGGCCTCTACGTCAATAACGGGCTGGTGGACCACTATGACTTCTCGGCAGCCGTTCCGCGTAAAGCGGACTTGGCCGCGGCCAAGGGCGTCGAGGTCGTTCAGACCTCCGCCGGCCCGCTGGCGCACGTGCGCGTACCTATGAGCAGGTCCATTGCGCAGGACTTTGGCCCAGCCATGGACGTGGAACTCACCAAGGAGATCCGCGTGGTAGAGAGCCACACGCTTCCGCTGGGGCTGCCCAGCGGCGTGCGGATCGCCGCCATCACATTTGAGAAGTCACCGCTACAGATGAAGGTCTCCAGTTCTGAATCCGGCAATGCCTTCCTCCAGCCGCAGAAACCCACATTCCATGTCCAACTGACCAACATCACGGCCCAGGAGCAGCCCTTCACCCTCACGGCCGTGGCGACGCACCTGGACGGCGCGGCGGTTCATGCACAGGCCAGTGGCAAGGTGGCCGCCGGGGCCACCGAAAACGTATCTCTGGAAATCGCCGTGCCCAAACGCGGCTATTACGACCTGGCCGTGACAGTCTCTGACGGCCAGAACCGCTCTCTGGTCACGCGCAAGACCAGCCTGGCCCTGTTGCCGCCCGACACCCGCAAGCACCGTAGCGAGTCGCCGTTCGGAACCTGGCAATTCGGCGGCGGCCATTACGCCTGCACCGATCCGGACCGGATCGGTCCCCTTTACGTCAAGGCGGGCTTTCGATACGGCATGTGGGGGTTCAAGCCCGAAGAACGGACGAAATACGGGGTCGTGGCGAACGAGGAACCCGCCATCGCCGGCTGGACCGCGCGCCTCGGGCACGGGGCTGACGGGTACCGCCACGCCCTTGAACAGATCCCCGACTACAGGCTCGATGCGCACCCCTACGCGCTGCTGTTCCACGAGGACGGCATCGAGGGCAAGACCGCCGAAGATCGGGCGAAGAGCTTCCAGACGTTGTGGGACGACGCCACCAAGGCCGCCCAGTCGATGCGAAAGGAATTCCCCAACGTCAAACTCGCCCTGGGCAATGGCGAGAGGGCGCTGCGAGAGGAGTTTTACCGCCACAAGTTCCCCTCGGACCTGTTCGACTGCGCCGGCTTGGAGGCCGGCGGTGGATACCCCGAGACCCAGCCGCCCGGCAGCGGCGCCGTCAACATTGACCTCTGGATGGAGCGCCAACTGCTCGACAGTTATGGGTACAAGGACAAAGCGGTCTACCTGTGCAGCGAGTCCTGCTATCCCTCGACCGGCCCTGGCCGCCTGGACGCGCGGACGCAGGCCGACTACTTCATCCGGCACAGCCTGCACGCGCTGGCTTGGGGCATGCCGGGCATCCGGTTCGGAATAATCTCCGACGCGGGCAGCGCCTATTACTTCACCATGTGGGGCGGCGCGGGGTTCTGCAACCGCATGCCGGAACTCAACGTCAAACCCTCGTTCGTGGCGATGGCCACCCTGACCTCGGTGTTGGACGGGGCCAAATTCGAGCGCGACTTAGACCTGGGCAGCCCAAGCCTTTACGGCCTGGAGTTCCACCGCCCTGACGGCTCGCACGTCGTGGCGATGTGGACCCCTCAGGGCCGGCGGCCGGTCAAGTTCGCCTTCCAGAGCAAGGGCCCGTTCGCGTTCGTCGACAGCCAGGCCAACGAAACGCCCTTGGCGGTCAAGGATGGCGCCGTCGAGGTAACGTTGACGCCCAGCCCCGCGTACCTGGTTACACCGGTCCCCGTCAAGTCGGCCCAGCCCGGCGAGCCCAACTACGACGACAAGCCCGCCGGCACATCGGTCGTGTTGAGCAGCCTCTCCAACAGGGACGACTGGACCGGCGACTTCGCCTTCGAGGCGGTGGAGAAGTTCGAAGGCAAGGACAAGGTGTTGAAGGTTACGCCCCGGCCGATCAAGACCCAAGCCCCCGGCAATGCCGGGGGATTTAATCCCCACGCATGCGTGAGGTTTATCTCGACGCTGACCCACAAGCCTGGCGGCATTCCAATGCCGGGAACGCCCACCGAGATCGGCCTGTGGGTCAACGGCAACTCCAGTTCTGGCCTGATGTTCTTCATGCTTCAGGACGCCTCCGGCCAGTGCTGGAGGCGCGCAAGTGACCCCATTGACTTCGACGGCTGGCGGTATCTGGCCGTTCATCTGCCGACCCAGTACCCCGGCCCCGAGAACCATAACTGGCCGCGACGAAGTCCCGACGTGGCGGGCGACAAGGACGGCGTGGCCCACTATCCCCTGAGGTTCCTGAACCTCACCGTCGAGTTGCCGGAGAAGACCCTTCACGTCAAGACCTTCAGCCCTGCTCCCCGGCCGGAGATCTATCTCAAGGACCTGACGGTGGGACAGAACGACACGACCATGCTCAAGACAACCCTCGGCGAGCGAGATTAAACACTGTAGATGAAATTATTTCGTTGTTGAAGAAGGAAGACTAACATGCTAAAGCAATTGCGGAACACACGATTGCGGATTGCGAATTGCGAATTGCGGCTTGAAGCAAGCCCCACGCATGCGTGGGGATCGTGCCCCCCGGCAATGCCGGGGGCTTCAATCCGAAATCCGCAATTCGCAATCACCTTCATGATCCGCTGGTTGCCCCTGGCCCTTGCCCTAGCGATGGCGATGCCCGCCCTAGCGATTGCCGCCGAGGCACCTGTCGCAGGAAGCACGGTGCGTCCCGGCGATCTGCCCGGAGGCACCGGCGGCGTCATGGTGCTCCTGGGCGACAAGGAATGCAAAGAGGCCATTGCCCAGGCGAAGGAAGGCGGCTGGACGATCTACGTTCAACTGGCCTCGCCCGAGGACGTGGAGGCCGCCCGCCGCGCCGCCGATGCCGCGGGTCTGTACGGCACCCGGATATTCGTCGAGCAAGGCCCTTACGAGAACATCCACCTGGCCGATAACGTAGCCGACCAGTTGCGATACCTGGCCGGCGACGGCAAGCCGGACTTCAAGGAATTGCTGCGCGTCGTGCGGCCGGGCGGGTCGGCGCTCGCCCTCGGTGACCTGCGCCGCAAGGACTTCCCCGCCGGCGTCGACGACTGGTCGCACCCCTATCACGGTCCGGACAACAATCCGCAATCGCGCGACACGGTCGCGCGGGCGCCCTACCTGACGCAGTTCATCGCCGAGCCGCGCTACGCCCCCGCCCCGCAGTCGTGCGTGGCGGCGGGCGGCCGGGTGTTCATGGCGTTCGGCCACATCGCGTGGCACGAGCGCGAAGAGCGCGTGATGAACACGCTCATCGCCCTCAACGGTTACAACGGCGCGGAACTCTGGCGGCGGCCGCTCAAGCCCGGGATCATGGTCGACCGTTCGACGATGGTCGCGACGCCCGCGGCGCTCTACCTGGCCGACGACGTTTCGTGTAAGGTCCTTGACGCCGAGACCGGCAAGGTCGCCGACGAGATTGTTCCGCCGGCCGACCTCGTCGACGGCACGTTCTGGAAGTGGATGGCCCTGGAAGACGGGCGGCTCTTCGCCCTCGTCGGCCAGGCCGAGCCCGCCGACCCCAATGCGACGTGGCGAAAAACGAGCCACGGGTGGCCGTGGAACGGGATTTCGCAGGGCTACAACGGGCCGGAATTCGCGTGGGGCTTCTCGCGGACGCTCCTGGCCATCGACCCCAAAACGAAGCAGGTCCTCTGGCACCACAAGGAAGACCCGCCGATGGATGCCCGCGCCACGTGCCTCAAGGGCGGACGCATCTATATCTGCCATTTCGGCAAGTACCTCGCGTGCCTCGACGCGAAGACCGGCAAGGAACTCTGGCGACGCACGGCCGAAAAGGACCCCGACGTGTTCGCGGCCATCGGCCCGTACCGCGCCGGCCACGGGTACGTCGAGGGCTGGAAGACCACGGTGTACATGAAGTGCACCGAGAAGGCCCTCTACCTTGTCGGCCCGCAGGTGAACTGGCTCGCGGCGCTCTCGGCCGACGACGGGCGCTTCCTATGGAAGTGCCCGGCCAAGGACCTCCAGGCCGTGATCCGCGACGACGGCCTCTACACGACCGGCCCGCAAGGGAGCAAGGGCCTCACGCAGAAGCTCGACCCGCTCACGGGCAGCATCCTCGCCTCGTTCGACGTGTCGCGCCGCGCGTGCACGCGGTCGACCGGCTCGATCGACGCCGTCTTCTTCCGCGCCGGCGAGGGCACCGTGCGGCTGGACCTCGCGACCGGCCGGCCGCAGTGGATCTCGCCGATGCGGCCGTCGTGTCACGTGGGCGTTGTTATCGCCGGCGGTATGCTCTACTGGGTGCCCTGGGCGTGCGACTGTAACCTCCAGGTCTTCGGCGCGATCGGCCTGGCGCCGGCGGGCGACTTCAAATTCGACCGGAAGGCGACCGACGCCGAGCGGCTGGAAACGCATGCGAAGGCCCCCGCCGCCGTGGCAAAGTTCGAGACGTCCGCCGCCGACTGGCCCACCTACCGGGCCGACAACGCGCGCAGCGGGCGGGTCTCCGCGGTGATCTCCGGCAAGGCCGCCCTCCTCTGGCAGTTCACGCCGAAGACGAGGTTCGAGGCCACGGCGCCCACCGCCGCCGGCGGGCTCGTTTTCCTCGCCGGGTCCGACGGAATCGTGCGGGCACTCGACGCCGCCACCGGCCAGGCGCGCTGGACCGCGTATACCGGCGGCGCGGTGCGATACCCGCCCACGATCTCCGCCGGCCGCGCGCTGGTGGGCTCGGCCGACGGCTGGGCCTACGCCTTCGAGGCGGCCGGCGGGCGACTCCTGTGGCGGTTCCGCGCCGCACCGGCCGAGCGCAGGATCCCCGTTTACGGGGCGCTCGTCTCCACGTGGCCGGTCTCGAGCGGCGTGATCGTCGACGGCGGCACGGCATACTTTGCGGCCGGCATCAACAACTTCGACGGCACGCACGTGGTCGCGGCGGATGCGGCCACGGGGCGCCTCATGTGGCAAAACAACGAATGTGGCCACCTCGATGCGTTCTCGCGGCGCGGCGTGGCGGCCCAGGGCGACATGCTCATCTCGGGCGGCAAGCTGTACCTCGCGGGCGGCAACGTGGCCTCGCCGGGCGTGTTCGACCTGGCCGACGGCGCGTGCCTCAACAGCCCGCCTCAGGGGCCCACGCCGGCACCGCGCGGCCGCGAGCTCGTCCTGGTCGAAGACTCGGCCGGCGCGCGGGCGGGCCAGCAGGTGCAGGTGCGCGGCCAGCCGCTGTACTCCACCGCCGCCGCGCCGGTGTTCGACAAGTCGACGGAGTGGGAGACGCCCATCGTCGGAACAAAGAACGCCGTTCTCTCGTGCCTGCTTCGCCGCGGCACCGGTACGCCGGTCTGGGCGCTCGTGGCCCGAGATCGGGTCGGCGGCACCGAACTCTGGTTGCAGCCGCTCCCCTCGGAGCCCGTGCGCTGGGGCATGGCGGTGGACGCCCAGGGCCGCATCTTTGTGACGCTGCGCGACGGCCAGGTGATGGCCTTCGGAGAGAAACCGTAGTACTGCGTCAATATCGAAACTGTGAATGCGGGGTGCCCCGCCGCGGCGGGCGAAAGCATGCTCTCGGGCCTCGAACGACCATGCTTTNNAAGCATGGCACCCACAAGAACACCAAAAGGAGTCGGTTATGAGGTTCCTCAAGATTCTCCCCGTTCTTCTCGTCCTGTCGAGCGTCGCCTTTGCGGCCGAGCCGGCGGACTTGGCCGCCAAAGGCCTGCCGGCGACGGAGTGGGCCACAAAGGACCTTCGGGCCGGCATCATCGGCACCGACACATCGCACGTGCCCGCGTTCACGGACGTCTACGCCAAGCATCCGGAGTGGCGGATCAAGGTGGTCGCGGCGTTTCCCGGCGGCAGCCCCGACATTCCCGACAGCGCCAAGCGCGTGAAGGGGTTCGCCGACACGCTCCACGAGAAGTACGCCGTGGAGATCGTCGACAGCATCGCGCAGCTTCTCGAGAAGGTGGATGTCGTCCTCATCGAGAGCGTCGACGGACGGCCGCACCTCGCGCAAGCGCGGCCGGTCCTCATGGCCGGTAAGCCGTGCTTCATCGACAAGCCCTTCGCGGGGAGCCTGAAGGACGCCCGCGAGATCGTGCGCCTCTCGCAGGAAACCGGCACGCCGTTCTTCAGTTGCTCGTGCGCGCGGTTCCAGCCGGAGATCTGGATGCTGCGCGAGCGTCCCGCCTCCGCGGGCGTCGGCAAGTTCACGAAGGTCCAGGGCGGTTCGCCGCTGAACATCGAGCCGCACCACCCGGACCTCTTCTGGTACGGCGTCCACGGCGTCGAGGCGCTGTACACGGTCCTGGGGCCGGGGTGCGTCAGCGTGTCGCGAAAGGCCGAAGGCGACCTCGACATCACGACCGGCAAGTGGAAGGATGGCCGCATCGGCATCTATCGCGGTGCGAAGAAGGGCGACTACAAGCCCATCGTAAAGGTGTGGGGCGAAACGGGCGAGTACGAAACGCCCGGCGGCTTCGATTATAAGGGCCTCGTGCGGACGATGGCCGAGTTCTTCCAGACCCGCAAGGCCCCGATCGATCCGCGCGAGACGCTCGAGATCATCGAGTTCATGACCGCGGCGCAGGCGTCGAAGGAGCGCAGCGGGGCCGAGGTAACGCTGGAGGAGATTCGAAAGGAGCCGTGACGTGCCCATCGCAAGACCGTGTCTCGTCGCACTCGCGCTCATCATGGCGGCTGGTTGTGTTGCGGCCGCGAAGAAGGAAGCGCCGAGCGTTCCGCCCAGCGGCGCCGCCGTAGCGCTCGCGCCGGCCCCCGTGCCGGCCCCTGCGGCCGCGAAGGACGAACTCAACGTCCTCCCGGCCGACACGCGGGGCGACCTGCTGCGGAAGTACCTGCTCGCGGAATGTCAGAAGTACCTCGACGCCCGCCGCGAAGCCGTGGCGAAGCTCGAAACGCCCGCACAGGTTTCCGAGTACATCAAGCACGCCCGCGACACGTGGCTCCTGTGCGCCGGGAAACTGCCGGACCCGCCTGCGGGCCGCAGCCCTACGACGGGCGAAGGCCCGATAGTCACCAGCGCTCGCACCGTCGGCACGATCGAACGCGAGGGGTATCGTATCGAGAAGGTCATCTACGAAAGCCGGCCCAACTTCCACGTGACTGGCAACCTTTATATCCCCACCGCCGGCAAGCCGCCCTACCCCGCGGTGCTCGTGCCGTGCGGGCACGATAAGGCGGCGAAGGCGGCGGCACCGTACCAGTCGGTGAGCATCCTGCTGGCGATGAACGGGTTCGTGGTCCTTTGCTACGACCCGATCGGCCAGGGCGAGCGCATGCAGACCTTCAACGCGAAAGGCGAGTCGCTCATCTGGGGCACGACCGAACATACGCTCATCGACATCGGTGCGCGGCTCGTCGGCCGCAGCATGGCGAACTACCGGATCTGGGACGGCATGCGCTCGATCGACTACCTCGCCGGCCGGCCCGAAGTCGATCCCAAGCGCATCGGCTGCACGGGCAACTCCGGCGGCGGCACGATGACGGCGTACCTAATGAACGCCGACCCGCGGATCGTCGCGGCGGCGCCGTCGGGCTACATCACGTCGCTCGAGCGGCTGTTCGCCACGCTCGGCCCGCAGGACGGCGAGCAGAACATCCCCGCGCAGGTCCTGTTCGGCCTCGACCACGCCGATTACCTCGAGATGCGGGCCCCCAAGCCGACGCTCATCCTGGCCGCCACGAAGGACTTCTTCGACATCGGCGGCACGTGGGCGAGCTTCCGCGAGGCAAAGCGCCTGTACGGCATCCTCGGCTTCGGCGAACGGATCGACATTTTCGAGTATCCCGATACGCACTCGTTCTCGAAGCCGCGCCGCGAGGCCGCGCTGCGCTGGATGCGGCGGTGGCTCCAGGGCCTCGATGAGCCGCTGACCGAGCCGCCGCTGAAGCTCAGCACCGAGCAGGAACTCCAGTGCACGAAGACCGGCCAGGTCGTGACGGACCTGAAAGACACGACCGCCTGGGACCTGAACCTGGCCGCGGCCCGCGCCGCCGCGCCTGGGCGCGAGTCCTTCTGGAAGAGCGAGAGCCGTGAGAAGTGCCTCGAGCACATCCGCACCGGCGCCGGCCTTCCCCCGAACCTCGAAAAGCCGGCGGTGCGGCCGGCGGGCATCATCCAGCGCGACGGTTACCGGATCGAGAAGCTCACGATCGAGCGCCCCGGCGAGGTGCCCGTGCCGGCCCTCCTCTTTGTGCCGGCGGGCGACTTGTCCGCCAAAGCCGCCTCCTCCGCCGAAGCAGCCTCGGCTGCGGCGGCTGGATTGGCGGCGGGAGGCAGGCGGCCGGCCGTTCTCTACGTCGACTCGCGCGGCAAGGCGGCCGAGGCCGGGCCGGGCGGGCGGCTCGAGCAGCTCGTCAGGGCGGGCTCGGTCGTCCTCGCCATCGACGTGCGCGGCTGCGGCGAGACGGCCCCCGTCAAGGTCAAGGGCCAGTGGTCCGACGAGTACCCGATCCTGTACCTCGCGCTTGGCCTCGCGCGGCCGATGCTGAGCCAGCGGGTGGACGACGTGCTGGCGGCGATGGACGTGCTTAGCGCGCAGCCGGAGGTCGATGCGGCCAAGGTGAGCCTCATCGGCGTCGAGGCCGCCGGGCCGGTGGCGCTCCATGCGGCGGCGCTGGATAAGCGGGTCGCGGAACTCACGCTCGAGCGCTCGATCGAGTCGTGGATGGACGTGGTCGCCACGCCGATGGGCAAAGGCCAGCTTCAACTGATCGTTCCGAACGCGCTGGCCACGTACGACCTTCCGGACCTCATCCGGGCCATGGCCCCGCGGCCGGTGCACGTGGTATCGCCCGTGGATCCGACGGGCAAACCGAAGACCGTGAACTAGTGGTGCATCAACATTATTCTTGTGGGTGCCATGCTTTCGCGCTGTTGCGAAAGCATGTCTCGCAAGCGGAGATAAGTATTGTGTCCCCAATGGACCATGAATCGTGTCCCAGAGAACATCCAAGTCTACTTTGTGGTCCAGCCTGTGGCGCAGTCGAGAACGCGGTTGGCGCGGTGGGTCGGGAGACCCACCGCGCAGCGTCAGCTATAGCCGCGTGTGAAATGCTCTAGCGGGCACTGCGCCCTCTCGACGCAGAAGTCGACTATTTCGTGCCTCGCCAGACGCAGGAGATCGCCGGGCGGGCTACGGCCGGATGGCCGGCAGCGGGTACACTTCCAGCTTCTTGCCGCCGAAGAGCCGGACACAGGCCGTGTCGCCGTCCTCGCCAGGCGGGAAAACCCCACGGTACTCCACGCTGCTCAGCAGGCGTTCCTGCGCCCGCCGCCGAAGGGCATCGCCCGCCAGCGGAACCCACACGGCTTCGGCTTCCTTCGGCGACAGGCGCACCAGAAGGTACGCCAGCGGCCACACGGTGACGCTGGGCGACGTCAGGTACACGATCCGGCCGCCGACATGCCCCTCGGCAAATCGGCCGTCTCCGGCGAGGACCGCCAGGACGTTCGGATGGCGTTCGAGCACCTGCCGCACGGCCGCCGCGTTGTCGACCAGCTTGTGACGCCACGCCGCGCTCTCGTCAAGCGGATGCATTGCCATAAGCCCATGATAGGCCACCACGATCACCGACTTGCCGGCGTTCTCGGTCAGCGCGCGGTCGAGCCACTCCAGTTGCCGCGCCTCCACATGGCCCGCGCGCTGGCCGGGCTGGACGGTGTCGAGGCCCACGAGGAGCAGGTTGGGCAGGACCTCGCGGCTCCAGTAGCCATCGGGTCCCGAGAAACCGCGGCCCTGGAAGGCCCAGGTAATCGCGCTCCGGGGGAGGTCCGAGAAGGCCGGCGCCGCTCCCCCTGCCCCGCCCGCGCCGCCCGGTGCCGCGGAGGTGCCAATCGCAGGCGCCGCGGGACCGTCGGACACGCCGAGCACCGCGTAGTACGGCACGCGCAGGCCCGTCAGAATCGCCTTGAAACGGTCGAGGCTCATCGCGTCGGGCCGGGCCAGCAGGTCGCCGCCGATGACGACGAAATCAAGGTCCTTGGCGGCGTTCAGGTCGGCCACGGCCTTCTTCAGGAGCGCCTCGGATTCCTCGACCATGGCCCCCTCCACCTGGACTCCGGGGATGGCTGAGTAGGACGTGCCCGCGAGAACTGCAAACGTGATGCGCTCGCGCGGCACGCCCGACGATCCGCAGCCCGCCGCCGAGAGAGCGCCAAGGATTAGCCAGAGGGTCGCGCGCGACATCGGGTTTCCTCCAAAAGGAAAGCCGCGGCATTATACCGCGGCCCATCGGGGAAACCATAGCACTGTCGCGGCCGAGAGGTAACCGCTCAGTTACGGGTGCGCCCGCCTCGAACGACCATGCTTTCGCAACGGCGCGAAAGCATGGCACCCACAAAAACAACGTTGGCGCACCCCTAGCCGTGCGGCTTGAGGTTCTCGCGCGACGCTTGATACATCCGCGCCAAGTACTCTGGGGCCTTCTGATGTGTCAGAGCCTTGTGCAACTCCTGGCGCGCGCGGAACAGGCGGCTTCGCACGGCATGGACCGACATGCCCAGAACGTCGGCCACCTCCTCATAGGTCATCTCTTCCTGCGTCCTGAGGAGGAGGACGCTGCGGAGTTTCGGCGACAAGGCATCTATGGCCGCCTGAACCGTGTCGAGAACTTCCTGGCTTTCCATGCGGCTCGACGGCCTTACGGCGTAGCGGGCCACCGGGTGCTCGCGGAAAATCTTCATCCGGCGTTCGCGCGCTTCTTCCTTGCGCCAGTGATCTATGACGGAGTTCACGGCCACCCGGCGAAGCCATCCCGGCAACAAGGCGGCCGCCTCGATCTCGCCCAGGTGACGCCACAGCCGGATGAAGACGTCCTGCGCCACGTCCTCGGCCGTAGCCGGCCGGCGGACCATGCGCAGAACAAGATTATAGACGGGAGCCTGGTAATGGCGGATAAGGCCGGCAAAGGCATCGCCGTCGCCGCTGCGCGCCGCTTCAAGCAACCAAGCGGGAGTTTCCTCGCGCTGGACAACGGCTTCGGTCAGCGCGGAAAGGGACTCACGCTGCGCCCCGACCAGCGTTCCCGCCACGCCTGCCATGACAAGCTCCTCGCCGGATCGCTCGTCCCCCATATTAGACGTTGCTCCCCGCGCCCCGTTCGACGAAAAAGCAACTATGGCCAGGGGATTATACGCCAGAAAAGCGTCCGTGGAAAAACTATTCCGGTAAAGGCCGTTTCGATTCGTCAGACTCGCCCCCGCCCTTGGCAGACTCACACAGTCGGCGGGTTTTGGCGAGCAGGTCGTTCACCAGCGAGAGCTGCCACTGGCCGAGCATCTGGAGACCTTCAAGGCCCTTCAGAACCTCCTGGATTGCCTCTTCTTGTTTCATGGCTTCCCCTTTTTTGGCTTGCGTTTGTCGCCTATGCGTACTATGCTTCGTAAGTGTGGATGTTCAACCACATTATACGCATTTGTGGATATTCCGCAATAGAAGATTCGCATTCGCGATGATTTTGGGCCATTTTCGGAGAATCAGGCCCCATGTCGGCAGAACGGGCTGAATCCGGCTTGTCCGAACGTCTGCGGGAGCTTCGCAAGGCGGTTCATGGCGAGCGCGGGCGGGCCGCTTTCGCGCGGGCGATTGGCGTAAGTCCTTCTACTTACAACTATTACGAGAAGGGCCGCCAGCCCCCTGCCTCGCTCCTGGCCAAGGCTGCCGAGGTCACCGGGGCCGACCTCACATGGCTTCTGACGGGCGCAGGCGGGCCCTTCCCAAGCGCGACCGCAGGTACCGCTGACAACACGCTGTCACAGGCTGCCCGGAATGTCCTGGAAGGGTTTACGGCAGACGGCAATACGGCCAAGGCCCAGGCCGCCCGGGCGGCCCTGCGTCAGATCCTGGCCGAGATGGACCGAGCCTTCCCGTCCGAGAAGGCCGCATGGACACCGTCGAGCGCGCCGGTCAAACCCTCGGCCATTCCCATCGTCGGACGGACTGCCGCAGGAATGCCGGCGGCGTGGGAGGAGTTCTTCGCGGGTCACGAGGACACCGACGCCCTCGAACACCTGATCCGGCGCATGGAGACGCGGGCGACTCGCCGGCGCGGCGCGGAACTGAAGGCCGCCGATGCCGCGGCGGAGCCCGGCCCGGCGCGCGACCGCACGGCCATGCTGATCCAGCTATCCTCGCCCACGCCGGAGGGGATCACGGAGTTCCTGGAACTGCCCGGCCTGGACGCCCCCGAGCCCGGAACCATCGCCCTGCGTGTGGACGGCGACAGCATGGCCCCGCGCATTCTCGATGGCGACCTCATCGTTTGCCGCCGCGGCGTGCCGCCCCTGCCCGGCCAGACCGCGGTGGTCAAGATTCGCGACCGGATCGGCCTGACCGTGAAACTGTGGCGCCCCGAGGGCGAGTACGTCCACCTGATTCCCATCAATGAGGCGTACCAGCCAGGTCGGTTTCTCCGGACGGCCATCGTCTGGGCCTGCCGGGTTCTGTGGGTTGTTCGGCTCTGAAGTGTCCACCGACATCGCAATGCCCGCGCCAAGCGCCCCCAGCAGGAGCGCGAGGACCAGGGCCAGCCGCTTGACCCGCCGCAGCCGCCGCTCTTCCGTCACCACGTTCGTCGGGTTCGCCAGCAGCCGCATCAGGTACTCGCACCGGTAGGCGATGCTGAAGTGCCGCCATCCGTGCGCCGTTTCCGGCGAGCCGTTCAGGCGCGCGATCCGCCGGAGCGCGGTGACCAGCGCCGCCACGCGGTGCTCGCAGAGGCCGTGCCACGTGCCGGTTTCCATGGCGCGCTCGACCGACGCACCGGCCTCCGGCGCAGAGCAGCCCACGGGGCAGGCCATCGCACGGACGGCGTACAGGTCGGCCTCGAGTTCGCAGCGGCGCGAAATGTATCCGAACGCCAGCCACCAGAAGGCCAGGACGACCGCCGCCACCAGGCCCTCCTGAATCCACCGGTCCGAGATGAAGATCTGCGCCACCGTGCCGACCGCCAGCGACAACCCCATGACGCCCACGGCCAGCAGCATGAACAGCAGCGTGTGCCGGTGCTTGACGTGCCCCACTTCGTGGGCGAAGACCGACTCGATCTCCGCCGGCGACTGGGCCATCGCCAGCAGCAGCGCATCGGTAATCATGATATATCGCAGCGGCCCCACGAGGCCCACCAGGCACCCGTTGCCGATCGTCTGGTTGGTGCGCCAGACGAGCAACTCGGCCACCTCCACGTCGGCGCGACGGGTGAGTTCCTCGAGGCACTGGCGGGCGCCGCCGTCCGGCAACCGCTCGGTGCGCCAGCACACGCTCATCCACGGGCCGGAGAGGAGCACCCCCGCCACGAGCGCTGCCAGCATGGCCGCCGTGGGGAGCGAGAAGAGTTCCTCGCCCGGCGTTCCCAGCGTGTGCGAGAGACCGTCGTAAGCCGCCATCAGCAGGAGCACCGGCACAATCACCACGAGCAGGTACTGCCGGAGCATGAACTCGAGGTAGCGCGGCAGCGTCCACTGGCGGAGCGGCGGCACGGTGCCGGTGCGCTCGAACAGAACGATCCGCAGGGCGCGGTCGGCCCAGTAAACAGCGGTCCACGCCAGCATCTGGAGGGCGACGAGCGGCGCCAGCGCCGCCATCAGCCCGATCGCGTCCCAACCCGCGGCGGTCGCCCACGACGCCGCCAGCGCCGCCCAGCCGAACTTCCACAGGATCACCGCGTAGGCCGCAACCACCAACATGCGATAGCCGCGGCCGAGGCGGGCGACGCGGCGGAGGAAGCGTTGCTCGTCGACCTCCAGGGCCTTTCGGCGCCAGAGGACATAGCCCGTGATCGCCAGGCCGACGAGCCACACGCCCATGGCCACGAGCAGGGATTCCGAGAGCGCGAACCAGACGCTCGGCGGCGGACCCTCTCCGACGAGAGTGAGCGACAGCAGCGCGAGGACCAGCCCCACCAGCACATGAAGATACATGACGTTCTCGGGTTTCCAGCCGGGCGCCCCGGCTTACGGCGGCACTACTTCTTCCCCGCGTCCAGCGGGCGATGCAGAATCTTTGGCTTATACACATAGTAATCAAAATCGGGGCTCTGGATCACCCCGTGGCACGACATGCACAGCCGCGAGTTGATATTGATGCGCGGCTCCGGCTTGATCTTTCGGACCGCATGGTCCGGCGCCACGATGTGGCACGCCTGGCACGTCGCGCGGCCGAGTTCGGGCGTCCTGGCCATCGAGACAAACCCGCCCTTGCGTCCAAGGCCCATCGTGTGGCAGAGCAGGCACTCGGGGTCGTCCTGCCGCCCCGTCTTCCTGATCGACTCGTACGACCGCGCGTGGGCCGTGGTGCTCCACTGCTTGTACTCGGGCGGGTGGCACTTGCCACAGGCCTCGGTCGCGGCGTAGGTCGTGACAAGAGGTGCAAGGTTCCAGTCGGGCGGCGGCTTATCCTTCGCCTCCTTCACGTAGGCCCAGTAGAGGTCCATCGCCCACGGGGCCTCCGCCACATGGGCCGAAAGCTCCGTCATCGTGAGCGCCCATTCCGGCTGCCCGCCCAGGCCGATGCCGAACGCGAGCGCGCCCAGGATGCCGCCGCCCTCCCCAGCGCACACCAGGAGCGTCTCGCCCACTTTTTCGGGCTGCCGCAGAATCTTGCGGTCGTGGGCGCAGATCACGACATGGATGCCGGGCACCGCGCGGGCAAGCTCTCGCGATTCCTCCAGCGTCTGATGCGACAGGGCCACGACCACGTCGCAGCCCGCAAGTTCCCCCACCTCGCGCTTGGCCGCCTCGACGGGCGACTCGACTTTCAACTCCTCGCGCCACTTCTGGGGCGGCCAGTCGTAGTCGGTCGGCGTGATCACGGCGAAGATGCCGATCTTGCGCGCGCCGCCCAGCTTCGGGCTCGACACCTCGCGAATGACGTGCGGCGCCACCACGAGGGCGCCGGAGGCATCGCGGACATTCGCGCAGACGTACGGCAGCTTGTACTCGCGCTCGAGCTCGCGGATCGCATCGAGGCCCAGGCCGAACTCGGCGTCGCCCAGGGCCAGGGCATCGTAGGCGGCGCGAGAGATGCCCTGCGCCAGGTACTTGACCTTGATCGGGTTGGTCCGCGTGGGCATCAGGTCGCCGCCGTCGACCAGGACGACCAGCGGCCGCGTGCGGCGGTAATCTTCGATAAGCCCCTGGCGCTTGGCGAAGCCGCCGGTCGGGTTCGACGGGCACCCGCACGCCGCCAGCACGCCCTGGTTGTCGGACGAAAAGAGGAGCACCGGCCGGTCGTGCCCGGCGGTGGGTTCGCACCCGACCGCGAGGGCCGCTGCAAGGATCGCCATCGCGCCGAGCGAGGCCAGCGCCCCCGCGAGGCGCACGCCGGTGCGGCTGCGCCCCAGGGCGCTGCCCTCGGCTGCCCGCAGACGAGCACGGTCACGCAGCAGCGCGTGACCGTGCAAGCTCTTGGCTCTCATTGGATGTCCGGCTTTCGACTCAGGCACTCTCGCTTACGAGCGGCGGAAGGCTCACATGGTGCACGCGCTTCATGAACGGCTTGCCGCGCAGGTCCTCCAGAACGTTGGCCGGCGGCACGGTGTCGAGCGACAGCGCCAGGCACGATTCCTTCGTCTCAGTCTTACGGCCGAAGGTCATGCTGGCAATGTTGATGCCGTGCTTGCCGAAGGTCATGCCGACTTCGCCGATGACGCCCGGCCGGTCCTCGTTGAAGGTAATCACGAGGTCGCCCTCGGGCTTCATCTCCATGTAAAAGTCGTCGATGGCGGTGATCCGCGGATAGTGGCCGTGGAAGACCGTGCCGTAGACCGAATGCGACTCGAGGTCGCCCTCGGCCAAGACGCGCACGCTCGACACGTAGCCGCGGGCATCGGAACTCGTGCGCTCCGAAATTTCGAGGCCGTACTCCTTGGCCACCATCATGGCGTTGACCGGGTTGAGAGGCGTGGAGACGACCCGCTGCAGCAGGCCCATGATGACGCTGATCGTCACCACCTTATACGGTTCCTTGGCGATGTCGCCGGCGTAGGTCACGACCAGCCGCTTCAGCCGCCCGTGCATGATGCCCGCGACGAGGGCGCCGATACGATGGCCGATCTCGGCGTACGGCTTCAGGGCCCCGGCGGCCGCAAAGTCGATCGCCGGCACGTTGACCGCGCCACGAAGTTCGCGCCCGGCCAGGTAATCGACGATGTTGTGGCAGGCATCGATCGAGACGTTGCGCTGGGCTTCCTGGCTCGAGGCGCCCAGGTGCGGCAGGGCCGTGACCTTCGGATGATCGACGAGCGTGCGGTCCTCGGGCGGCTCCTTCGTGTAGACGTCGATGCCCGCGCCTTTGAGGTGATCGGTGTTCAGGACCTCGACCAGGTCCTTCT
The DNA here is from genome assembly GCA_003170085.1 of Planctomycetia bacterium. GTDB lineage: Bacteria > Planctomycetota > Phycisphaerae > FEN-1346 > FEN-1346 > FEN-1346. Next base: position 2,846 of record PMZT01000135.1, on the reverse strand, counting down.
CGCTGATGATGCCGCCGCGCGCCGCGTTGATGACGATCGCGCCCTTCGGCAGCGTCAGCAGTTCCTTCTTGCCGATGATGCCGCGGGTCTCGTCGGTCATCGGGGTGTGGACCGTCAGGATGTTCGCTTCCTTCAGGAGTTCGTCGAGCGTCTTGGCAATGCGGATGTGCTTCGACAGCTCCTGCGCCACGCCCGCCACGAACGGATCGTAGCCGATGACCTTCATGTCGAACGCCAGGCACCGTTTGGCCACGGCGCTGCCGATGCGACCCAGGCCGATGATGCCAACGGTCTTGCCGGCCAGGAGGTTGCCCATGAACAGCTTCTTCTCCCACTTGCCGGCCTTGAAGCTGGCGCAGGCGTCGGCGATGTGGCGGCTGACGGCCAGCATCAGGCCCATCGTCAACTCGCACGTCGAGATGGTGTTGCCGTCGGGGGCGTTCATCACGACGATGCCGTGCCGCGTGGCCGTGGGCAGGTCCACGTTGTCGACGCCGACGCCGGCCCGCGCGATGGCGCGCAACTTGCCGGGATTGGAGAGCACGTCGGCCGTCAGCTTGGTCTCGCTGCGGATGCAGATGCCGTCGTACTGGCCGATGATAGCCTTGAGATCCTCGGGCTTGATGCCGACCTTCATATCGACTTCAATGCCGGGTTCGGCCTTCAGAATGGCAACGCCTTCTTCGGCCAGCTTATCGGTAACAAGAATCCTGAGACCCATAGTCGTCTCCTCGTGCAGTCAGCCCGGGTTTAACCGTCGCCGGAGCGGCGGCGCGAACGGCCGCGACCGTACCCGACCGCGGCTTACGGGCGCTAGCTCGCCAGGACCTTCATGGCCGCGGCCACGCCGGCGCCGAATTCGACCTTGTAGCCCGACTTCGCGAGCGAGCATTCCAGGGCGCCAACGGCCGCCAGGATGTCCCACGAATCGGTGTAGCCCATCGTCGTGAAGCGGATGATCTTGCCCTTGAGCTTGCCCTGCCCGCCGGCCGGCTTCACGCCGTAATCCTTGGTCATGGTCTTGGCAAGGTCATCGCCGGTCTTGCCTTCCGCCAATGCAGGAACCAGGATCGCCGTGACGCTGTCGCTCGGCGCCTTCGAGTAGACCACGAGACCGAGGGCCCTGGCCGCGGCGCGAATCGCCTCGGCCCGCTTGTGCGTCTCGGCCCAGATCTTCTCGATGCCTTCGGCCTTGATCATCGACAGGGCCTTCATGGCGGCCCGGACCATCAGGTTGGCCGGCGTGTAGGGGTTGTCCCACTCGGGCGGCGTGAGGGCCTTCTTGTAGGCCTTCAGGTCGAGGTAGTACGCATGGCCCTTCGTGGTGCTGATCTTCTTCCATGCCTTCGCGGAGCACGCGATGAACGCCAGACCCGCCGGCAGCATGAGCGCCTTCTGGCTGCCGGTGACGGCGATGTCAACGCCCCACGCGTCCATCTTGAACGGGAGGGCGCCGATCGACGAGATGCCGTCGACCACGAGCAAGGCGGGCGTCTGGGCGACGACCTTGGCGATGGCCTCGACGTCGCAGACCGTGGCCGTCGATGTCTCGCACTGCGTGATGTAGACCGCCACGGTATCGGGATTCGCCTTCAGGGCGTCGGCGATCTGCTGGGCCGTCACGGGCAGGCCCCACTCGATATCCAGGTTGACGACCTTGGCGCCGAAGGCCACGCCGAGCTCGGACCACCGCTCGCCGAACTTGCCGCCGCGCACCGAGATCATCTTCTCGCCCGCTGCAACGACGCAGGCCACCGAGGCTTCCATGGCCGCCGAACCGCTGCCGGTGATCGTGAACACGTCCTGCGTCGTGCCCATCACGTACTGCAAGTCTTTCGTCACCTGTTCGAGCATCTTGCGATACTCGTTGGTGCGGTGATGGAACATCGGACGTGCGAGCTCCAGAAGCACTTCCTCGGGAACGGGTGTCGGACCAGGCGTGAAGAGTCGCTGCTTGAACATGAATTTCCCTTTCTGCGGCATCGGACCAGGCGACATCCGGACGATCCGAATGATGCGCCTTAAAAATGCATCGGGATTATAATGCCCTCCGAACCGGATGCAACTTGAAAAACGCGGCGGGCATCACCCGTGACGGATTCGTTTCGCAATCGCCCGGTTTACGGCTGGCAAGGATTCGCTCCGGACGGTATTATCAAGGCAACTTCACCGCGGAGGGCGCCATGGACGTCGTTGTTCATCTCCTGTTCGAGGACCCGATACCGCTGTGCATCCTCTTCGGCCTGTGCGCGCTCGTGGCCGGCATCATCTGCCAGCGGGCCGGATCGACGCGGGCCATGACCGTGGCGTTCGTGTGCGTGGCCCTGGCCATGGGCGTCGCCCTGCTGGCGTGGCTCGTGGAAACCGACCGCGAGAAGGTCGCGCGAACGGTTAAGACGATGGCCGCCGCGGGTGAGGCCGGCGACGCCGCCAAGTTCCTCGCCTGCGTCTCGCCGTCTTACGAGAACGGACCGTTCAAGAAGGAAGACCTGGCCAAGGTGGTCGAGATGGGCTTCAAGTACGTCCGCGTATCGGTCGAGCCGCCGGCCATCAGAATACACCACCAGACCGAGACCGCCATGGTGACGCAAGTCTATCGATTTCTGCCCGCACCAGGGGCGCCGGCAACGCTGCCCCCGGAGTATCGGACGTGGACGTGGGAAGGCACCTTCGCCCCGGATCCCGATCGCGAGTGGCGGCTGCGCGCCGCCGTCGCCATGCAGCCCGAGCACACCACGCCGGAAGAAGCGGCCAAGCTGCTATCGCGCCTGGGGCGGTAGGCACGTAGGATGCGCTACCGCAAACGAAAATGTAGGGTGGGTGCTTCAGGGCACCCACATGGGGGT
>PMZT01000249.1 GCA_003170085.1 Planctomycetia bacterium | reverse complement strand
ACGCATGGCCTTGCGCTGGCTCTTCGTGCGACGCACCGCCCGGCTCGGCTTGTGTTTCTTCGTCGGCATAACGCGCTCCTTGTCCCCGTTTCACGGCCCCTTCTACTATCGCACGGGGGCCGCTGGAACGCAAGCACGTGCCCCCGTCACCCGCCAAAGTAGCGGCGGATGACGTCGCGGTCCTCGGGGCGAACGTCGGCCGGCACGGTCGCCCCGGCGGCGCCCTTCGCTTCAGCGGCAGGCGGCGGGACCGCGGCCTCTTGCCCGCGGACATGATTCGGTCCCCCCGGACCACCCGATGACGGCCCAGGCGTGCCTGCCGCCGGCTCCTGGCCGGGCACGAGCGCCGGCAACTCCGGCAGTCCCAGCGCGCGGCGGGTCTGTGCGACAGCGGCCAGGGTGCCCGCGACGCCGCCGGGCGTCTCGCCCAGGTTCTCGGTCATCGCACGGGCCAGCCGCTCCAGTTCCGGTGCGCCGGCGCGGCCGCGGCGGATCGCGTCGGCCGCCGCGTCAAGCTCCGCTGCAAGCCTCGCAAGGTCCGCGTGCGAAGCGACGCGCGCAGCACCGGTGAGGCCATCGGCCACGCGCGTGCGGTCCGCCGGCGTAAGGCCGCCCGACTCGGGGGCCGCGGCCAGGCGCTCGGCGGCCTTGTGGGCGGCCGCGTCGGCGGCAGAAGTGTCGCCGGCGGCCGCAGCGCGGACCATCTCGCGAATCTCGGGATTCTCGACACTTTGGAGGGCCTCGAGCGACGCCTGCCGCGCCTCCTGGGCCTTGGTCGCCGCCTGGTAGACGCCGGCCGTTGCCTGGTCGATGGCACCCTGGCGCGCCCCCGGCGACTGGAGCAGGCCGATCGCCTTCTCGGCCGCCGCACGCACCGCCGGCATGGCCGACGGCTGCGCAGCCACCGGGCCGAGCGCCTCGGCGGCGCGGTGGGCTGCCTGCGGCGCGACGGCCGGCCCGCCCACCGGCGGGATCAGCGACGCGGACACCAGGAGAACGGCGGCCACGAGGAAGACCTTTGCGTTGCGGCCGAGGTCGCGCGCGAGCGCGAGCCGCCTGGGGTCGAGCGCGGCGACGGCCGTAGCGGCTTGCTCGACGAGACGATCATCGAGCAGGCCGGAGTCCGGCGGCGCGGCCTCGAGGACTTCGAGGGCCGTGGCCAGCCGCTCCTTCAGGCCTGCGACGCGGTCGGCCACGAGGGCCGCCTGGCGGAGCGACACGCCTATCACTCGCCGCACCAGCCAGCCGAGCACGAAGCCGCACGGGATCAGGAGGAGCGGGAGCTGCGGATGCGCCGCGGTCGCGGGCACGTGCTGCGGCATGAGGATGCGGATGAGCGTCACGACGGCCGCGAGTTCGGCGGCGCCGATCGCACCGGCCAGGCCGGCCTCGAGGCAGCGCACGGCCAGCAGACGGCGGCGGATGGCTCGCAGATTCTCGCGGAGCGATTTCGCGCTTTCGGCTCTGATCATGGCTTCAGCAGATTATACCGCGGGGCGACAGGAAAGAGGAACGGCAAGCTAAGGCAAGGGCCCGCCCTGGTACGACAACGCAGCTTATGACNNCGGCGGGTCGGGAGACCCGCCGCGCAAAACCTGGAAAGCCGCGCTGTCGCACCAGGGGGCGCACGCCGGACTTGCGAATCAGAACTGCTTTCGGCGGCGCGACGTCTGGATGCCCAGTTCCTCGCGGTACTTGGCAATGGTGCGGCGAGAGAGAGGGCCGATCCCTTCGGCCTGGAGGCGTTCGTGGATCTCCTTGTCCGCCAGCGGATTGGCCTTGTCTTCGGCATCGACGATCGCCTTGAGGCGGGCCCGGACGTTGTCCCACGAGACCTCGCCGCCCTCGACCGTCTGCGTGCCGCCGAGGAAGAAATCGCGCAGCGGCCAGATGCCCCACGGCGTATCAGCGTACTTGTCGGACGCGGTCCGCGAGATCGTGCCGACGTGCAGGTGCACGTCGTCGGCCACTGCCTGCATCTTCAGGGGGCGGATGTGCGCGGGCCCCTCGTCGAAGAACGGCCGCTGGAACCTGACGATCGATTCGACGACCCGGCGCAGCGTGTCGCGGCGCTGCTCGATCGCATCGACGAGCCACTGGGCCACGCGGATTTTGCCGGCGACGAACTCCCGGGTCTTCTCGTCGAGGTCGCGCTGCTTGACGAGGCGGCGGTACGCGCGGCTGATGTAGAGTTCGGGCGTATCGCCGCGCTCGACCGTGATGCGGTACTGCTGGCTCTCGTCGTCCCACTCGATGCGGACGTCGGGGATGATGGGCGGCGCGCGGCGCGGCGTAATCGCGGTGCCGGGCTTGGGGTTGAGTCGCCGGATCCGCCCGACGGCCGCCTTGACCTCATCGATCTCGACGCCGAGGGCCTCAGCCATCTGCGGATACCGGTTGGCCGAAAGATCGCGCAGGTGACGGCGGATGAGCCGCACGTCGAGCGCGTTCTCGGGCAGGATGCCCTCGGGGGACACGATGGGGTCGGCCCGGAGCTGCAGGAGCAGGCATTCCTCGACCGAACGGGCGCCCACGCCCACGGGGCCGACCGTCTGGACGCCCCCGAGGGCCGCCTCCATCTCCCCGGCCGCGGCCGGCGGCTCGGCCTCGGTGGCCAGCTCATCGAGGGTGAGGTGAAGGTATCCATTATCGTCGATGTTGCGGATGATGAGGTCGCCCAGTTCCAGCTCGCGCGGCGTGACCTCCTCGAGATGCCACAGCCGCAGCATCGTTTCCTGGAGGGTCTCGCCCGAATCGGGCGTGTTCTGCATGGCCTCGGCCTTGGGATCGGCATCGCCGTCGGAGCGGGCCGACCGGCGCCAGTGCTCGGAGTCCTCGTCGGCCCAGTTCTCCCAGCGATCGACCAGGTTCGAGAGGCGCTCGAAATCCGCGGGGCCGCCGTCGGACTGGACGACGAGTTCCTGCTCGCTCTCGGCCACGGGCGACGTGGGCGTGACCTCCGACTCCTCGGCCTCCTCCGCCGGCGACTCGCGGCCGTCCGGGTCGCGCAGCTCCAGAACGGGGTTCGAGATGAGTTCCCGGTCGATCCGCTCCTGGAGGGCCATGAGCGGAAGCTGGAGAATCTGCATCGCCTGGATCATCCTGGGAGCCAGGATCATCCGCTGTTCGAGGCGTTGTTGCATACTGGCGTCGAAACGCATATTCGGGGCCTATTGCCGATCTTTTTCACGCACGGGCCGCGGAGAACGATGGCGCGATCTCCGCGGTGAAAACGAACGTCCTACGATTCCGATTCGTCAACGTTCTGCCGACCTCTGAGGGCATCCGATAACATGCCTGGATTCGCATAGTCCAGCGTCGCGCCGGTCGGAAGGCCGCGCGCCAGGCGCGTCACGTGCAACTTGTACGCCTTGAGCCGCTCGGCCACCGCCAGGGCCGTGCCGTCGCCCTCGGCCGTCGGGCTGAGGGCCAGGATGACCTCCTGGATTTCGCCGGCGGCCACGCGCGCCGCCAAGCGGTCGAGGTCCAGATGCTCCGGGCCGACGCCGTCCATCGGCGCCAGCAACCCGCCCAAGACGTGGTAAAGCCCGTTGTAGCCGCCCGTGGCCTCGATGCGGATCACGTCCTTCGGCTTCTCGACGACGCAAAGGCGCGAGCGGTCGCGGCGGTCGCTGGCGCAGATCGCGCAGCGCTCGCCCTCGGCCATCGAGCCGCACTCCGAGCACCGTCCGACCTTGGTCTTCAGGTCGTGCAGAGACTCGGCCAGGGCGTCGACCTCGTCCTTGTCGGCGTCGAGCAGGTAAAACGCCATCCGCTCGGCCGAGCGCCGGCCGATGCCGGGCAACTTGCCGAGGGCGACGATGAGGCGTTCCATTGACTCCGTATAGGCATCCATTTTGCAACCTTCGCAATCACACGCCCCGCTTGCACATCCACGCGCCCCGCGTGGGGCGGCGCACCCAACTCAGCCGAGCATATCCATCAGCCCCGGCGGAAGGGGCATGCCGCCGAGGAGTTTGCCCATCGCCTCGCGCTGCATGTCGCGGGCCTTCGAAAGCGCCTGGCCGACGGCGGCCTTCACCAAGTCCTCGAGCAGCCCGGCCTCGCTCGGGTTGACCGCCTCGGGGGCAATCTTGAGGCTCACAATCTCCAGCCGTCCGTTGACCACGACCGTGACCATGCCGCCGCCGGCCGAGCCCTCGACGGTCTGGCGCTCGAGTTCGGCCTGGATTTCGGCCATCCGCTGGCGGAGGGTGCCGAAGTCACGCATCATTCCCATCAGGTCGCCCAGTCCGGCCATGCCTGTTCACTCCTCTATTCATCGGCACTAACAACACGGCCGCCGAACATTTTCACGGTCTTCTGAATGAGCGGATCCTTCAGAACCTCGCTGGGATCACGCTGTTTACGCGGCGGTGAACTCGCTTGCGGCGACTCGGCGACCGGTTCCGGCTCCGGCGCCTGCTGCGGTTCCGACTCCGGTTCCGCAACGGCTTCAGGCACGGCCCGGGTGGGCGCCGGCCTAACCGGTGCCGCCGGGGCTACGTTCTTTTTTTTTTCGTCCGGCGGAGGAGCGGCAACGCGCGCGGGCGCGGCGGCAGCGACGGCACCGCCGCGGCCGGCTACACTCGGCGGCGGCGCGCGGCCGGGACCGGAAGAACCGGCAAGCGAGCGCTCGAGCTGTTCCAGGTGCGCCAGCACGTCGGACAGCGGCTCCATCTCGGCCAGGAGCGCCGTCCGCACCAGCGCGAGCTCGGCAATCGGACGGCCATCGACGACACCCCGGAGGCGGCTGCGCGCCTCGGTCAGGTATCCCAGCGCGGCTACAAGGGCCGGCACCGAAAGCTTCCCAACGACCTCGGCCATGGCCTTGGGGTCGGGGCCGAAGGCATCGAGCACCTCGGCCTCCGTGCCGCAGGTCTTGACGACGAGGAGGTCGCGCACGTGGCGCATGAACTGGTCAAGGAGCGCCTGGAGGTCGACCCCGCCCGCGAGGAGTTCGCCGAAGAGGCCGAGCGCGCGGCCGGCCTGGCCCTCGGCGCACGCGGCGATGACCGCGAGGACCTTGTCGCCGCCCACGGCGCCCACGGTCTCGCGGACGGCCTCGAGCGTGACCTTGCCGTCGCCGACCGCGATGACCTGGTCGAGGAGCGTCAGGGCGTCGCGGACGCTGCCGCGCCCCTGCCGGGCGATGGCGGTCACGGCGGCGGGCTCGGCCTTCACCTTCTCCTGCTTGCAGATCGACACGAGGTGCTCGGCGATGCGCTCGGTCGCGACCGCGCGAAAATCGAACCGCTGGCACCGCGAGAGGATCGTCGCGGGCAGGCGCTCAGGCTCGGTCGTCGAGAAGAGGAAAATGACGTGCTCGGGCGGCTCTTCAAGGGTCTTCAGGAGGGCGTTGAACGCGCTGCGCGAGAGCATGTGGACTTCGTCGATGTAGTATATCTTGTACCGCGCGCGGGCCGGCCGATAGTGGGCGTTGTCGCGGAGGACGCGGACGTCCTCGACGCTCGTATTGGAGGCCCCGTCGATCTCAAGGACGTCGATGTCGTCGCCGCGGTGGATGGCCTGGCAGATGTCGCACTTGCCGCAAGGGTCGGGCGTCGGGCCTTTCTCGCAGTTCAAGGCCCGCGCCAGGATGCGGGCCATCGTGGTCTTGCCAACGCCGCGCGTGCCGCAGAAGAGGTACGCATGGGCCACGCGGTTCTGCGAGAGGGCACTCTTGAGGGTGCGCGCAATAGGCTCCTGCCCGACGACCTCGTCGAATGTCATCGGGCGATAACGGCGCGCGAGAACGGTATAAGCCATGATGGGTTTCCCCGTGGTTCGATTGCGGTCTTAAGCCCCCGGCACCGCCGGGGGATCGGATCCCCCGGCGGTGCCGGGGGCTTCAAATCCGAAATTCGCAATTCGCAATCGAAGGAAAGTGGCCGTGCACCCCGCGTCGACAGGAAGCGTATGTCGAGTGGCGACCTCCGTGGCTCCGGTCAGATATCCCCACGGCGCATGAGCCTGCCGACTTAGGGCTGCTGCCTTCCGGCCCTGACCCGGTTCATCGCGGCCCATCGCATGGGATCCAACCTTCAACGCCCGGTGGATCACTCCCGTGCAAACACTCCAAGCCTCGGTAGGGAATTCCGCCCTGCTGGAGCGGGTTGCAGGTGCAAGGGACCGCTAACCCCCCGCCTAGCACGACCACTTTTCCCCGCCTCAGGCCGCCGCACATGCAAAACGCATACCACGGCGCCCGTGGCTCGCATTCCACGAGTATACCAGCGCCGCCGGGAAAGGCAATTGAGGAGCGGGACAATTGTGGCAAGACACGGCGGGCGGCCACGACGAAGTCCCGCCGTGGCGGGTGGGGCCGCCCCTACGCAGCGCAAACGTAGGGGCAGCCCCATGTGGCCGCCCTCGGGCGGCCAATAATGCCGCTGAAGGCAGTAACGCCATGTGCGCCCCGGCTCACGCCGTAAGTTTCTTCAGCACCCACGCCATGTTGCGGCCAAGGTTGACCATCGTGCGGATGCCTTCCTCGTCGCGCTCCACGTCGCCCTTGTCGAGCCCGAAGCCCATGTTCCAGTAGATCGAGCCGGGCACGACCATCTGGCTGATGAGGAAGAAGTGGTTGATGGAATCGAAGGCGTGGATCTCGCCGCCGCGCCGGACCGCGACGACCGCGGCGCCCACCTTCCGCTTGAACATGTCGCTGTTGGCCTTGGCCACGAAGCCCGCGCGCTCGATCACGGCCTTGAGATCCGACGTGATGTCGGCGAAATACGTGGGCGACCCCAAAAGGATGCCATCGGCCTCGACCATCTTCGAAATGAGGTCGTTCATCGCGTCCTCGGTAACCGCGCAGCGTTTGTCCTTCTTCTTGAAGCACGCGTAACAGGCGGCGCACCCGTTCAGGTGCATGCCGGAGAGTTGGACCATCTCGGTCTCGATCCCCTCGGCCTCGATTTCCTTCAGGACGTGCCGGAGGAGCGCCGCCGTGTTACCGTCCTTGCGAGCGCTGCCGTTGATGGCGAGAACTTTCATGCGAGTCTCCTTGTGGGCTGTGGCCCGACCGCCATCGAGTATAGTCGGCCGGCCCGCCGCGTCAACCCTCGGCGTGAAACGCTTGGCACGGCGCCGTTTGCTTGACAGCCGCCGCGCGGGGGGCTAGAGTGGTCTTGCCGCGCGGCGTCCGGGGCCCCGGACGATCCCCGCGCGATCCCAGTCCTTTCAAAGGAGGCGTTCGATGAGCATTCGCACGAGCCGTCGCGAATTCCTGAAGGCCGGTGCCCTGGCGGGAGCAGGCCTCGTGGTCCTCAAGTCCGGCATGCTCCAGGCCGGCCAGTCGCCGAACGAGAAGCTCAACATCGCCTGCATCGGCGTGGCCGGGCGCGGCGGGTCGGACCTGGCCGAGGTCTCGAGCGAGAACATCGTTGCCCTGTGCGACGTCAACGAGCTGAACCTCAACCATGCCGCCGAGAAGCACCCGAACGCCAAGAAGTACGCCGACTGGCGCAAGTGCCTCGACCAGAAGGACATCGACGCCGTCGTCTGTGCCACGACCGACCACACCCACGCCTTCGTCAACGTGTGGGCGATGAACCGCGGCAAGAGCGTTTACTGCGAGAAGCCGCTGGCGAACTCGGTGCAAGAGGCCCACGTGGTGCGCGAGACGTACCTGAAGAACAAAGACAAGATCGCCACACAGATGGGCACGCAGATTCACGCGACCGACAACTTCCGCCGCGTGGTCGAACTCGTCAAGGGCGGCGCCATCGGCACGCCCAAGGAAGTCCGCGTCTGGTGCAGCCGCACGCCCCACGGCGGCAACTATTTCCCGCCCGCCGGCGACCCGCCCGCGACCCTGAACTGGGACCTCTGGATCGGCCCGTCGGCGATGCATCCGTACAACGCCGAGTACCTCAAGGGCGGATGCCTGGGCTGGAACCCGTTCTGGGACTTCGGCTCGGGCCAGATCGGCGACATGGGCAGCCACATGATGGACCTGGCCTGCTGGGCGCTGGACCTCAAGATGTCCACGTCGTGCGAGGCCCAAGGCTCGCCGCTCTCGACCGACACCTGCCCCACGTGGCTCACGGCCAAGTGGGATCACCCGGCCAACGACTGGCGGCCGGCCGTCGAGGTCTACTGGTATGACGGCGGCAAGAAGCCGGGCATGCCCACGAAGGTCTTCGACCGCGAGGAACTGTTCAAGGGCCTGCTGTTCACGGGCGACAAGGGGTACCTGCTAGCCGACTACGATTTCCGCATCCTCATGCCCACCAAGGGCGACATGACGCAGTACAAGTCGCCGAAGCCGGAAGACCTGATTCCGCCGTCGAAGGGCCACCACAAGGAATGGATCGACGCCTGCAAGACCGACAAGAAAACCCTCTGCAACTTCGACTACAGCGGCTGCGAGGTCGAGAACAACCTGCTGGCCCTCGTCTCCTACCGCCTCGGCAAGGCGGCCACGCGAGATGTGAAGGAGGCGGAGAAGGCCAAGGGCAAGGCCAAGGCGAAGGAAGCGGCGCCCCCGGCGGAGAAGGAAGAGTATACGGTCGGCACGAAACTCCAGTGGGACGCCCAGAACCTGAAGGCCACGAACTGCCCCGCGGCCGAGCAGTACATCCAGAAGAAGTACCGCGATGGCTGGGTGCTGAACGGTTAATACTACAACGCGACTTGGCAGATTGGCAGTCAGCCCCGGCGGGGCGTCTTTCTTAGCCCAGGGTGATGGGCGAAGCCCGAACCCTGGGTATGCATGGGACAATCGGGCTTCAAGCCCCATCGGGGCGCCTTGGGTAGATGCGTCGATTCGCCAATTGTTCGGCAAGACGCCCCGCCGGGGCTTGACCCTGCCAGGGGCCACGCTTACCCAGGGCTCGACTTCGTCTTCGCCCTGGGCTAAGAAAAACGCCCCTGACGGGGCTTGACGGTTGAAATTCATGGCGTTGTAGTATTAAGCATGTGGCGAAGTCATCGAAACAACGGAAGCCCGATGCAAAGGAGTAACACATGAAGATGCGATTGATACTGAAGCTCTCCGTGCTGGCGGTCCTCGTGGCCGGCCTCGGCGTCGTGGCCGCGGTCTCGGCGGCGGCGGAAGAAAAGGCCCCGGCGGCCGGCGCCGGCGGGTGGATCTCGCTCTTCAACGGCAAGGACCTCGAAGGCTGGAAGCCCGTGGCCAACGGCAAGTGGTGGGTCGAGGACGGCTGCCTCGTGGGCACGCCCGTCGAGGCCAAGGGCGGCGACCTCTTCACCGAAAAGGAGTTCGATAACTTCGAGTGCCGGTTCACCTACAAGGCCGTGTGGCCGGCCAATTCCGGCATCTGGTTCCGCACGAAGTACCAGTTCGACATCCTCGATTACAAGAAGCCGGTGGCGTTCAGCGGCTCGCTCTATTGCCCGGGCAAGCTCTTTATCTTCGCGAATCTCGATAAGTCGATCGAGGACCGCGAGGGCTGGAACGAGGGCCAGATCTACGCCAACGGCAAGCACATCATCCTGTGGCTGAACGGCAAGAAGACCGGCGAGTGCGACGACGACACCGCCGCCAAGGGCAAGATCGGCATCCAGGTTCACCCCGGCAAAGAGCTTGAGAACATGAAGATCTTCGTCAAGAAGATCGAGATCCGCCCGCTGAAGGCCGACGACAAGCCCACCGAGCCGCTGGCACCGAAGAAGGATGCGAAGTAGGCCTCGGCGGAAGTCTGTTCCGTCGTTTTCCCCAGAATCCGTTTTTCTTCGCGCTCTTTGCGAGCTTTGCGGTTCAATAATGCAGTTGATTAATTACAAGCCCCGCGAAAAGGAGATGCCATGAGTCCTATCAATCGCCGCCAGTTCGTTGCCGGCTCTGCCGCTGCCGCCGCGGCCTTCACGATTGTCTCGCGCCACGTCCTGGGCGGGGCGAACATGAAGCCGCCCAGCGAGAAGCTCAACATCGCCGGCGTGGGCCTGAACGGCATGGGCTCCGGCGACGTCCACAACTGCGCTTCCGAAAACATCGTGGCCCTCTGCGACGTCGATCAGAACGTCCTGGCGCGCGAGGCCAAGAAGTACCCCGGTGCGAAGCTCCACACCGATTTCCGCAAGATGCTCGAGACCCAGAAGGACATCGACGCCGTCATCTGCGCCACGCCCGACCACAATCACGCCATGGTCTCGATGATGGCGATCAAGATGGGCAAGCACATCCACTGCCAGAAGCCGCTGACGCACTCGGTGTACGAGGCCCGCGCGATCGCCAAGGCCGCCCAGGAGGCCAAGGTCGCCACGCAAATGGGCAACCAGGGCCAGGCCGGCGAAGAGGCCCGCCTCATCGCCGAACTCATCGCCTCCGGCGCCATCGGCACCGTCCGCGAAGTCCACGGCTGGTCGAACCGGTACCCGCAGATCTCGCCGCGCGGCATCCGCCGCCCCACCGATACGCCCAAGGTGCCCGAGACGATCGACTGGAACCTCTGGGTCGGCCCGTCGCCCATGCGTCCATATAACCCGTGCTACCACCCGTTTGCGTGGCGCGGCTGGTGGGACTTCGGCACGGGATGCCTGGGCGACATCGGCTGCCACCAGTTCTCCTCGACCTTCAAGGCCCTGAAGCTGCGCGGCCACCCCACGACCATCGAGTCGTCCTCGACGAACGACCAGATGCCGCCGGAAGTCGCGAACGAGACCGCGCCGCTCGCCTCGGTCACCCGCTGGACCTTCCCGGCCGACGGAGACCGCGCCGCGATCACCCTCACGTGGTGGGACGGCGGCATGAAGCCCGCGCGGCCGGATGAGCTGGAGCCAGACCGCAAGTTCGGCGTCGATGACGGCCTGTACATCATCGGCGACAAGGGGAAGATTCTTGGCCACCGCCTGATTCCCGAGTCGCGGGCCAAGGAGGTCGGCAAGCCCCCGCAGATTCTGCCGCGCTCGCCTGGCCACTACAAAGAGTGGATCGAGGCGTGCAAGGGCGGCAAGCCCGCCGGGTCGGACTTCGTGCTGCATGCCGCCCACCTGGCGGAGGTGGTCCTCCTGGGCAATATCGCCATCCGGACCAGAGAGAAGCTGTCCTGGGACGGCCCGAACATGAAGTTCACGAACAGCGCTGCCGCGAGCGCCCTTCTGAATCCGCCGTATCGCGAGGGGTGGACGCTGTAGCACTACAACGCCACTTGGCAAGATAACGGTCAGCCCCGAAGGGGCGTCTTTCTTAGCCCAGGGTGAAGGGCGAAGCCCGAACCCTGGGTACGCATAAGAAACGCGGGCGCCAAGCCCCATCGGGGCGCCTTGGGTAGATACGTCCGTGTGCCAATCGTACGGCAAGACGCCCCTAACGGGGCTTAACCCTGCCAAGGGCCACGGTTACCCAGGGCTCGACTAAAGTCTTCGCCCTGGGCTAAGAAAGACGCCCCTGACGGGGCTTGTCGGTTGAAATTCACAGCGTCGTCGTATTAAGAGTTTTCGTGGGCACAGGGACATAAAGGAGAACCGCCTTGTCAGCAGAGATCAATCGTCGCGCGTTCCTCAAGGGTTCGCTCCTGGCATCCGCCGGCGGCGCGCTGGGCCTGACGGCCGCGGGCAAGGCCATGGCCGCCGAGGGCACCCCGAAGCCCGATCCCGCCAAGGCCGCGCCAGCCGGCAACGCCCTGCCCCAGGGCAAAATCGGCAAGCTCCAGTTCAGCCGCATCATCCTCGGCGGGAACCTGCTGACGCACTACACCCACAGCCGCGACCTCAAGTACGTTTACAACCTGTGCGCCCATTACAACACCGACGATAAGATCATGGAGACGCTGGCCCTGGCCGAGCAGCACGGGATCAACACGGTCTCGATGCACAACCCGCCCGGCCCGATGGCCGTCCTGCGCAAGTACCGCAAACAGGGCGGCAAGATTCAGTGGATCATCTGCCCCACCGCCACGATCGGCGACGACATGAAGGAGTACACCGAGCAGGTCCGCCGCCTTGTCGAGGAAGACGGCTGCGAGGCGATTTACGTGTGGGGCGTCCACGCCGACCCGCTTGCCGCCGCGGGCAAGGCCGAGCTGATCGGCAAGGCCGTTGAGATCGCCAAGGAACATGGGGCGCTGTCGGGCGTGGGCGGCCACGACCTGAAAGTGGTGGAGGAATGCGAGCGGCTGAAAATCCCCGCCGACTTCTACATCAAGACGTTCCATCACCATAAGTATCCGAGCGGCCCGAAACCCGACCAGCTCAAGGGCGCCTACGCCGAGCACCCCGGCTACTGGTGCCGCGACCCCGAGGCCACGATCGAGGTGATGAAGAAGGTGGAGAAGCCGTGGCTGGCGTTCAAGGTGATGGCCGCCGGAGCGATTCCGCCCGCCGACGCCTTCAAGTACGCCTACGAGAACGGGGCCGACCATATCCTGGCGGGGATGTTCGATTTCGAGATCGCCGACGACGTCGGCATTGCCAAGAAGGTCCTCGCCGACGCCAAACGCACCCGGCCGTGGCGGAGTTAGGGCTCCCTCTTCACCAATGGTGGCATAACTTTCCCGGCGGGTGCCATGCTTTCGCCCGCCACGGCGGGAAAGCATGGTCTTGCGAGCGAATATAAGTATTGTGCCCTAAAAACTCTTGTGTACAATGTTGCCGTGGGTGCCATACATTCTCGCCGGTGCGCAAGCACTCATTCGCAGCCGGTGTTAAGTAGTGCGCCACAAACAGCCTTTACGGAGGGGGGACTATGCACGCCTTCATTACAACCTTGGCTTTCCTGGTCTTGGCGATACAGGGTCATCAAGCGATCGCAGGCACACAAGGCGTAACCGTAGATGTTGGTGGCGAAGCGGTTTACATTCCCGCACCAACAGGATTCCACGAAGTAAGCCAGTTGTCTCCAGAAACCCGAAAGTTCGCGGAAATGGTAACTCCGCCAAAGAATCGCTTACTGGCAGTCTTTGTCTCCGAGGGCGATCTTGGCCAAATCATGAAGGGGGAAGATCCGGTTTTGGACCGCTATATCCTCATGCAATGTTATCGCCAACTCGAGAACTCGCGTATTACGGGGGCGGAGTTTTCGAAACTCGCGGGCCAGGTTAGGCAAGAGCAGTACACGCTTCTGGAGAAGGACAAGGCCACAAGGGATTCACGCATAGCCCAAATGTCGAAAACGATTTCAAAAGAGTATGGTATCGCGTTAAACCTAAAGATCGGCGAGACGGCACCTCTTGGGGTCTTTATGGAGAAGACTGGCGCAATTGGATTCGCTTACTTGGCCAAGTGCCAAGCGTCCGCCGAAGGGCAACAGCTTGACCATCTTGTGGCTGGTGCAACTTCCATCATGAGAGTCAAGGGGAACCTCATGTACTCGCATGTATACAGTAAGTATGCAACCGCGCAGGATCTTGATTGGGTTCGTACCACTACAAGCGTATTGGCGGATCAAATACAAGCGGCAAACATTGGGGAAGGCACTTCAGCAAAGGCTGACTACCGAAGGACTGGTTTCGATTGGAATAAGGTGATCACGTATGGGATAGCAGGTGCAATTTTAGCGGGGATTATAGCCCTTCTGAAAGGTTTCGCGAAGCGCAAGAAGGAGAACCATAATGCTTAGGGAATTTCCCCCTTAAACCCTGGGAATGTCCCGATTAGTGAGGAACACTCATGGTCGCAACCTCTCAAGCGGATCGTTACGAGGCGGCAAAAAGTCACCGACAAAGGCATGTTGATGACGTAGTGGCTGCGGATGCACGGAAAAAGATAGTCGTCGCCGGCCCTGGAACCGGAAAGACCTTTCTGTTCCGAAAGGTTTTGGACGGTAAGGCAAAAAGCCTCACCCTGACTTTCGTGAACGCCCTTGTTGAAGATCTTTCTCTCGAACTGTTTGGCCTTTCCGAGGTTCGGACGCTACACAGTTTCGCTCGGCAGCAGTTAAAGAAGGTCCCTGGACAGACGGTACGTGTGTTTTCCAAGCTGTCAACGGTCATCCGGCAGGATGCACTAACCCTCCTTGGCAGTAAGGTAGATTTTGATGCGCTTTTCCACAGCAAAGCCGACGGCAACGAGAGCATTGAGTTTTACAGGAAGAGGCGGGTGTACTACGGGCATTATGGATTCTCGGACATGATCTACGCCGCAGTTCGGTACTTTGAGGAACATCCAGACAAGATTCCTCAGTACACGCAGGTTGTTGTTGACGAGTTTCAGGACTTCAACGCACTAGAGGTCGCCCTGATCGACCAGCTTGCTTCAACAAGTCCGGTCCTGATTGCCGGCGATGACGATCAGGCGCTCTACGAAACCCTCAGGTGCGCAAGTGCCGGCCATATTCGAAAAAGGCATGCCAATGCTGCAACGGGGTATCAGAAATTCGCTTTGCCTTACTGCTCGCGATGCACGCGGGTTATTGTCGAGGCAACGAATGACATCATCTCCGGCGCCAAGAGCGCAGGTCACCTTCGCGACAGAATAGAGAAGCCCTTTCTGTACTTCGACGACCCACAAAAAGATAGCGAGAGCGAGCGCTATCCATCGCTTGTGTACGGCCAGGTGTACCCGAAGCAAGTACCGTGGTTCATTCAGAAGCACATAAAGGAGATCGCCACAGAAGTGAGACACAAGTTCTCAGTTCTGGTGCTTTCACCAACGAGAACACAATGTAGGGATATCCAGGCTTCTCTTCGTAAGAAAGGATTTCAGAACATCCACTACCTTGAGAATCAAGAGCGTCCTGAACCTACTCTGTTGGACGGGCTGAACCTTCTACTTGAAGACATTAAGGGCAATCTGGGTTGGCGCGTGACTGCAAAGGCCCTGCTTCCGGCTGCCGATTTCGAGCCTCTCCTGGCGCAGACGCGCGACAGCGATAGTACGCCACTATTTTGCAACATCCTGCCGGCGGCCGTGAAGAAAGAGGTGAAATCGCTGCTGAGAGTCCTCCGTGCTGCAAGGAAAGGTAAGTGGGAAGTAGATGATGAACATGCGGTCGAAGTCTTGAAGCACTTGGGAGTTGACCCAGTAGCAATGGCAAAGGAGTTTCTGCGCGACCAACTCACCTTGTCCGGGCAACCTCGTGTCGAGTTTGGCATCAGGAAGATAAACGTCACGGTTACGACGATTCCGGGTTCCAAAGGCCTGGCTGCTGATTATGTCTTCATAACGCACTTTGATGATCTTTATTTCATCAAAGACAAGGATAAGAGCCTTGTGACAGACCAAGACGTTTGCAGTTTTCTTGTTGCCCTCACGCGAGCAAGGAGGGCAGTCTACCTTGTATCTTCGAAGAAGAACAAAGAGCCTTTGTTCTTGAAGTGGATCAACAAGGAGCGCATACGCACAGTAGGATAATAGAGACCGGGTGGCCACAACGCATCACCCAGCGTGGCAACCGGTAGGTTGGCCTACTTCTGCACCGGCAACTGCTTGTACACGCGGAAACCGCCATTGCCCGAAAGGCCCTTGCCGACGCCAAACGCACGCGGCCGTGGCGGAGTTAACTGATCAACCTCAGCACAAAGCACGCGCCGCCGCTCGGGCCGGGTTCGAGCGTCAGGTCGCCGCCCAGCTCACGCGCCAGCCGTCTCGACAGGGCCAGCCCCAGGCCGACGCCGGGGGCCGAGTTGGCGGCATCGTGCGACGACTTCGAGAACGGCTGAAACAGCCGCATCGCCTGCTCGCCCGAGATGCCTGGCCCGTGGTCGCACACCTTGATGACGATGCCCCCCGCCCGCCTCTCGGCCACGAGGTGAATGTGCTTATCCTGGGCCGCGGCGGCGTACTTGCACGCGTTATCGACGAGGTTGAAGAGGATCTGCTCGACGACCGACGTATCGGCCAGGACGAGCATCGCGGCCACGTTGGCGGGCACCTCGACCGCCAGTTCCATGCCCGCCTGCACGGAGCGCTCGGCCAAGCGCCCGCGAACGCGCTCGACGAGCTGCGCGACGGGCACCGCCTCGATCCGCCCGCGTGCCCGGCCGCGCTCCAGCCGCGCGTAGGCCAGGACGTTCTCGACGAGATGGCTCAGCCGCTCGGCCTCGATCCGCAAGGTGTTCAGGTAGCGGTGGCGCTTGGCTTCGTCCGTGACCATCCCCGCGGCGAGCATCTCGGAGTACATGCGGAAGGTCGTCAGGGGCGTCCTGAGCTCGTGGGTGACGGCCGAGACGAAGTCGCCGCGCCGCTCGCTCAGGGCGACGGTGCCCCACAGGAGGCCCGCGACCGCGCCCGCCGCCACCAGCAGGCATATCCAGGCGCCGATCAGCGTGAGGACCAGGGGCGACAGGGCCGTCGCCGGGGCCGCCGCGGTCTCGCCCGCCACCAGCCGCGCGGGCAGCGACGCCAGCATGCGGCCACGCGCCTCGGCCCCGGCGCTTTCGTCGGGGCCGGAGCGGCTCGTCAGGAAACGCCCGACGCTCGCGGGTCTCGCTGCCGGCTCGACACCCGACCCGACGGGCACCAGGTCGGCCTGGGGCACCAGGTCGGCCACGCCGTCGAGGAGCCACCGGCGCAGGGCCGGCCAGTCGAGCCAGACGCCCTGGAGGATGGCCTGTTTGCCGACGTCCACGCGGCGCAGGAGGACCAGTTCGCGGCCGACCCATGTGGCACGGAGGCTCGAAGGGACCACCTCATTGTTGAAGGGGGCCAGGTTCCCGAAGAAGCGATTGTCCGGATTGGCGGTCACGACGCGCTGGGCCCGGGCGTTGTACTCAATGTCGTTGCGGGCCTGCTGGCCGCCCTGCCCCTGCCGCACCAGTTCCTGCTGCGGGGGCTTCCACTGCTGAGGCTGCGACTGAGGCTGAGCATGCTGAACGTCGGCAGTCTGCCCGGCCAGCTGAGACTCCTCCGTCTGCGCCGGTTGGTTGAGGTTGGAGGCGAGGGACTGGTACGCCGGGACCTCGACGGGCATCGGCTGCGGCGTCTCGCGGAGGGCCCTCTCGAGGTCCGCGCGCGACACGCGGGCCCGCAGGTCCGCCAGCAGTTTCTGCGCCGCCGCGGCGTCCTGCGGTTCGGCGCCCGTGTCGTCGGCCTGGTCCTTTGCGGCCCCCTCCGGCGCCTGGGGCGACGTGAACCGCCCGCGCTCGTCCACCTGGAAATACAGTTTCACGAGGGGCGACCGCGCGGCCAGGAGAAGGGGCGAGGGCAACATCGTCGCGGCCGGGGTCCCCGGCTTGGCAGCGACCTTGCCCTTGACGTTGGTCGGCGCGGCGTAGAAGGCGTAGTATTCCTGCGCCGGCCGCCCGATCTCCTGAGCGAGGAGCGGCGCGAGGGCCGCCTCCATCCGCCAGAGCGCCAGCCGCACGTTCTCTTCCTGCTCCGCGACGCGCTTGGCCTCGGTCTCGGCCCGGTCGAGGCGCAGCACCTGGACGCTCGCCCAGCCCATGGCCGAGAGGACGACCGACAGGCACGCGGCGAACGCGAGACCGATCTGCCAGGGACGATGCATCGTTGTGCCTCGGTAAAGGCGATCGCCCGGCAAGCCGGGCGGCTAAATGTGTCGAAGTCATTTTGTCGCTCCGCACTCCGCGCTCCGCGTTCCGCGCTTATTTGCCTTCCTTGGCCCACCACGCCTTCCAGTCGG
>PMZT01000138.1 GCA_003170085.1 Planctomycetia bacterium | reverse complement strand
CCGTTGACGTGGCCGTGGACTCTGGCCTGCCGCGGCACAAAAACAACGGCCGGCCACGGCATGCCGTGGCCCTACAAGGCCACAACAACGGCCGGGCGGCCACATGGGGCCGCCCCTACGCAGCGCGAAATCGGCGGCCGCGCGGAATCGTAGGGGCACCCCCATGTGGGTGCCCTGGAGCGGTCACAAACGCTGCTACAGGCAGCAACGCTAAACACGTACGCCGCGCCGGTCGCGGCCCATGCCGGAGGCCGCATGGATACGCCCACTAGTCCCAGGTCGCGCCGACGGCGCATCGCCCTCATCATTGCGGCGGCGCTGGCGGGGCTTGTGTTCCTTGGCATCCTCCTGGTGAAACTGTCGCCGGGCGTCTACCGGCGCACGGAGGCGATGGGCCTGGATGACGCCGCCGCCGGCCGTTTCAACGAGTTGGTGCTGAACCAGATCGGCAACGTCTTTCTGGACCGCAGCGGCGGGACGCGGCTGAACCTCGAAGTCACGGAGGAGATGGCCAACGCGAAGCTTGCCCTGGCCGTGGCCGAGCAGGAGCAGACGGGCAAGGCGCCGCAGCCGGCGCTCCGCGACCTCCGCATCGGGTTTGAGCCGGGCCGCATCGTGCTTGCGACGCGGCTGGGCAGCGGCCTCTCTGCCGTGGTCGTGTCGCAATCGCTGCGCCTGGAGGCGGGCCTCGATGGCAGCCTGTGCGTCGTGCCCGAGAGGATGGGCGCCGGTGTGCTGCCGCTGCCCGCGGGTGTGATGGAGGGCGCCCTGCGTGCGCTGGCCGAACGGCTGGCCCGGCACCCGGCGTCGGAGGCGGCGTCGGCCGACGACAAATCGTTCGACCTCAGCCGCGCGGTCATCGAGGCCCTCGGCGGCAAACCGGTTTTCATGGGCAAGGGGAAGAATCGGATCCTGCTCGACCGGATTGAGATCGATCGCGGCGTGTTGCGGATTGAGGGCCACCGCGCGGGCGCCGTGAAGCGTACCGCGGCGCCGAGCGGCGATATCGAGACGCATCAGCCGTAGGGCCGCCGCTGGCGCTGGCGCGTACGTGTTTAGTATGACAGCGCCAGATTCCAACTGAGCGCGGCGGGTCTCCGCACCCGCCGCGCGAAAATGCCGTGTGTTCGCGACGTTTTGCGGCCGTCGTGTCTATCAATGGTGTCTGGTTAGAAGGAATGCCACGACCGCCCAGATGATCGCCGCGACGCCAGCTGCGCACCCCATCAGTACCACGCACAATGCGGCAGCCAAGAGACGAGACCCGAACGTGGGGCCCCGAACCTTCATCTGTAGTTCAAGGCTCCGACTGCTCAATGCGGCCAGTTCCGGCGGGACCGGACGCGGTCTGAAGACCATCACCGTTCCGAAGATAAAGCACCCAATTGCGGCGATCACAAGCACGACCGACACCGGCGAGGGCATGTCCATGGCCTCCAGTAGATACGCAAAGGCAGCCGAACCGGTGACTAAGACTCCACCCACCAGAAAATCGCGCCGCACGAGCCTGCTGTGTGCCCGGGCGAAGGGCAGCCGTTGCGCCTCAATACGCTCAAATTCCAGGCGAAGAGACTCATCGGGGTGGGCCGCCGCCGGGTCGCCGCACCATAAGATTTTGATGGCGGTCAACGTGTAGCGGATGTCGAAAAGCCTGGCATAGTCGATGCGACCACTATCCTTGTTGTCTGGGGCAGACATGGCGACTATCCCCCTTTGTGAAAAAGTTGATGTGCATCCAGCCTGGGGTCGACCTGGTGTCGGCTACTTCGCCTCGCCGCCGTTTCCGTTCTCGCCTTCTTCGCCGGCCTCGTCGGCGGCCACGCGGGCCACTGCCACAAGCCGGTCGCCCTCGTCGATGCGCATGATCCGGACGCCCTGGGTCGCGCGGCCGATGGGTCGCATGCTCTTGGAGTCGACGCCGATCCTCATGAGCTGGCCCTGCTGCGTGATGAGCATCAGCTCGTCGTCGTCGCGGACGGTCAGCATGGCAACGACCTTGCCGTTGCGGTCGGTCGTGCGGATGTTGATAAGACCCGTGCCGCCGCGGCTCTGCGTGCGGTATTCCGTGAACTCGGTGCGCTTGCCGAAGCCGTGCTCGCAGACCGTGAGCCAGTTGGCGTCAAGCTTGACGAGGCTCATGCCGACGACGGCGTCGCCCTTGCGGAGGTGGATGCCGCGCACGCCGGTCGTGTCGCGGCCCATGCTGCGCACGTCGGTCTCCTTGAAGCGGATGGCCATGCCGTCGCGCGTGCCGAGGACGATTTCGTCGTTGCCGCCGGAGATGGCGACGTCGATGAGCAAGTCGCCCTTATCGAGGTTGATGGCGATGATGCCGCCGCGCTTCGGATGGCTGAAGGCCGCGAGCGACGTCTTTTTGACGGTACCCAACGACGTGGCGAAGATGAGCTGCTGTTTCTCGTCGAACTCCCGCACCGGAATGAAACTGGCCACGGTCTCGCCCGTGCGCATTTCGAGAAGGTTGACGAGGGCCCGCCCCTTGGACTGCCGCGACATCTGCGGGATGTCGTACACCTTCTGCCAGTAGCACTGGCCCATGGTGGTGAAGAACAGGATGTAATCGTGCGTGGAGGCGATGAACATGTCCTTGATGAAATCGCCTTCCTTGGCGGTCGAGCCGATGATGCCCTTGCCGCCGCGGCCCTGGCGGCGGTAGCTCGTCAGGGGCATGCGCTTGATGTAGCCCTCGTGGCTGATGGTGACGACGCAGTTTTCCTCGGCGATGAGGTCTTCCATGTCGAAGTCGCCGGCCTCGGCCGCCACGATCTCGGTCCGCCGCGCGTCGCCGTACTTCTCCTTCATCTCGTGAAGGTCCTCGGCGATGATGTTGAGGACCAGTCGCTCGTCGCGCAGGATCGCCTCGTACTCCTCGATCTGCTTGCGGACCTCGACCCACTCGTCGCGCAGCTTCTCGACCTCAAGGCCCGTCAGTTGCTGGAGACGCATGCCAAGGATGGCGTCGGCCTGGAGGCTCGTGAAGTTGAGCGCGTCCTTCGTGGCCTCCAGAAGGAGCCTGTTGGCCTCATCGCTCTTCTTGCCCGGCAGGTTCGTGACGCGGAAGTGCCATGCCTTCTTCATCAACCGCTCTTTGGCGGTGGGCACGTCCGGGCTCTTCTTGATGATCTCGATGATCTCGTCGATGTTGGCCACCGCGTACAGCAGGCCGAACAAAATGTGCTCGCGGGCACGGGCCTTCTTCAGGAGAAAGAGAACCCGGCGCCGGATGACCTCGATGCGGTGGTTCTTGTACGCCACCAGCAGTTCCTTGAGGTTCATCGTGCGCGGGCGGCCCTTGTCGAGGGCGATGTTGATGATCGAGAACGTGTCTTGCAGCGGCGTGTGATGGTAAAGCTGGTTGATGACGACGTTCTCGTCGGCGTCGCGTTTCAGCTCGATCACGAGGCGCATGCCCTCGCGGTCCGATTCGTCGCGGATGTCGGAGATGCCGTCGATGACGCCGTCCTTGACGCAATCGGCGATGCGCTCGATGATACGCGTCTTGATCTGTCCGTAGGGGATCTCGGTGACGACGATGCTCTTGCGGCCGCCGCGGGCCTCCTCGGTGTGCGCCCGGGCACGCACGGTGATCGTGCCGCGGCCGGTGGCGTAGCCCTCGGCGATGCCGTGACGGCCGCAGATCAGCCCGCCCGTCGGGAAGTCGGGGCCTTTGACGATCTTCATCAACTCCCTGACTTCGATGTCGGGCTTGTCGATGAGGGCCAGCGCGGCGTCGCAGATCTCGTTGACGTTGTTCGGCGGGATGCTCGTGGCCATGCCGACGGCGATGCCGCTCGATCCGTTGCACAGGAGATTCGGGAACTTGCCCGGCAGGACCGTGGGCTCTTCGCGGGTGTCGTCGTAGTTGGGCTGGAAGTCGACGGTGTCCTCGTCGAGGTCCTCAAGGAGCTCCATCGCCGCCGACGCCAGCCGCGCCTCGGTGTAACGCATGGCGGCCGGCGGGTCGCCGTCGATCGATCCGAAGTTGCCCTGGCCGTCGACCAGCAGGTAGCGCTCGGCAAACGGCTGGGCCATGCGGACGAGGGTCGGATAGACGACCGCCTCGCCGTGCGGATGGTAGTTGCCGGAGGTATCGCCGGCGATCTTGGCACACTTGCGGTATCGGCTGCGCGGCCCCAGCCCGAGGTCGTTCATCGCCACCAGGATACGGCGCTGGCTGGGCTTGAGTCCGTCGCGGACATCCGGGAGCGCGCGGCTGACGATGACGCTCATCGCGTAGGTCAGATACGAGTCTTTCATCTCCTCTTCAATGAGGAGTTCCTGGACGTTTTCCTGATGATTCAGTCGACTCACTTCGAGGCCACCTCCGGCCGAATACGGCTGCTATAACTCCTTGCGGGACAGGCACTTATATGCCGCCATCCCGGGTCAATTCCAGCCTGACAACTATAGCGGAGGCGGGCGATTATGGCAATAAAATTCGGACGGTTTGAGGCGGTTAATACGACAACGCCACGTAGGCCATTGCGCGGTGGGTCTCCCGCCCCACCGCTANNTTCGCGCGGCGGGTCGGGAGACCCGCCGCGCAAACCGTGGCGCTGTAGTATTAAGCGAACGGAAAAGAACCACGGGAATCGGAAAACGAATCAAAACTTGCTGCGCCGCGCCCGCCGTGGTAGTCTGTCGCTCTCTTCGAGGGCCTGACCGATGACCGAAAACGGCCGGAACGCCGGAAAACCCACCGCGCTCGCCATGGTCGTGTGCGACACCGTCCTGCGCGACGAGTCGACCAAGAAAATGGCGCTCGTGGGCCTCTTCGACATGATCTCGACGCCGCAGGTGCCCGTGCGCCATGACCGCATGCACATCTTTATCAGTGTGACGGACGGCCACGGACGCATGCCGTTCCTGGTCCAGTGCCGCGCGCCGGACGAGCGAATCATTTTCGAGGCCGGCGGCGAGGTGGAGTTCATGGACCCCCTGGCGGTGACCGACCTCAACATCGAGGCCCGCGGCCTCATCTTCCACGTCCAGGGAACCTACATCTTCGAGTTCTACTGCGGCGGCGAACTTCTGGCCATGCGCCGCTTCACGGTCGTCTGCCCGGCCACCGACACTTCCGAGAGCAGTTCGTAGGGGTGCGCCAACACTGTTCTTGTGGGTGCCATGCTTTCGCGCCGTTGCGAAAGCATGTGCTCGCCCGCCGCATAGACCGTACCCCCTATCGGGGTGTGCCAATGTTTTATGGCCGGGTGGCATGCCCACGCCATCCGTTGCGTGGGCATGTTGTGCGGCCGGGTCGGAACATGCCCACGCAAACAGCGGCGTGGGCATGCCACCCACCGGAATAGCGGTTGCCAGAAAGGGTTGGCACACCCCCCTATCGCAGGAAGCACGGCCACGCAAAGGCGCCCGCCACGGCGGATCTTCGACGAGGCCGTGCCACCCATCAATCTACGTCCGCTCCAGGTAGCACACCACCTTCTGCTTCAGCGTGTTGGCGTGGAGCTTCACGGCCCAGCCGTCGGCGTCCGGGAAGTCCATGACGCGGATGGTGCCGGCCCAGTCGGCGGCGTCGGGCAGGAGCTCGGCCATGCGATTCGGCCGCGAGGCAAAGAACTCCTTCTTCAAAAAATTGTCGGGCCGCGTCGGGAAGAGCGCCAGGTACAGGATGTCCATCTCGATCAGTTCGTTCAGGAAGTGCGTGCCAAGCGACACGTCGGGCACGAGGTCGTCGCGCATCGCCACGATCTCGCACAGGACTGAGACGGTGTTGATGTCGGGGAACCGGACCGGGATGCCGAGCGAGGGCGTGGTCGTGCCCCACCGCCCGGGGCCCAGCAGCATGATGGTGCCGGGGGAGGCGCCCTCGGCGTGCGTCAGCCGGCCGATCAGCCGCGCCACGTTGTAACGCTCGGCCTGCGGCAACTGGCCGTAGACGGCGGGCTCGACGTAAATCATGCGCTGGACGGGCACGAGGCGGCTCTGGCCGATGACGGCGCCGTGGGCCTCAAGGATGCGGTCCTCGGGTTTCAGGCTCGCCGGCGGATCGGTGATCGCCCCGCCGCCCTTGACCTGCAGCGGCCGGCACTGGACGAGGTTGATCTTGTACGACGAGTCGCTGAAGAAGTTGGCCGTGAACTCGACGTCCACGGGGTAGCTGTAGGCCTCCTGGAGGATCTTGAGCATCTCGGCCATGTCGCGGACGAACGCCGTTTGCGTGAACAGCTTGTCGAAGGTGATGACCCACGGGAACGCGTCGGTGGCGCCGCCCTCGGTGGCCCGGCGGGCCTGCTCCTCGTCGAGGCTGGCGATGATGTCGAGCGGCAGGTCGGGGCACCGCCGCGCGATGGCCGAAAAGCTGTCGGAGACCAACTGGTTGGCCCCAAGGTCCAGGATGTCGGCCCGCCGCTGCGAGTACCGCCTGACCTCGTCGAAGTTCGATTCCGGCCGGCGGTCGGGGGCGTTCAGGGCCACGACGCGCGTGTAGTCGTCGTCGGCGCGGTCCACCGCCCGCGTGCCCAGGCCGAACACGAGCCGCATCATCCCCGCCTCGGGGTCGATGTACTCGCTCCACACGTATGGGTTGACCGAGAGGCCCACGCCCGCGATGTGCGGGAAAAAGAGGTTGCCGAAGACCGAGCCCGAGACGCGCTGGACGAGCAGGGCCATCTGCTCGTCGCGCTCGAGCATGCCGCGCGCCACCCGGTAGCTCAGGGCCTTTTCGCTCATGGTGCTGGCGTAGATGGTGCGGACGGCCGAGAGGAAGTCCTGAAGGCGTTTCTCGCGCGGCCCCTGGTTGGCCAGGAAGACGCTCTCGTACTTACCGGCGAACGAGTTGCCGAAATTGTCTTCCAGCAGGCTCGACGAGCGCACGATGATCGGCGACTGGCCGAAATAATCGAGCATCTCCTCGAACTGGTGGCGAATGTATTCGGAGAAGTGCCCGGTCAGCATCCGCTGCCGCGGGCGCTCGGCGCCGCGCAGGAGCACATTCGAGTCCATCTGCCGCTGGCGCATCAGCCAGATGCCGTTCTGCACCAGGTAGGTGTAGAACACGTCGGACCCGATGTAGAACGAGTCGTGCGACTCCAGGAGCGCGCTCCACCGCGGCGAGGCGTGCCTCAGGATCGCCCGTGCCAGCAGCATGCCCACGGCCTTGCCGCCGATCAGGCCCGTGCCGATCATGCGTTTGCCTATCTCGATGAGGTCCTCTGGCGTCAGGTACTTCTCAACGAGCTTCTGGAGCCGCCCCTCGCGCGAAAGCGCCATCCGCACGAGACGGTAGAAGTACTCCTGAACCTTTTCTCGCGTGCCCTCGCCGCGGCGGAAGGCATTGAGCGCCTCCTCGGCCTCGAGGAACGTCCGGTGCCACACGCCCACGCGGTAATGTTCCGACTCGGGGTGCAGGCGCGGCACGGCGGTCAGAATCTCGGAGATCGTGGCGCTTTCGCGCACCGGCTCGAACTCGTCGCCCTGCCACGCGTGCAGCATGTACATCGTGGGCGAGTACCGCTGCTGCACCTTCTGCGGGTGCACGTACAGGCGGCCCTTGTGGCGATAGACGTCGAGGAACACCTGCGCGGTCTCCTGGATGGGCCCCGTCGCGCGGGTCGAGTGGCGGTTGCGGAGCAGGGCGAAGTACGCCACGGCCTCCACGTCGTACAGGTACGGGCATGTGAGCATGAAGAAGTTGCCGAGCATCTGGTCGCTGTACCAGTCGGCGGCGAGCTCCGAGAGGCAGTCGAAGACGTAGAACCCGCCGCGCCCCGTTGTCTCGATGACCTTGTGGATGTTCGAGATGAACGTTTCGAAGCCGTCCTCGGGGCGGATATCGTGGATCTCGGCCTTCGTTCCCGGGCCGATCAGCGGCGCGTGCGACGCGAAACGGAAATAGATGACCTTCTGCCCGCGGGCCAGGGCGTTCTCGACGTACGGCTTGACGAACGGGGCGTAGTCGTCGACGGAATCGACCTCCCACACGAGGTTGTCGCCGGGAATGACGCCGCGGATCATGCGGTCGAGGCCGGGCAGGCCCAGGCTGAACTGCGGGTTCACGATGGTCATGCCGCTCTCCTCGTTGGGCGGTCCGACATGAGACGGCGCCCCGCCGCAATGGCGCCGGCCATTATACCCGGATCGGCCCTAGCGGGCACCGGCCTGCGCGGGCGGGCGAAGCGCGTCGACCGCGGCGCGCACGGCCTCCGCCGCTGCACCGCAGGATTCCACGTCCTTCTGGACCTGCGCGATCGCCTTCTCGTACGCCGCCACCGCCTCCTGCTGCGCCGCCGGGTCCTTGTCGGCGGCCGCCCGCATCTTCTCGCGCAGCGCCGTAAGCGACGCCGGCGTCTTGGCGCCCAGCCGCCGCGCGGCGTGGTACAGTCCATCGAGCAGAGGGTCGCCGGGGTTCCGCCACCGGTTCGGCGGGGCAGGGACCGTGAGGTCCGGCTCCGGGCGGCGCCGGTCGTCGAAGTACGGCGTAACGCCGTGCCTGCCGCCGCGGCTGAGGAGGGCCAGCGGCTGCGCGAGGAGCCGCTGCCGCTGCGCCGCCGTCAGCGGGCACGTGGCCTGCCACTCGGCGGGGGCACCGGCCTTCGGGTCGCGGGCGCGAAGCGTCACCACGAGCGCCGCCGGCGCGATCCGCACCGTCAGGCCGACCTGGTGGCCGCCCGCGGCCATCGCGCCTTGGACCTCCGCCGGGATCGCCGTGCGCTCGGGCTTCATGCCGAGCGCCGCTCCGTCGATCACCAGTTCCTCGCCCTTATCGACGAGCACCGCCAGATACCCCGCCGCCGGCCCCGCGGGCTTTTCAGGCCCGATAGTGATCACCTTGACGCCGCTGGCCGGCTTCTCGCCCTCGGTCTTGCCTTCTTCGCCGTTTCTGGGCGGCGGTGAGGGGCCGAGGATCACGCCCATGCCAAGGCCCGCGCAGCCCTTGCGCGGCGTGCGCGAAAAATCGATGAGGCAGCCCACCGACGGCTCGGCCGTGCCGCGCTCGACCGGCCCCACGAGCGGCGACATCGGCTGAAGTGGGTAATCCATGCGCCACGGCGCGTACGCGGGCTTGTCGCCGGGCGCGAGGAACACGTCGGTCTCCGACAGTCGGCCCTCCTTGGCGAAGCCGTAGGACCAGGGCGTGTCGGCGTCCTGCTCCCAGCCCCACTCGGCGTAGTGGAACGTCTGCCGGCGGGCGCTCGTCCACGCCTTGAAATCGGCGTTGATGCGGCTCCACGGGCCGAAAAGCTCGGTTATGAGGCGGCTCGACTCCGCCAGGCACCGGTCACGCTTGTTGGCGCGGAACATCTCGTCGCGCCACAGGCGGAACTTCTGGAGGCGGTCCGGATCGTCCATCAGGAAGTGGACGAGCAGGAACGGCAGCCCGCGCGCGGTGCCGCCGCGGTCGCCGGTGTCGTGGATCATCTCGGCCGTCACGCCCGGCTGCTGCAACTTCGTCATGCCGGCGTCGAAGAAGTCGGTCGTCGTCGGCTTGTCGAGCACGCAGACCGTGAGCTGCCGCCGGGCCGTATCGTACACGTGGCTGGCCAGCGCGTCGGCCACGCCCTCGAAGAACCACGGCGGGGTGTTGTAGGTTGACCCGGCAAGGCATTGCTGATACAGATGCGTGCATTCGTGTAGAACGATGTACCGCTTGTGGTAGTCGAGGTCGCCGCTGGGGTACGCGTAGGAGCAGTTGAGGCCGTCGAACGTGATGCCGCCGCCCTGGAAGTCCCACGCCATGCCGTCGGAGTCCATCGCCTGCCTCAGCCCCCGTTTGCTCGAGGCGTAGCAGACGGCCATCCGCTTCTCGTCGAGGCCCGGAATCTCGCGACCGAAAAGCTCGACGTAGAACGGGTAGGCCTGCTCCAGCAGCGTCAGGTAGAACCGGGCCTTCTCTTCGGGATAATCGGTCTTGAGGGCGTAGTGCCGGCTGACCCACCAGGAGAACTTGGGGCAATTCTTGAGCCGGTCGCCGGAGAACGTTTTGGGAATCTCCTGGCCCACCCAGGCCGTCTCGACGTTCCTGGCGGTCGACGTGCGGCCGCTGACGATCACCCCGGCCGCCATTTTGGCCGGTGGCGGAATCTCGGCCCGACTGCGCGGCGTTGCCACCGCCGTCGCCACGAGCGCCGCCGCCACCGCCATGAGCCGCAGGTTCCGAATCATCACGCCTCGCATCATTCCTGAAGTCCGGCCCCCACGGTATCGTAGCCGCCGCCGCCCCGTGCAGCAAGATGCCGCGCCGTTTGTTGATTTGCCCGCGGCGGGCGACTACCATAGAGGCCATGAAAATCGCAATGGCTCAACTGAACCCGACCATCGGCGATATCGCCGGCAACACGCGCCTCATCCTCGACGCCTACCGGCGGGCCGTCGCGCTGGGCGCCGACGTCGTCGTCACGCCCGAACTTTCCTTGATCGGCTATCCGCCGAAGGATCTCCTGCTCAAGCCGCGTTTCATCGCCGACAACCTGGCCGCCCTTGCCCAGTTGGTGGGCGAGGTGGGCCGGACCGCGCTCCTCGTGGGTTTCGTCGATCGCACGGAGGGCCTGCGCGGCCTGCCCCTGCGCAACGCCGCCGCCCTGATCTCCGAGGGCCGCGTCCTCGCAACGAAGTACAAAGCGCTTCTGCCCACGTACGACGTCTTCGATGAGATGCGCTACTTCGAGCCCGGCCACGGGCCGCAGGTCGTCATGCTCGGGCGGTGCGGCCTGGGCCTTTCGATATGCGAAGATATCTGGATCGAGGACGCCGCCGGCCCGACCGC
Organism: Planctomycetia bacterium; assembly: GCA_003170085.1. Taxonomy (GTDB): domain Bacteria; phylum Planctomycetota; class Phycisphaerae; order FEN-1346; family FEN-1346; genus FEN-1346. The sequence continues at coordinate 12,841 of PMZT01000138.1, read as the reverse complement.
GCGGTTCTATCACGGGAACCCGATCGCCGAACTGGTCGAGGCCGGGGCCGACGTGCTCGTCAACATGTCGGCGTCGCCTTTCGTGGTGGGCAAGTACGCCCAGCGCGAGGCCCTCGTGCGGGTGCAGGCGGTCAAGTATCGCCGCCCGGTCGTCTACGTCAACCAGGTGGGCGGGAACGACGAGCTTATCTTCGACGGCGGCAGCTTCGCCATGGACGCCGCAGGCCAGGTCGTCGGACGGCTGAAGGCGTTCGAAGAGGACCTGGGCATCGTCGATCTGCCCGACGGCTGCGCTGCGGCGGCCATGCTCGCCCCCGTGGCGCCGGACCTCTCGACCGTGCGCCAGGCCCTGGTGCTGGGCATCCGCGATTATATGTGCAAGTGCGGCTTCAAGGACGCGGTGCTGGGGATGTCGGGCGGAATCGACTCGAGCCTGGTCGCGTGCCTCGCGGCCCAGGCCATCGGGGCCGAGCACGTCCTGGGCGTGGCCATGCCCAGCCGCTACTCGAGCACGCACAGCCTTGAGGACGCCCGCGCCGTGGCCGCGAACCTGGGCATGCGGTTCATGACGATCCCGATTGACGGGCCGCACCGCGCGTTCGAGGCCGCCATGGCCGAGGCCTTCGTCGGCCGCGCGCCCGACATCGCCGAGGAGAACGTCCAGGCCCGCGTGCGCGGCACGATCCTCATGGCGCTCTCGAACAAGTTCGGGTCGATCGTCCTTTCGACCGGCAACAAGAGCGAGATCGCCGTGGGCTACTGCACGCTGTACGGCGACATGGCGGGCGGCCTGGCGTCGATCAGCGACGTGCCCAAGACGATGGTCTACGAGCTTTCGCGACATGTGAATACGACGTTCGCGAAGCCGGCGATCCCTGAGCGGGTGTTCACGAAGCCGCCGTCGGCCGAGCTCCGGCCGGACCAGACCGACCAGGACAGCCTGCCGCCGTACGACGTCCTCGACGCGATCCTCGACCTGTACGTCCGCGAAGAGAAGTCGCCCGACGAGATCGTGGCGGCGGGGTTCGACTCGGCCGTCGTGGCCAGGGTGGCCCGCCTCGTCGACCGCAACGAGTACAAGCGCCAGCAGGCCGCCCCCGGCCTGAAGGTGACCAGCCGCGCGTTCGGTTTCGGCCGCCGCATGCCGATCGCCCAGCGCTATGAATCGACGAACCGCCCGTGACGCCGGATAGCCGGGGATTTGCGCCGCGGATAATCGGGGATTTGCGCGGCGGATACGCAAAGGTTAAGGCGGATAACTAAAGGATTGCGCGGCGGGTCTCCCGACCCGCCGCGCCGAACGGGAGCAACGTACCCAAGAGGGCGCCGCCGTGCCTCGCGTGAAACATTACTTTGAGAAGGGGCACTTCTACCACCTCACTATGCGCACCGAGGGCGGGGTTCATGTCTTCGCTTCGGACGAATCAAAGCGGGCGGTCGTTTCCGCACTCTCGTTCTACCGGCAAAGGGGCGACTGGAAGTTGTACAGCTTCGTGGTGATGGCCAACCACGTGCACTTGGTCGCACAGGAGACCGGCGCAAACCTTAGTGACGTTGTCTGCAACCTCAAGAAATGGGTTTGGGGCCGGTTGATGCCCGAAAAACAGGGTGACCTGTGGGAGCGTCGCTTTGACGATAATGCCATCACCCATCCGAAGGAGTTGGCCAACGTTATTCAGTATGTTCACAACAACCCTGTTCGCATTGGCCTGGTCCGGAGTGCGGAGGGTTACTTCTGGTCCAGTGCGAGGAATCTGGCCGGTTTGAAGCCCGTGGCGATGGAAGTCGATGTTCTTCAGCAGTAAGTGACGGGGCAAGTGCCCGTGGGTCGGTCCTTGTCCGCGGCGGGTCGGGAGACCCGCCGCGCAAAACCTTCGGGTACTCTCCGAAAATTGAGCAATCAGCCGCGCAAAGCATGGAGCATCATCACATGAGCGACGAACAACCGCCGGCGGCGCCGGCGAAATCGGGTGGCGCGTTCTGGCGCGAGGTCAGGGCCTCGTTGCCGCGCAACGTCCTCCTCCTGGGCATCGTGTCGTTCCTGACCGACGCCTCAAGCGACATGATGATGTGGACGCTGCCGTTCTACATCGCCCTCCTGGGCGGCTCGTTTGTCTGGGTGGGCCTGGTGGAGGGCCTGCGCGAGAGCGTTGCCAGCCTCGTGACGATCGGCTCGGGATTCGTTTCGGATCGCATCAACAACCGTAAGTTCCTGGTCGGCCTGGGCTACAGCCTGTCGACGTTCGTGAAGCCGATTCTTGCTCTTGCAGTCATGCCGTGGCACGTGCTGGCCCTCATGAGCCTCGAGCGCGTGGGCAAGGGCGTCCGCGGCGCGCCGCGTGATGCACTCGTCGCGGGGGCCGTGGCGTCGGACCACCTGGCCAAGGCATTCTCGTTCCATCGCATGATGGACCACGCGGGGGCGTGCGTGGGCCAGATCGCCGGCGTGCTGCTCGTCATGCTTCTCTTCCCGTACCTTCAGCACCTGAACGCGGTTGACCCGACGGCCCATCACGAGCCCGCCGACGTATTCCGTATCATCTATATTATTGCGGCGGCGCCGGCGGCGCTGGCCTTGATCGCCATCCTGTTCGTCCGCGAGACGCAGGCGCCGATCAAGAAGAAGGTCCAACTCGATTTCCGGGCGGGGTATGACCGGAAGTTCTGGGGCCTGCTGGCGGCGCTGCTGGTGTTTGCCCTGGCCAACTCGTCCGACCTGTTCCTCATGCTGCGCGCCGGCGAAATCCTCGGCTACAAGCTCCGCTTCTCCGCCGAGGAACAGACCGCGATGGCGCAGGCGTGGGATTTCCCGTGGCAATTGCCGCTGATGTTCTTCGTCCTGAACGTGGCGAAGATGGTCTTCACGATGCCCGGCGGCATTGTCGCCGACCGTTTCGGCCGCGCGAAGACGCTGCTCGTGGGTTGGGTCATCTATGCCGCCGTGTACTTCGGCTTCGGCTTTGCGACGGAGGCGTGGCAGGCGTGGGCCTTGTTCATCGCCTACGGCCTCTTCTACGGATTTACCGAGGGCGTTCAGAAGGCGGTGGTCGCCGATTTCGTGAAGCCCGAGGTCCGCGGCGCCGCCTACGGCCTGGCGTACTTCTGCGACGGAATCGCGAAGTTCCCCGCCAGCCTGATCCTGGGCGCCCTGTACGCGTCGTTCGGCGCAGCGGTGGCGTTCGGATTCGGCGGCGCGTGCGCCGTTGCGGCGTGCGTGATTCTGATCGTGGTCCTCGGCATGTTCGGCAAACTCAAGCCCGCCGCGGCATAATACGACAGCGCCATGAGTTTCAACCGACAAGCCCCGTCAGGGGCGCTTTTCTTAGCCCAGGGCGAAGCCGAAGTCGAGCCCTGGGTAAGCGTGGCCCCTGGCAGGGTTAAGCCCCGGCAGGGGCGTGCCGAACGATTGGCACACAGACGCATCTGCCCAAGGCGCCCCGATGGGGCTTGATAGCCGTACTTCTTATGCGTACCCAGGGTTCGGGCTTCGCCCTTCACCCTGGGCTAAGAAAGACGCCCCTGCCGGGGCTAACCGCCAATCTACCAAGTAGCGTTGTAGTACTAACTGGCGTTGGGCCGCAGCTCTTGCCCCTTGCCTACGGCTGCGCCGGCACGGCCTTGCCGGAGCTCCGGCTTGCCCAGAGCTTCTCGATGAGGTCGCACGCCGCCTTGTAAAGCCCGTTCTTGACCTCGACCGTGTCGCCGAACTCGAGGTATTGGTCGGTGGCGGCCAGGTAGGCCGGCCAGGCGGGCAGGCCGGGGGCGTTCGGGTCGCCGGCGGCGGCGAAACGGGCCCAGCACGCATTCATGGTCTTCGATACTTCAAAGTCTTTCTCCGTGAAGCCCGGCGCGCGGCCGATGCTGGCGAAGACGTACGGAATCTCCCCCGCGTGGCACGCCCCCATGCCGCGGTCGCGATTGTGCGGCGACACCCGCGTGAAGTGATACAGGTACGCCTTGTAACCCGCCTTCTGGTGCAGCGTCGCCAGCGCCCGCGCCGGAGCCACGAACGACTGCACCGTGGTCAGGCGGTTGAGCGCCGGCCGCACCTCGTCGTCGTTGGCGCAGGGAAAGAGGGCCAGCATCTCGGCCGCGTGTTCCTTGTACAGCGTGTGCACGAGCACCTGGTACCCCGCCGGGTGCTTGATCGGAAGCGCCGAGGTGAAGACCGTCCCCTCGTCGGCGTTCGTGCCGAGCAGGAACGGTACGGGCGCTTCCTTGCCGGCCTCGAACAGGGCCTGCGGGTCTTCGGGGATCGCCCAGCCGTCGACGATCCATCCCCACTTGATGCCCTTGCCGAAAAGTCCCTGCGCCGGGTCCGACGCCGCCAGCACGTCCTCGGCGCTCTTGGCGCGCAGGGCCGCCAGGACGTCGCTCTCCTTATCGCAGCCGAGTTTGGCCGCAAGGTCCTGGCCGACTTTCTCCATCGGCTCCATGCCCTCGCGCGTGTCGCGGAGGCCCCGGTTGCGGCCGTGCGCCCCGCCGCTCTCGGCGATGGCGCGGTGGAAGAGGCCGCGCGCCAGCGGCGAGATCATCAGCCGGCACACGCTCATCGACCCGGCCGATTCGCCGAAGATCGTGACGCATCCCGGGTCGCCGCCGAACGCCGCGATGTTCCGCTGCACCCACTTGAGGGCCTCGATCTGGTCGAGGAGTCCGTAGTTGCCCGAGACGCCTTGCGGCGATTCCTTCGACAGGAGCGGATGCGCGAAGCATCCGAACGGGCCGAGCCGGTAGTTGATCGTCACGAGCACCACGCCGGCCCGTGCGAACGCCGCCCCGTCGTAATACGGCTGGCTGCCCGATCCGGTGGTGCAACCGCCGCCGTGAATCCAGACCATGACCGGCCGCTTCTCGCCCGGCGCCTTGGCGGCCGTCCACACGTTCAGGTACAGGCAGTCCTCGCTCTGCTTGCCGATCTCGCCGCGCATGAGCGGCTTGGGCTGCACGCACGACGGGCCGAACTCGGCGCACGCCCGCACGCCGTTCCACGCGGCGACCGGCGCCGGCGGCATCCACCGCAGGTACCCCACCGGCGGCGCGGCAAACGGGATGCCTTTGTACACGCGGACCCCGCCGTCGCTCACGGCGGCGCCCGTGATGAGGCCCGAGTCGAGCCGCACCGGCGCCTCCGTACTCGGCGCGGGCGGCGGGGGCGCGGCAGCGAGGGCGGCGGCGGTCATCATGAGGATCGACAGGGCAACCGGCATCCGGCATTTCATGCGTTACTCCTTGGGTGATGGCGCGGCGGTGCGGAGCGCCTCAAGCAGTGTCCTGGCCTTGCCCGCGGGGCCTACCAGATAAACCGGCGAGGACGACAGGCGGACCGGTTGTGTTGAAATTGTGCGGCCCATGATGTCGAGGCACCGCACGTCGGCGGCCGCGGGCGCCGCCACGGTGGCCGGGGCATCGCCGTCCTGCCAGAACGCCACGAGGGCGTGCCGGCCCGTCTCAAACGCGACGGCCCAGCCCGATTCGCCCAGGCGCCGGTTGCCGGCCGACTTCGGCGCCGGGCCCGCGAGGTCGGTGAAGACCGCCAGGGCCGGCAGGAGCTTACGCGGCGCGCCTTGGTCGGCGAACAGGGCGCACTCGAAGTTCGGCTGATTCACCCGGCCATTGCCGCCGGCGTGGATGAATATCTTCTCGGCACCGTGCGCGAGCATGATGGCGAAGAACCGCACGGTGAAGTCGGCGCACTGGCGCTCGTTTTCGAGCAACCGCGGCTCGGACCACGCGGACGGGCTCGGAAAGAACGGCCGCCGGGGGAAATCGTCGGTCCCATAATACGAGAACTCGGTGATCCAGACGGGCTTGCGCCCGCCGTGGGCGTCCATGAACTCCAGGAGCGTGTCCATGTCGGCGGCGTAGCCTTCCGGCGACCGCGCACCGGGGTAGATATGGAGATTAAAGAGGTCGGCGTACCGGAGGCACCCGGCCTCGATGACCTCGCGGGTCATGTTGAGCGGCCCCGAGCCGATGCCGCCGAGGACCTCGCACCCGGGATCGGCCTTGTGCATGGCCGCCGCCGCGATCTTGAGGAGCGCCGCATAATCGGCCGGCGTGTAGCCCTTGCCGCCGTATTTCTTCGAGAGGCCGGCCGGCAGCGAGTAGTCGGTGTAGATCGGCTCATTCAGAAAATCCCATACATGGATGCGATTTTTGTACCGCTCGACGGCCTGGCCGATGAACCGCCCGAGCTCCGCCGGGTCCTTCGGCGCGAACGCCTGCCTGAGGCGTACGCCCGGGTAGCCGGTGGCCGGCAGCGCGTCCGGGGCGGTGCTCGACCAGTCGGCCGACGGGAACGGCGGCAGCAGCGCCGCCACGTGGACGCCCTCTTTCAGGACGCGGTCGATCTGCGCGTCGGCCACGTCCCAATGGAACTCGCCCGGCTTCGGCTCGATGTGCTGCCACTTCACGGACCAGTCGCGGTACCACGTGACGCCCGCCTTCGAGGCCAGGCCGATCAGGTACGACGTCGTAAACGCGTGGTTGAAGCCGAGAACCGAGTCGTCGGCGGTGCGCTGCGGGACGATCGCCAGCCGCACGTCGTCCGTCTCCGTCCGGCCGCCGGCCTCGGCGGTGGCCCGGACGCGGAAGTAGCCCTTCCACTCGGGTGCGAGCGGCAGATCGCGCGCGACCGGCTCGCCGCCTGGAAGTTCCAGCGTCTGGCTCGGCCACGCGACGGGTCGGTCCTCGTAATCGGTGATGGTGAACGCGACCGCGGCCCGCACCTTTGCCGGCCCGTGGTTGCACGCCCGCAGGCGAAGGGCCGCCGGTTGGCCCTCGACGAAGATGCCGCCGGGCTGCGACGGCTCGAGGGCAAACTCCACGGCGGCGCGCGGCTCGAAGGCGGTCGCCTGCTCGCCCTTCTCGAACTGCACGGCGTCGACGTCGACCGCGACCGCACGCTCCTCCGAGAGCGACGGACCCACGACCGGGAACGCGTACCGGTGATCGGGCCGGACCGTGAACGTATAGCGTTGCCACTGCTTCGTCAGCTTGACGGTCAGCCGCTGGGGCGACAGCCGGCCGTCGGGCTCGCCCGACTCGATGCCGAGCACGGCCGGGACGCCGTCCTCCGTGGCCCGCAGGAAGCATGAGAGGGTGTACGGGGCGCCCTTTTCGACCTTGATCCAGCCGCGGCCGGCGGCCAGGGGGCGGAGCTCGCGCTTGGCCACGGGTTCGTAGTAGTCGAAATACATAAGGGGTGTTTGATCGCCGCCCACGGGGATCCGCAGGAACGACCGGCCGTGCGGCGCGTCGCCGGTCTCGATGGAACCGTGCAGGTGATCCAGGTCGCCCCATCCCGCGCCGGTGCCGAGCGACGACCAGCCGGCGGCGCCCACCTCGAACGAACCGTTCCGCACCAGATTTTTCCCGCCGGCCGGGGGCACCGCGTCGGTGAACTCAACCTCCTCGCGCGGGGCCTCGACGATCCGCACGTTGGCCACGTACAGCGTTCCCGTCTCGTGAAACCAAAGCTGGAGGCGGCTGGTGGGGCCGACGTCCTGCCCGGCCAGGAACACACGCTTGAAAGTCTTCCACTCGCTGCCGAGGCGGAGCGAATCGGACAGGCCCACGTTGGTCCAACTGCGGGTGTCCTGGATGGCCACTTCCACCGCGCGGCCGCGCATGCCCTCGGCCTTCGCGCGGCAGGAGAACTCATACAGGCGGCCTTTGACGAGCGTGACGGCGCCCACCTGGGCGAGCATCGCGTGGCTGGAGGGCGACTTCTGGTCGAGCCGCGTGCACACGAGTTTGGCGCAGGGGCGGCCCTTGTCGTCCTGGGCCACCCCGAGCGACTGCGTTACGTTCGCGTCGCCCGAGAAGTCCCACTTGTCGGGCTTGCCGCCGGTCGCCAGCGAGAAGTCGCCGTTGGCAACGAGGTTGGCGGGCTCGGCGGCCGCGGTCGCCGCGGCGACCGCGACGGCCAGGAGCAGGGCAAAGGCCGGCACGGCGAGGAGGGTGGCGACGGTACGGCGCGAAAGCGACGATCGCATCATAGGAGGCTCCTTTCGGAACCGCTATACTATACGCGGGCGCGGCGTCGGACTAAAGTAATTCATGCGTGCCCGTAGCCCTATGCGCGGCGGGTCTCCCGACCCGCCGCGTTCCCGGCGGCCGCATCGCGCAACAGAAGCGCGGTGGGTCGGGAGGCCCACCGCGCGGCGGATGGCACAACTATGCCACGCGAGGTTATTCAATCGCCTGGATATCGGCCTTGCCGGTGGCCATGCCCGGCGCATCGGTCCGCTGCCAGGTGAACCGCTTGATGAGCTTCAGCAGCTCGGCCAGGTTCGTGAGCTTCCTGGCCTGGTCGACCTTCTCCTTGCCGGCCAGTTTCTCGGCGAAGCCCAGGACGATGTCGGATGCGCTGGCGGGTGAAAGAACGCCCCAGCGGGTGACGGCGTCGGTGGGCACCCGCTCGCCGTCCTTCGTGAGCGAAGCGGCCAGGCTCGCGCCCTTGCCCGCGGCACAGTCGAGCGTCTGCTTGACGCCCGAGACGCTCGTGCCGACGATGAGCCACTGGTCCGTCACGGCCACCGTGAGCGCGATGTCCTTGGCCCAGTCGCCGACGATCTTCTCGAGGACGTCCGGCAGTTCGACGATGAGGAGCGACGCGTCGCCGTATTTCTCCTCGCGGACGTTCAGCTTCGGGCCAGGCTTGTTCGGATCGGCCAGCGCCGCCAGGAGCATCGCCTTGGCCCCCAGGCCGTCCTTGAAGCCCTGCGCCACGGGGCGCCCGCTGGCCGTCAGCTTGACGAGGGCCAGCAGGCCCGGCGCGCCGCCCGTATCGGGCTTGAGCAGGGCGAGCGACGCTTCCGGCCCGAACGCCCCCGTAAGGGTCTCCATCGTCTGGCCGGGGAACCATCCACGGATGAACATTTCAGCCTTATGCAGCTTCGGCGCGCCGGCCTCGTCGGCGCCCAGCTTGGCCTTCACCTTCTCCCAGATGAGCGACGGATAGAAGACGGTGCTGACGGCCGCCACGGCCCGGTCGGGCACCGCGCTCGGGCCTGTAAGGACGACGGGCTTGTTCAGGTCGAAGTCCTCGTCGGTGCCCAGCATACGCCACTCGAAATGCAGGCGGCCGTTGTCCGTGGGATACATCGCCACGGCGCCGGGCTGCTTGTGCGGCGGCACCTGGGCGGCATAGGCCAGGGTGCGCCAGTCGGACGGCAGGCCGGCGGTCACGGCCTTGAACGGCTCCCGGGCCGCGAGCGCGGGGGCGCTACCGGCGATGACGTCGAGCACGCGGTCGAGCGCGTCCTCCGCGGCGTTGCCCATGACNNATGCCGCCGGCGAAGGCCATCGCGTCGGTCCGCTTCTCCTTCTGGACCGTGTAGATCACGATGTCGCCATGCTTCCTGCTTTCGGCGGCCCCGGTGGCCGCGACCAGACGAGCGGCCATCTCGGCGGTGGTCTCGACAAGGACCGCGCCGTGGGGTTTCTTGACGTCGCCGGAGGGCAGGAGAACGAGCGCGCTAGTGCCTCCGAGGTATGCCTTGAGGGCCGCGTTCTCGTCCATCCCGAGCTTGTCGAGGAACTGGTCGATCTGCTCTTGCGCCTGGTCATACTTGGGGCTGGCGCGCCATTCCAGGAAGGCCTGGGTGTCTTGGAAGGCCCCCCAGAACTTCGACTCCATAAGCATCTGCCGCAGGCCCGCCAGCACCAGGGCCAGGATCGCCACTTTCAACGTTCTCATGGTACGACTCCTTTCAATCACAAGGAAGCTGCGTCATTGTTTAGCGTCGGCCGCACGGGGTGCTACGGCCGCGCGGGAAGCGTCCAGTGTGCCGAGGGCCACATTCATCGGTCCCTCGAAATCGCCCAGGAAGGCCGACAGGATGTCGCCCATGGGCGAACTCTCGGCGGCGGCGGGAGTGGCGTCAGACGCCTCGGGAGCCGAGCTGCCGATGTACGGTAGCGGCCCCAGGATGTCGGCCAGGAGGTCCGACGGCAACGTCGGGGCCACGGGCGATTTCGTGAACGGGTGGAAGACGAGGACCGTCAGCACGACCGCCGCCGCGGCCGCCAGCGGCGCCCACGACCAGCGCAGGAGGCGGAAGGCCGGCCGCTTTGCCGGCGCCGCGAGGATGCGGCCCCTGAGCGCCGCCCGTCGCGACGGGTCGAGCGAGGCGCCGGCCGGGAGGCCGCTGCGCATCGATCGCTCGAGGGCCAGTTGCCGGCGACAGGCCTCGCACGATGCGGCGTGGGCGGCCAGGGCGTCGCTCAGCGGCTGCTCCGGAACGTCATCCAGCCACTCGGAGAACTGTTCGCAAAGGGTATTCATGGTGCATCTCCCATATTCATGCGGCCGGCGGCGGGCTCGCTCGCAAGGAGGGCCTCGGCGTCGTGCCGCACCTGGTTTCGGGCGCGGTGAAGCCATGTCTTGACGGTGCCGAGCGGCACGTCGAGGATGCGGCCGATCTCGTCGCACGACTGGCTCTGGGCATAGTAAAGAAGGATGGCGGCCCGGGGTTCCGGGGCCAGGCGGCTGACGGCCTTCCAGATGGCCGCAAGGCGCCGCCGCTCGTCCTCGAGATCGGAGACCGTTTGCCAGGGCTCGAGCGCCTGGGGCGCCACGGTGTCGTCGGGGATCTCGGCCCTTGCCTGCTTGCGCCGCCACCGCTCCAGCATGAGGTTCGTGGCGATGCGGGCCAGGTAGCCCTCGAAGCGGCCGTTGGGTTGGAGGCCCGAAAGCGTTGCGAAGGCCCGCGCGTAGGTTTCCTGAACGATGTCATCGGCGTCATCCGGTCGCCGCGTCATCCGCATGGCCAGGCCCCAGAGATTGTCGAGCGTCGTTTCGACGAGGCTCTGCCTGGCGGCGGAATCGCCTCCTGCGGCGCGTTTTACGGTTTCCCATGCCACGGCTGCGGTCATCATCGGCCCTTCGGTCCGGTGTTCACGTCACCTATTCTAATGCGCGGGACGGGGGGAGGTTTCAAAATACGGGGGAGGATTCAGCCCGTTGCGGCGGGCTGGCTGTGGGCATGCCACCGGTTCAGGTGAGTACGGCCGTGCGGCGGCGCAGGGGCCGCGAGGATTCATGGCGTCTACGGGCAATCAGGGCCAGGTCCAGGAGGTCCTCCCGCATGCCGGGTTCGTCGGCAATACGCGCCAGGACCGCCTCGCGTTGCTTCTTCGGCAGCGCCCGCAGCGCCGTCAGAAAAACCTCGGCGGTTGCCTCAGACGTGGTCATGGCCAGACTCCTTGCCTCGTTCCCGGATTATGGCTTCTCAGGGGACTCATTGTCAAGCCGCAACGCGAACCTTCTGTCACGCCGCGGCGCAACAAAACGGGGCACGCCTCTCGGCATGCCCCGGTCGAGCCCCCGTAGGCTGGCGCCTACTCGTTATCCCTGGCGATCGGAAGAAGAACGGTGAAGGTTGAGCCGACACCGGGCGTCGATTCCACGTCGATCTCGCCGCCGGCCTGGTGAACGAGATCGCGGGCCACCGGCAGACCCAGGCCCGTGCCGCAATCGTCGTTCCCGTTGCTGCGCGGCCGCGTGGTGAAGAACGGGTCGAAGATCTTATCGAGATGTTCCTCGGGGATGCCGCAGCCGGTGTCCTGGATCCGGAAGGCCACGTAGCCGGGCGTCTCGGCGTCGGCGACGAGGGCGGTCAGCCGGCCGCCGCGCTGCTTCATGGCGGTGCGGGCGTTGAGGATGAGGTTCAGCAGGACCTGCTCGAGGCGGCCGGGCACGATGCGGACGAGGGCCTTGGACTCGTACTGGCGTACGACCTGGATGCCGCTCTTCGGGAGATCCCAGGCGATGAGGTTGACGGCGGCCTCCATCAGGGCCTCGGCGGCGATGACCTGGCTCTGCGTCTGGCGGCCGGCCATGTAATCCTTGAGGCTCAGGATGATGTCGGCGGCGCGCTGCCCGCTCTCGACGATCTTGCGGAGGGCCTCTTCCTTGAGTTCGGCGTCACCGTACTTGAGGGCCTGCGTGGCGCGGCCAAGGATGAGCATAAGAACATTATTGAATTCGTGGGCCATGCGGCAGGCGAGTTGCCCCACCGTGGCCATCCGCTGCGACTCGACCAGCGACCCTTCGAGCCGCGCAATGTGGGCGCGAGCTTCTTGCAACTCCTGCCTCAGGTTACCGGTGTCGGTGCAGCGCACGCCTCGCCCTGGCCGCTCAAGCGGCAGTATCCCCCGCACAACTAGTTATCGGCCGCAGGGGGGGCAGGGATAAAGCAAAACGCGGCGGCGGGAAGTCTCGGGTGTGACTGCGAATTCTGGCAGGTGGTTTCTTGCGTAGGGGCGGCCCCATGTGGCCGCCCTGTTGTTGTTTCAGTGTACCGGGGGGCAACCGCCACATCAAAAGCGGGGCGGCCACATGGGGCCGCCCCTACGAAGGCAAACGCGGACGCCAGAAAATACAGTCACATCCAAACGCAAAGGGTAAAAGCGTAAAATGCAAAGGGCGATCAAAGTCCAAGGGCCGAAACAGACACGACCACCCGAAAACCGTAGTAGTTGGTCCTGTCGTCAAGGCAGCACCCGGTCCGAATCGCGGCACGGCAGTTGCCGGGACCTTCCGAGCCGTAGTAGTCCCATGAACCGCCGCGCAAAACGCGATGCTCGCCGGACGCCGGGCCTTGGGGGTCCGTTACCGCGCCACTCGCATAATCGCCGTACCAATCCGCGCACCATTCCCAGACGTTGCCGTGCATGTCGTAGAGACCCCAAGCGTTCGGTTTCTTCTGGCCGACGGGATGCGTCGTATAGCCGCTGTTTCCATCGTGCCATGCATAATCGCCAACGGCGCTTTCGGCGTCGCCAAAGGAAAATGCCATGGCCGTACCCGCGCGGCAGGCGTATTCCCACT
>PMZT01000298.1 GCA_003170085.1 Planctomycetia bacterium | reverse complement strand
ACCAACGTAAAGCCCTTTTTCGCTCCGCGCCTCATTGTAAGTCTCCTTCCAAGTTTTCTGCCTGAGGGTTCCATGCGACCCCAGGAGTTTGGTCTGTATCCTTTCGGCCTCCAGCCACGTTGGCCGGCCACCGGTGGATTTCCGAGCCCCGGGCTTCTGGACCGCTGCTTCGCGGGGGCTTACTTCCCTCACACCCGCGACTGCCGATCCGGGGAACTGCTTACCCATCCTGCCCGGGCTCACTAAGTTAACACTTTTGAATGAACAAAAAGCACAGGGGGAGCAAATCCAGGTGCAGTTCTCATCGGCTAATCTAATGGCAGGCTGCGTGGTGTCAAATCTGGGGGAGAATGCCTCGGACGGACCGGCCGACGTGATACGCGTAACCAACGCAATTATAAAGGGTTACGATCTTGTCGAAATCGTTCAAATTTCGCCGGATCAAACATCAGACTTTGCATAACATCGCTTCTCTTTCGGCGAAAATCTCCTTCTACTCAAGCCAGTCTATAAAGTCACCCGCCGTTTTCGGCCGTTAGCCCAAGCCTGTGGCTTCCGCGACCGTTTCCAGCGTCACTACCCTTCCCGTCTCAAGATCACTGCTTTATCGGCAGTAATTTCCCGCGAGTTAACGCTTTGCTTGCCACGCGCTCGCTTTTCGGCTAAGATACGAGGTTCGGCTTTGCAAGTTTGCGGCACACAGGAGTGGCGAGTGGAAAAGGACGTCCAATCGAGCCGGACACCGGTCGGCCCGGCCGTTGCGGCCGGCGGCGACGACGAGTCCATCTTCATCCAAGGCGCGCGGCAGCACAATCTCAAGAACTTCAGCCTGAGGATCCCGCGGGACAAGCTGGTGGTCGTCACCGGCCTCTCGGGCAGCGGCAAGTCGAGCCTGGCGTTCGACACGATCTACGCCGAGGGCCAGCGCCGGTACGTCGAGAGCCTTTCGGCCTACGCCCGGCAGTTCCTCGAGCAGATGGAGAAGCCGGACGTCGACGCGATCGACGGCCTGCCGCCGACCATCGCCATCCACCAGCGGCGCGGCGGGTTCAGCCCGCGTTCGACCGTCGCCACGGCCACGGAGATCCATGACTACCTGCGGCTGCTCTATGCCCGCGTCGGCACGGCGACGTGCCCGAAGTGCGGCCGCGAAATCCGCCAGCAGCGCACCGAGCAGATCGTCGACCAGGTGCTCCGCCTCGCCCCGGGCACGCGGCTGATGATCCTGGCGCCGCTGGTGCGCGGCCAGCGCGGCGAGCACAAGGACGTGCTCCGTAACATCGTGGCCGACGGGTTCGTCCGCGTGCGCATCGACGGCCACCTGCACGAGATCCGCGACATCCCCAGCCTCGCGAAGAGCAAGCGCCACACGATCGAGGCCGTGGTCGACCGCCTGGTTGCCAAGGAACTCGTGCGTCAGCGGCTGACGGAATCGATCGAGACGGCCCTCAGGATGAGCGACGGCCTGGTCGCCGTCAGCCACGAGATGCCCCGCGGCGAGTGGAAGACCACCCTTTACAGCGAGCGCTACGCCTGCGCGCGGTGCAACATCAGCTTTGAGGAACTCACGCCGCGGCTCTTCAGCTTCAATAGCCCCTATGGGGCCTGCCCGCGGTGCCACGGCCTGGGGACGTACATGGAGCTGGACGAGGACCTCGTCGTGCCGGACCGCGAGAAGTCGCTCGCTCAAGGGGCGCTGGCCCCGTGGCGGGAAGGGCCGCGCCGGTATCGCGCGTTCTTTGAGGAGGCGCTGAACCGGTTCGTCCGGGATTTCGGCGTCGATGCCGCAGCGCCTTTTGAGGACCTCCCGGCGCGGATCAAGACGGCCCTGCTCCACGGCGGCGCGGCCCCCGCCGACCGCGGCAATGGCGCGGAGGCGTGGGAAGGCGTCTTGCCGAGCCTCAAGCGCATCCAGGAAACCTCCGGCAGCGTCTACGTGAACTGCTGGCTCCAGCAGTTCATGAGCGAGCAGCCCTGCCCGGCCTGCCATGGCGCGCGGCTGCGCCCCGAGGCGCAGGCCGTCAGGGTCGGAGACCGGGCGATCCACGAGGTCACGGCGATGAGCATCGCCGAGGCGTCGGCGTTCTTCGCGTCGCTGAAGCTCACGGGCGACAAGGCGATCATCGCCCGGCAGGTGCTCTCCGAGATCCGCAACCGCCTGCGGTTCATGGAGGACGTGGGCATCGCGTACCTGACGCTCGACCGCTCGACCGGTTCGCTCTCGGGCGGCGAGTCGCAGCGGATCCGCCTGGCCACGCAGGTCGGCAGCGGCCTCGTGGGCGTATGCTATGTGCTCGACGAGCCCACCATCGGCCTGCACGCCCGCGACAACCGCCGGCTCCTCGACACGCTCATGCGCCTGCGCGACCTGGGGAACACGGTGCTCGTGGTGGAGCACGACGAGGAGACGATCCGCGCGGCCGACCACCTCATCGACATGGGTCCCGGCGCCGGCGAGCACGGCGGCCGGATCATCGCCCAGGGCACGATCGAGGAGATCGAGGCGTCCCCGGAATCGCTTACGGGGCGATACCTGGCGGGCTGCCAAACGATTTCCGTGCCCAGGAAACGCCGGCCCGTGCGGAAGACCAGGACGATCACCCTCACCGGCGCGAGCGAGAACAATCTCAAAAAAATCAACGTGCGCCTGCCGCTGGGGTGCCTCACCTGCGTCACGGGCGTCAGCGGCTCGGGCAAGAGCACGCTGGTGGCCCAGACGCTGGTGCCGGCCGTCCGCCGCAAGTTGTACGGCAGCCGCGAGAAGCCGGGGGCGCTGGCGCGCCTGAAGGGCGTCGAGCAGATCGACCGCATCATCGAGATCGACCAGAGCCCGATCGGTCGCACACCGCGCTCCAATGCGGCTACCTACACGAAAATCTTTGACCTCATCCGCCGCGTGTTCGCCCAGACGCGCGAGGCCAAGGTGCGCGGCTACGGGCCGGGGCGGTTCAGTTTCAACGTGGCGGGCGGGCGTTGCGAGGCATGCCAGGGCCAGGGCGTCCGCAAGGTCGAGATGCACTTCCTGCCCGACGTCTACGTAACCTGCCGCGAGTGCAAGGGCAGCCGCTTCGCCCGCGAAACGCTCGAGATCGCCTACCGCACGAAGAGCATCGCCGATGTTCTCGAGATGCGGGTGAGCGAGGCCGTCCAGTTTTTTGAGAACTTCCCGCGGATCACCGAGCAACTCGCGACCCTCGAGGCCGTG
The DNA here is from genome assembly GCA_003170085.1 of Planctomycetia bacterium. GTDB lineage: Bacteria > Planctomycetota > Phycisphaerae > FEN-1346 > FEN-1346 > FEN-1346. Next base: position 1,470 of record PMZT01000298.1, on the reverse strand, counting down.
GGCCTCGGCTACATCACGCTCGGCCAGAACTCAACGACGCTGTCGGGCGGCGAGGCGCAGCGGGTGAAGCTGGCCGCGGAACTTGGCAAGCGGTCGACGGGGCGTACGCTGTACGTCCTCGACGAGCCGACCACGGGCCTGCACTTCGCCGACATCCAGCGCCTGCTCGACGTGCTGAATCGCCTGGTGGACCTGGGCAATACGGTCCTCGTGGTGGAGCACAATTTCGAGATCATCAAGAGCGCCGACTACGTGATCGACCTGGGTCCGGAGGGCGGCGACGAGGGCGGGCAAGTCATCGCCGAGGGAACGCCCGAGGAGATCGTCAAGGTCAAGGCGAGTTACACCGGCCAGTACCTGGCCCACTACCTCAAGAACGGAAATTGAGGCGCCGCCACGCGATTACGCCGGGGCAGTCTACGGCGCGGGGTCCGCCTTGGCCTTCGGCGGCGCGTCCGGCGCGTTCTTGGGGGCCTCGGCGGGCGGCTTCTTCTCGGCCGCGGCTTTCCTGGCCTCCGCCTGGGCACGCAGGCGGACATCGATCATCTCGATCGCACGGTCGGCATCGTAGGCCTTCAGGTCCTTGGGGAACTTCGTGCGGACGGCCTCGAACGCCCGACGCGCCTCCAGGAGCTTCCCGTCGCGGAACAGCACCGCCCCGACGTAGTAGAGCGCCGTGGGCGCCTCGGGCGATCCCGGGAACTCGTCCAGAAACGCCGCCAGGTTCTTGAGGGTCTGGTCGGAATCGCCGTCTTCCAGCGGCACCATGGCCAGCATCAGCCGCGTCTGCCGCAACCGGCCGCCCTCCTTCCGCGGATCAAGCTCGACGACCTTGCGCAGATACGGCTCGGCACGTCGGAGGTGGTCCAGGGCCGCCAGGGCGTTGCCGATGGCAAAGTTGGCCTCGCTATCATACGGGGCCTTCTTCTGATTCGCGAGCAACTGCGGAATCGCCGCCACCTGCTGAAGAATGGGGTACAGTTGCGTGGCCGTGTACGGGCCGAGGACCATGTGCAGCGGCGCGTTGTCGGGCCCGAGGATCAGGATCGAGGGATACAGGCGCACCTCATACTTCTTCGTGACCTCACTCTTGTCCTTCGTGTCATCGACCTTCACGGGGACGTAGTGCGCCTCGAGGTACTGCGTAAGCACGCGTTGGACGAACGTGCCGCCCTCCATCAACTTGCACGGCTGGCACCAGTCGGCCGAGAAGAAGATGAACACCATGCGGCCGGACTCGGTGGCTTCCTTCTTGGCGGCCTCCAGGTCCGTTCGCCACTCGACGCGAACGACGGGCTGCTTGGCCGGCGGCGGCGCCGGAGCGGGTTTGCCGGGACCCAGCGGCGTGTCGGCGGCCGAAACGACCGAGGCGAGGACGATGCCGAGAGTAGCCGCGGCCAGGCACCAGCGCATACACGTCACTCCATAAACGCTACTCAAGGACATGGCGGGCGGCCACATGGGGCCGCC